>JBBQFO010000076.1:0-20325 GCA_038322035.1 Candidatus Obscuribacterales bacterium
ACAACCAAAACTGACTTGCCCTTTTCAGGAGAAGCGTAGGCTGCGGTCAAAATTTCCTGTGGTCCTTTCGGAGGCGCCTGATATTTGCCGACAAACCATTGCAAATTGTCGTTGCCGAAGAGTTGGTTACCTTCGTCAATTTTGGCTGCTTCTGCCTCTGTACGGGCTATTCCTTCGCAAAATGGTGGCAATCCGACAAAGTTTTCTAAGTTCGCAACCGGCGCCATATCATCCATAATCACAAATAATACTCTCTGGTTGCTCAATTCAGAATTGAGTCCGAAAGATTGTGCAGGTTTGGTCAAGTCGGAAGTGTCTTCGTACCAGTAACCACCCACGGCAGTACCTTGTAGTCCGCCGTATTTCGTTGCAAGAGCAACAGCTTTGTCAGAACTTTTGTGCACCCTGTCTGTCGTCACTGCGGGATCAGTAACCGCCGGTGGTGGTGTGCCACCTCCTCCGCAGAACGCCATACCGAAAACCGGCACACCGATCACAACTGCGGCTACTAAGGCCAGGTGTTGATTGGTGACGTTGTATTTTTTTTGTAGTTTGGCGATTTCTGAAACAGCTTTTGCTTTCGTGCCTTCAGCTTCTACCTCTGGTGGAGGTGGCGCAATTTCGGTGCCGCAGTTGAAGCATGGTCCCACTTTAGTATTGGTTGAATAGCAATTCGGACAAACAAACTTCTCGAGTTTTTCCTTTTCTTGCGCAGTTGCTGCTGCTGCTGCTGCGTCCTCGATATCGAGTTTGCCGCGCAATCCTGCTATTGCAGACGACTGCTCACCAGTGACGCCATCTTCGAGTTTGGATCTCTTGGTGCTCATTTCAAGCAACGCGCCCATCCACATCATTTGATAAAGCTTGACTGGTGGCAACGGTGTGCCTGGTTTTGGAATATGTGCTCCACTGTGCACACCGATCAACTTATAGTCTTTGAGAATCAGCGCTCCAGGGACATTGTTCGGCATCGCGATCGTATGCAACATATTTTTCGGTTGCAACGCATTCGCTACACCGAAGAAATTCCCTTGCATCCAAGTGGGTTTGCCGGAGAGTGGATCCAAATAAAACGCTTGCAACGGATCCCACGCGTTCACTTCAAAGTCTGTGTGCGAAACCAATGGAATTCCGACTTGCTGACTGCAGTGGAACGGTGTCGAACGATTGATCATCGAAACGAAAGCGCGATTGACGCACTCGCGCATCGCTTGAACAACCGTGTAAGTATCGGCACCAACACGCTCAGACATCTTGTCCAGAGTCATGTATCCGTCGATGGCGCCCCAGAGACGCTCCATCAACCACTGAATGTTGTCGCTCACTTGCGTAGGATCGACGACTTCAACGCGCTTTTGATAGCGAGCCTCAGCTCCGCCCAAGTAATTCAACATGCTCGGCAACTCGCCGACTCGACGTTGGGCCTCTTCGATCAGCGCGCCAGATGGTGCGGTGATGTCGCGCACATTGCCCCAATTGAAAGGCACCGTAGTCTGGAACGAATAGCCTTCGGCTGGTTTTCTGTAGAGCATCTCGAAAAATGCGAGTTCTCCGAGCAAACCTCTGAAATACACCTTCAGGATGTTGCCACCGCCGACTTGAATGCGACCGATCGGCAGATTGCGTGAATCCATAAACGTCAACAATCCTTCTTTGCCGGATTGCAGAACGTTTTGCAAAATTGAGAGAAATTCGATGCCGTGAATATTACCAGACGCTTCGACACCTTCGCTCGAAAATGGAAGTGAGAGCGCTCGGTTCAATTCAGCGATTTTGTCAGGTTCGACGTTTGGCAGATTAAAGTCCAACGTCAGCGACGCCATATCGTTAGCCAGAACCAGTTGATCGCCTGGATTGCCAGTTTGCGCGAGGTACCACTTGCGTGCGGCCACCTTATCAAAATCGTTGTGTAGAGTGATGCCTTTGATGCTGTCAGTCATATCGGGGTGGATAAACTGCAACCCAAGTGCCCACGGCGCTTCAACGTAGTTGAAAACTGAACTCGCACAAGTCACGGCTCGGCTCTTGGATACCAGGAACGCCTGGCCCAAGATTTTAGGCGGAGAGACTGTTCGGTCAATTACAAAGCCAGTCGCGTCCGAATAGTTCTGCTGAATTGATTCAAGGCTCATATGTTGTTCTGTCGCTCAGAGAGTGCTTCTCGTGTCGTTATACCACCTTTGTAGACGTAACCACCGGGTATAACGGCAGCGGTTACTCCATCAACAATAGCAAGGATCTGGGTCGGATAGCTCTTGGGTACGCAGCCTTTCTAATTTTAAAAACTCGTCCGTTTCCAAAAGGGTTCAGAGCTAATTTGGCATCTCGGTCGGAAGGGCTGGAGCATTCACCGATTCCGGATTTGGTTCAGGCTTAGAAGAGTCCCTTTTCAACATTTCAGCAGGATGCCAGATCGAGGCTCGAACGGTAGTCCAGTTGGGTGGAAGGCAATATCGGCAGGGCACCTGACCACTATCAACTGCTTGCCTGCGAAAGTTAAAAAACATGACGTGGTGAGCACTCATGGCTTTTGCAAAGGGACAAGATGGTCGATGAAATTTTAAGGAAAATGAGTTTCCCCAGTACTTGATAGGCAAAGTCGCTGATGCAGGATCCGGGCTTATGCTCGGAGGCAAGACAGGAACTATTTCTATAGCTTTTGGCTTTTCCTGAACCTCCGAATCTGCAGATTGGGCCGCCGATGAGGCGCACAACAACCAAATCGAAAGGGCAAACGATACTCTCCAACCAAGCTGCACATCCATTCGAGCACCTCTAAACAGTAATACGTTGTCGAACCGGAAAAAGTTCAATTCGCACTGATTTTTCTTTGGCACTGAATGTGGTGCCAGTGTGCCACCAGGCGGGCTGCCGCATGTGCTAAAGTTGGGTCGAAAGTGCATCCCCCACTCCAATCGCCAGTTCTCAAATTTAGTCGATTGGCATCAGCGCCACGGTAGTCAATGAAGCAGCCACTTAGCGAACTATATAGAGACTCACTCAGCTTGCTGACAGACCTGTATGAATTGACAATGGCATACAGCTACTGGAAATCCGGAACCGCCAACAAGGAAGCTGTCTTCAACCTTTCTTTTCGATCAAATCCCTTCAAGGGAGGGTTCGCCATCGCATGCGGATTGTCACACTTCATTCAATACATTCAAAATGCAAGATTCAGCGCAATTGATGTCGAATACCTTCGTACTCTGACAGGAAACGATGGTCAGCCGCTATTCGAAGAGGCTTTTCTCGAGTATCTACTGGCGCTCAAATTTGACTGCGATATCGACGCAATCGCCGAAGGATCCGTGGTCTTTGCACATGAGCCTATTGTGCGTGTCAAAGGTCCAATCATTTCTTGTCAAATTCTCGAAACAGCGTTGCTGAACATCATCAATTTCCAAACGTTAGTTGCGACAAAAGCAGCACGGTTGCGCCTGGCCGCCGGTGACAAGTCAATTCTAGAATTTGGATTACGTCGAGCGCAAGGAGCAGATGGTGGCATTTCAGCAACCTTCGCCTCCTACATAGGTGGTTGTGACGGAAGCTCAAACGTACTGGCTGGAAAGCTTTACGGCATTCCCGTCAAAGGTACCCACGCACACAGCTGGGTAATGTCTTACGACGACGAGCTGGAGTCATTTAAAGCATACGCAGAAGCCATGCCGAACAACTCGATTTTCCTGGTCGATACCTACGATACGTTGGACGGAGTCAAAAATGCTATCGAAGCGGGGAAATGGCTGAAAAGCAAAGGTCACAAGTTTCAGGGCATCAGACTGGACTCGGGCGACTTTGCCTATTTGAGTATAGAAGCGCGCAAAATGCTTAATGAAGCAGGCTTTAGTGAGACGTTGATTTTTGCATCGAACGATCTGGACGAACACATCATTCAAAGTTTGAACGATCAAGGAGCACAAGTCGACGTCTGGGCGGTCGGTACAAAACTGGTCACCGCCTATGATCAGCCCTCCCTGGGTGGCGTTTACAAGCTAACGGCAGTGCGCCGACCTGGAGAAAAGTGGCAGTACAAAGTGAAACTATCCGAGCAAGCGGTGAAGATTTCAAACCCAGGTATTCAGCAGATTCGACGGTTCTACACTGAAAGCGCAAGCGCCAAGTTATTCATCGGCGACATGATTTTCGACGAGGCTGCAAAAGTCCCGGAATCCTATGTCATTGTCGATCCAGTCGACTTTACGCGCAGAAAAGTTGTGCCGCCGAACACGCAGTACATGGATCTGCTTCAGCCTATTTTTCGCAAAGGTGAGTTGGTCTACAATCCACCTAGCGCGACAGAGATCAGAGAACATTCGAAAGAAGAGTTGGGACGACTACATCCAGGTATCAAACGTTTGCTCAATCCGCATCAATATCCGGTTGGACTTGAACAATCATTGCATCAATTGAAAACGGACCTGATTATGGTGGCGAGAACCGATCGTGATCGACGTGCAAAGAGCGCCACCGACCGTCCATTTTTTGATTGAATTCTTTAGCCTTTTTTGCGACCGATAGAGACGACGTTCGCTTCGAGTTTTGGAGCCTTCATCCGATCTTCGATTGATTGCACCCAGCCCGTCAACAGTTCAAGATGATCGAGTCCACGTTCCGGCAATCTGCTCTTATACTGCTTCAACTGACGATAGTATTTCAACAGCGAAGTGAACAGCCGAAACACGGCCTCAGTTTGCGATTTGCCGTAGCAGTGCAAACCAAGTTCGGGCACTCCGACAACGGTTTTACCGTTGACGATCCACAATCGGGCTGACAGCGTTCCGTCGCTCCATGGCAGCGAAACTTCGTGTACTTCATGATCGCTAAACTGTTTCATCAATCCTCGACACTCTAATTTATTCGGACTCTGTTTTGAAGACGACGCATCAACAATTTGTTTGCGTTTGTTGAATGCGTAGAACAGGCGAACTGAGAATCTTTGATCACGTCGGGAATTGCATTGCAAACCTATAGGAGTAGTATAGCTCCAAATTCGTTTACGTAAAGGGCTGCGATCAAAACCCGCATCACAAGCGTATAAATTGATCACACTTTTGGTTGCACAAATGACATTTTCAAATCATCCTATTCTCAATTAGCAATTTTTTTTCGACGATGCCGATCCCGCAATGCACCACAGGCTATTGCTTTTGCGAAATCGTATTGAGAACTGATTGCGAAAGCTGATCACCAACATAGTGATCAAATTCAAACCAATTGATTGCAGAATTTGTTTTAAACCAAATCAATTGACGGCGAGCGAGTTGATTATTGTGAGTCAGGCTCTCTGCTTTTGCGCTTTGGAAATCTACTTTCCCATCTATGTATGCAATATATTCCGTGTAATTCACTGTATTCAAAAGTGTGCGACACGGACCAAATTTTTTGTAGACAGCCTCAACTTCAGCCACCAAACCCAAACCAAGCTGTTCCTCAAAGCGTCTAGCAATCGCAGCTCGCAGCAAATCGCGACTGCTTGGACGCAATCCGATCCATATGACTGAAAATGGCAAATCTGTTTTGCTGACGACTTCCGAAAATGGTTTTTGACAGAAAATTGACACTTCAATTGCTCTAATCACACGCATACGATCGTTGGCATTCAACCGCTGAGCAGTAACAGGGTCAAGCTGAACGAGCTTTTGAAAAAGTGCGCCATTACCATCGCGATCTGCAAGCTGACGCAGTTCGTTTCTCAAATCTTCTTGAGGGGCGACTTCAGGAATCACTAAACCCTCCAACAATGCGCGTGAGTAAAAACCAGTACCACCGCAGACGATGGGCGTCAGTCCACGCGCAAAAATATCGTTGATCGCCTCAGTCGCTTGCTGCTTATATTCAGCAACTGTATAAGGTACGTCAGGATCGACTACATCGAACATATAGTGAGGAACGCCGCAGCGCTCGTCCAGCGTGGGTTTTGCAGTTCCCACATCCATATGTCTGTAGATCGTCCGAGAATCGCAAGCGATAATTTCGCCGCCCATCATTTGCGCAACTTTGATGCTGAGCGCGGTTTTTCCGGTGCACGTTGGTCCGATGATTGCAATAACAGTTGGCAGGCTCACAAAGACTTCCGATCAAAGTTGCGATGGCATTGCTACATGAACAGCTGTGCGATTGAAACAAACGCAACCGATAACCAAAACATATAAGTGACGATAAAAAGTGGCGGACCTAAAACGAGTAGGGCAAACATTCGTACTGAGCCAATCGCCAGAGAGTGGTTGAACACAAGCCATTGCAGGTAACACATCCACAATAAGGGAATCGCCGCCAACAAGTTATAGACGATACCTAGCGAACGAAAACAACTCATCGGTCCGGCGAAAATCAAAGGCATAAACGCCCAGCCGACGCTGACTAAAGCAGTGCGCAGAGACACTTCTCGCTTGGAGGCCCAGCCGCAAACGATGTGCACAATTGCTGAGAGCGCAAGCCACATAACTATCGCTTGAAATTCTACGCTTATAAGGATGGCGACGGAAGGTCTACTTCCGCTCGTTGCGGCGTCTACGCAGCCGCTGATTCCGTTGGCGAGCAACACCATTACGCCTGCACCCACGACCGTTTTGTAACTCGCTCCGAGCGCTTCATCGTCGGTGAGAATTTCAATTGTGCGAATTGGAGCGACCAGCAATCCATAGAAAATGTCAGCCCACTGATTGACCTCATTGGCGGTCGCGGCGGCGGGTAGAATGGCTTCTTCGGCTTCGGACATTGCTAGTGCATCATCCAGAGCGGAATATCAGTAAATTTCGGATTCATCGATTCTGGCAAAAGCTGTCCAAGCAATCCTGCATCGTTGTGCGAACGCAGAGCCGGAATGCTAGCCGCAGACTCCATCAATGAACTAAGGAAGCCATCTGAAGATTTGTCCTCAACCGGCAGATTTTCAGTCAAATGCAGTTTGTCTTTGCACATTTTCTGCAAGACCTCGAGCGATTCATCGTAGCCACCGAGCTCATCAACTAGATGCAATTTCAATGCTTGCCGTCCCGAATAAACTCGACCGTCTCCGATTTGTCGTACCTCTGCAACATTCATCTTGCGACCTTCAGCAACAGCGGTGACGAACTGATCGTAAGAGTCAGTACAGAGTGTTTGCAAAATAGTTTTTTCGTCTGGTGTCATCGGACGATAATTCGATCCAATGTCTTTAAACTGACCGGTTTTAATTACTTCAGCCTGCACGCCGATTTTTTCTGTTAGCCCTTTGAAGTTCATAAAGTGCATGATCACACCAATTGAACCGGTCAAAGTACCGGGTTCGGCCAGAATGCGATCCGCAGCGGATGCGATGTAATAGCCGCCCGATGCAGTCATGTCACCCATCGACACAACAACTGGACGTCCAGATTTTCGAAACGCTTTGACTTCGCCAGTCACTTCTTGCGACGCAGAAACAGTTCCGCCTGGAGAATTGATGCGCAGAAGAATTCCTTTGACGTGATCGTTTTTGATCGCTTTGCGAAATGCCTTCAAAACTGTGGATGTGGAATCATCCGTTCCAAAAAATATGGACTTATCTTCCTTATCCTGAATCATGCCGGTCAAATGAACCACTTGGACGTGATCCGTAAAACGCGTCATGATACTTTCGCCGGTGCCATCTGTTTTTTCCAAATGTTTAGCGATTTGGGTACTGAGCAATCCAACCGGAATTGCAATTATGCAGAGCCCGAGTACAAGCCAAACAAACCAACGCTGATTGACTCGAATGGACATATGTCTTAGTTGGTGACCGCACCGTTAGTAGGAGCAAGTAAGGTTCCATCAGCTGGTGGAGTAGCAGGAGCAGGTCCCGCGATCGCCGCATCCTCAATTCTCTGCTTATCAATTTCGAGCTGCTTGTCTAATTTTGCAACGGCTTCAGGACCAGACAAATCAACTAAAGACTGGCGATAACGAGCTACCTTTTCCAATTCTTCGTCGGCATCAGCTTTATATTTCATCAGTACGCCTTCCAGCTCAATTTGCTGTACAGGCGTTTGTGCAGCGCGCACTTCATTGACTGTTCCCTGCAATTTGGTCAGGATGGTGTTTCTTCGCTCGAAGGCGCTCAAACTACCCTTGTAATCTTTGTACGAAGCTACCACTTTGTCGGCGGTATCACGCACCATTCTGTAAAGAGAAATAGCTTGATCTTGACTGAGGCGAGCTTTTTTATCGGCGTTACCTTGAACTCCGTTCAGCGCTTGCATCATCATACTCGCTCCCATGTTTGCTCCCATTTGAGCGCCCATGTTAGGAGCCATCATCGTCATCATGCTCATACCACCAAATACGGTGGCACTCAGCATCTTCATCATGACATTAGCAGTTTTGCCGGTGTTGTTAGATGGCATCAATTTTTGCACTACGAACCGAATATCTTGTGAGCGAGCTAAAGTCGAATCCCACAAATCTGCAAGTTCGAGTTTTTCAGCGTTGAATTTTACATCTTCCTTGTTCGAGTCTTCGTCGTTGCTGCTTTGTAACGGCAAAGGCATAGCGTTAGCCTGTCTCGCCTGATCAGCGACGCTACCGCCTCTAGACGGCTTAACGCTCTTTGGTTTGAGAATGTCTGACTGTTCAACGGGACCGCTTGTCGCAACGTGGTCGCGTTTCACGGTTGCTTTGAACACGCCTTCTTCAGAAGGTCCGAGCGATGCATCACCTTTGTTGCCATCATCCATAGTTACAGGACTGAGATCGACTGGTTTCACCGGTGCGGCTGGAGAATTGTCTAGTTGTGGCTCTTGTTTCTGCAGGTCATTAGTTTGTGGACCAGCGCCTGGGCTCATCTTCGAATAGACTTCATACTGCAGAGCGGTCTTCTTCTGTGAACTCAGATTAGGTAATCCGAGAGCCAGACAAGGACTAACCGTTTGAGCGATTAGCGAAACCCCAATCGCGACAAACGCAAATTTCCTGATCTTAGATACATTGGATGCCGATGCCATATCCATCAGTGAGTAACCTTTCAAAAGTAATAAGCGAGCCTTTTTAGCCAGTCAAAACTATACCACGCGGGTTCCTCTTTGAAAGTTACCTTTTGTCAATGTTAAAAGCGCTCAGATAGCGCTTGTATGGCTATCTGGGTACCGTTTATAGCGATGCCAAGCGCTATCTCTTGGCAGCGCTTGCGGCAAAGAATATTAACGCTCCAAGGAGAAGCAACTGCATCACTTCTTCAAACAGAAAACCAGGATTAGCCATCATCGACGCGCTCATGATGCTCATATACCAGAGTTTTGCAGGTATGGAGACGACGCAGCAGATCATTAAAATCATGGCCGGCATAGGACTAAGAGCAGGAGAGTTTCGATAATTATTTATCGGCTGGTCATCGATGTCATCAGCCACACTGCCAAGCAGTGCCGATCTTGACGACCGACGTAGTGTTGGCGCAGGTGAACTTTCTTTTATTTTTGATGCCACCTCTGGCGGTGACGATGATGGAATCGGTGTTGGAACTACTGCTTTTGCCTCAGGACCTCGAGATTCAGAGAATCCTCGTTCGCGCCACATATCACCAGGTGGTTGTGGAGCAGAAGGAAATGCTCTCTCACGAAATTCCGGCTGAGCTGAAGGTGTTGACGGCTCTGAAAATGAATTCGTGGTAGGGAACGCCGCAGCAGATGGTTGCACGGGTGGTGCCTGCGGTGGAATCACTTTGGCCGGAGGTGGCGCTGGTGGCTCTGGTGCCACAGGTGCTACGTATTTCGATCGCGCTGCTAGCAATGGCGATCGCAGAACATTTGGATCGTCGATTTCCTCATAATAAGGTTCATCGTATTCCGCTTCAAAGTTTTGTGAACCAGGTCCATCCATAATCGGTGAGTGCAAACGTGGTCGGCCTCCTCCAGTTGGACGCACAGGCGCATCATCCACGTCTGATGCACCCAACAGCGGCGAGCGAAGACCGCCCTTGCCTGGAAATTTCCCAGAACTAGTCTGGTCAGAGGAGTCTGGTGTTCTGTCTGCGTTATCTTTGGCAGGTCGACGGTGCGGAAACGCAGTTTTGCCCGGCACCGGCGGCAAATCATCATCGTCGTCATCGCCTTCGTAGTCATCCACACCGCCTAGAAGCGGTGAACGCAGGTGACTACTACTGGCTGGACGCGATGCAGGCAGCCCTTTTGGAGGTCGTACAGGCCTTTGTTGCGGCACGAAATCATCATCCGAAGCACCAAGCAATGGCGAGCGCAGACCGCCTTTCCCTTTGTTCGAAGTCGGCAATGGAGGATCGTTGTCTGGTGGCAAAATCTGACTGCGTTGGCTGCCTTTGCCACGTTGCGAAGCATCAGGGTCATCTTCACCACGCAATAAAGGTGAACGCAAGCCGCCTGAGCGAGGTTTAGGTGGTTCAGCCTCACTGTCATCTTCGCCGAGTAGCGGAGAGCGTAAGCCTTTCGGCTTATTAAAGCCACCAAAGCCGCCTGATTTCGGTGGTTGTTGGTGTCTGGTGTCTGGCTCATCAGGACCATCGAAGAGAGGCGAGTGCAGCTTCGGACGCGCAGGCAATGGTGGCGTTGAAGACGCCTCCGGCTCTGGAGGGAAGGTCTTGGATTGAACCTCTTGAGGTGTATTAGAGGAAGGAGTTTCTTGCGACGGATTGAAAGTCGACGGTGGATTGAATCCCGGCTGGGGCGCATTGAATCCAGGTTGCGACGGATTGAAGGCCGGTGCTTGTTGCTGCTGTGGTGCCGACTGCTGTGGCGGATTGAACGCGGGAGTCTGCGGTGAATTGAAGACTGGAGTTTGTGGTGGATTGAATGCAGGTTGCTGCGGCTGCGCAGTCGGATTGCCAAAATCTTGCGGCGGCGGCGAAGTCGCAGGGGCATTGTTGAATCCAGGTTTGTCGAATTGATTTACAGGAGCACCGAAATTGCTCGACTGTTGATAATCCTGAACCGCCTGTGGTTGCTGAAATTGTGGCTTATCGGCTGGTGGAAAACTGGGGAAAACGGGATCTGGTGCGGAGGCGCTTGGGTTTTGGAAAGTTGGCTGCGGCGCTGCCGGAGCAAAGCGCTGACCACATTCCGAACAAAAATGAGCTTGCTCCTCGTTCATCACGTGGCAAATGGGACATTCAATCACTTCGTCAACTCTCCCAAACTAAAGTTCAAAAGCATCTAACCTGTTCGCTGTATCTACAGTACACCGCCACGCCGCGGAATGGTCAAAATACCTCTACATAAGTGTAATGCAATCGACCTTTCAAATGTCACAGTTATAAGATCGACCTATTGATTTCTCAAAATACGCTAATTGTTTAACTAAATCACCATGGTATGCTGGGCTACTCAATCCGCTTGACCTCCTTCGAGAAATGCCCAAGAGTTGGCTTGAACCATAGTCTGAGCGATACGACTCGATGATGAACTGGAGATAATAAATGACCCGTGGCTTTCTTCCTATAGCACTGAGCGTTCTTCTTTCAGCAGGCTCCATGCCTCTGGCGTTTGCAGCAAGCGACTCTCAGCTTAACTTTAAGATCTACAGTCCCGATGGCGCCTCAACTGCTGCGCCAAAGGCGGATGAATCTCTTGTAAAAGAAGTACCAGCTGCAGCCAGCCAAGCCTCAGAACCAGCTGCAGCGCCTGCAGAAGAGAAAGCTGCGGCACCTGTAGAACCGGCAGCGGCTGAAACTGCCACTACTGATAAAAGTAACGAATCAACAACTGTAACGGAATCAAAACCAGAACTTACAAAAGAAGAGCCGCTCATGTCAGCTCCGGCCACCAGCACCACTGCCGATACCGACACAGCTCCAAATCCAGCTCCTTCAACAGCGAGCGAATCGACTACAACCACAGAAGCTCCTGCAGCGTCGGCCTTCGACACCACTGGTGGTGACAAGCAAGATGCATCACCAGCTGAAGGCAAGACTGTAACTGCAAAAGCTGACAAGCAACTGTTGCAAGGCTACGTTCATGAAGTGCCTGCTCAAACCAAAATTCCAATCATTATGGATACCGCTGTTGACAGCGATACCAGCCAAGAAGGCGATGAGTTCGCAGCACGAACCTCCGAAGACTTAACCATAGATGGTGCCATTGTGGTGCCTGCCGGCTCAATCATCAAAGGCAGAATCGCCCAGCTCAACTCACCTAAGCACTTTAACCGCAGTGGTTCTATCGCACTCAAATTCGACACTGTCACCACACCTGATAATCGTTCGATTCCTCTGGTTGCAAATTTGGTGGCGCACGGGGGCGTTGTGCACGCGAGACGAGGGCTGAAAGATTATGCGATCGACGGCGGCACGGTGATGTTGCCTGTACTCGCCGGCTCACTAATCGGTCTTGTCGCGGGCAACTCCAACAACAACACCAACAACAACTCAAACAACAGCAACAATAACTCGAATTCAAACAGCATAGGAAAGGGAGGGGCAATGGCTCTCGGTGCCGGTGTCGGTATCGCAGTGGGCGTGGCTATCCTCTGCGCAAAGAAAGGTAAAAAGGTCGACGTCAGACCTGGAGACGAACTGAAGATTGAGTTGGCAGAAGCTCTTCGCATGCCAATGATGTAGTTCCAGGTCGTGCAGGACTTGTGGAGCCGGTTTGGAGACCGGCGCTCCGTTTTTGCTACGGATACAAGGTTTTTCTAACTATTCAGGGGAAACCCTGAAGCGTTGATGCGTCAAAAGCGGTAAATTGAACCTTGGGTATCCTGGTTCAAAAGTCCACTTGAGACGTACAAAGTTTCCAGTGGAAAAAAATCGAGACCTCCAACGCCACAGATCAGTCTTTGGCAAGTTCAGCAGAAACGCATCAATGACAGTCCCAGACCGAGCTAGCCGATCCATTTATGATATACTCAACCAGCTATTGAGCGACGAAGATAAGTTGAATGCTTGTTTTCGTATTTGGATTTACTAGTACAAACCGAGCTGAGATGCCAAATTTGGTTAGTTTGGGCAGGATGGTTGGAGAACGAACCCGACACGTGGCGTCGTCTATGTTTTCCATAATCACAACAGCGGGAAATCATCTCAGAAATGACTAGCACTTCAGCAAAGCCTCCTGGTTTTCAGCAAACATCCAAAGATCCGAACATGGCTGCCATGTTGTCGATCATTCCTGGATTTGGTCAGCTTTACAACGGCGAGCAGCGCAAAGGAATGTTGTTCCTTGGCGTAGCGGCAATCAACTTCGCAGTTTTCTTGATTCTTCTCTTCACAGAACCAATTCTAAGAGGATTGGTTGAGTTTGGCATCAGCAATCATATGAAGCCGAACCGCGAACTTGTTCAATCAATTTCGCAAATACATATGGGAAGTCCGGCTTCCCTCGTTGTTCTTGGTCTATTCTTGTCTTTCGTTGCATTCGCTATTCGCGATGCATATGACCACGCCGCCTTGCTTCAACGCCGACGCATATATCCCGAATACGTCATGGCAATGTCCGAAGCGACTAGTGGAAGCTATCTTTTGCATGTCTCGTTCATGTTTTGCTTCTTTGTATTGGCGTTCTTCTTCCTGGTTCCGCCTCCACCAAAGCAACAGATCACCGACATCGAATTTATTCAAAATCAACCACCCGTAGAGCACAAGGTCGTTTCACACAGGCACGCTCAGAAGAATTCTGAGAACGCCGGCAAACACGACGTGACCAAACCTGTGACCGCTCCTTCACCGGCACCGAAAGCGCCTAGCAAAGCTGCACCGGCTGCTAAACCGACGCCGGAAAAGGCCGCACCGACTCCAAAACCAACACCAACTCCGTCGCCTAAACCGACTCCGACACCAGTTGCGCGTCCTACTCCGACACCGCCTTCTCCACATCCGACGCCGACTCCGTCGCCGCATCCAAGCCCGACACCTTCGCCGTCACCAACTCCAACACCGACTCCAACGCCTAAGCCAATGGCTATGCCAACGCCAACGCCTTTCGCTCATCCGTCAGCAACACCATCACCAAGCCCGTCTCCATCGCCTTCTCCTTTGGCTATGGCACACGGTGGCGGTCCATCAATTTCACCAACTCCGAGAATTGGAGCGGGTCCAGGACATGGTTCAACACAGGGTCCAGCACCGGCTCCGATGGCTGGAGGTTCAGGACCTTCCGGCGGTGGTCCGGCTTCACCTTCGCCAATTGCCGGCGGTGGAGCACCAACCCGAGGCGGTGGCACCGGTCCAACAGCAGCTCCAGCCCCTAGCCGAGTCGGCAGAAGTGGTGGCGGCGGCTCAGCCGGTGGCGGTCCAATCGCAGTAGCGCCGAGCGTTCCACGACCGACTGGCGGTGGTGGCGGCGAAGGTGTCAAGGGAAATCCTGACGCCAATGACAAGCCAAATGGCAGACCATCTGTTGCAGCACAAGCCGACGTGGACTTCGGACCATACATGGCGGACCTGCAAAGAAGAATCAAACGCGCTTGGTTCCCACCGAAAGGTAACGAATCCAAAAGAGTCGTAGTTATCTTCAAAGTCCACAGAGGCGGAGAGCTCTCAAACCTGAGACTCGACCACTCATCTGGCGTAGCGATTGCCGACCAGGCAGCCCTCAAAGCTGTTGAAAACGCGGCACCGTTTAGACCATTGCCTGCGGGCGCCAGCGACGACGTAGATATCCAATTCACGTTTGATTACAACGTATTCAGCGGCGGCGGACACGGCACCTTCCGCTCGTTCTGATAAACTGATTTCGTTCGCAGCACTCCAGGAGAGAAAATGGAAAGCAAATTCTTCACTTACTTTATTCAGTTCATGATGACTGACTGGTTCGCTTCCATTCCGATTACTCTGTGCTCGATTGCGACAGCAGCTGTGATGATCGAGCGATATCTCTATTATCAAAAAAATCGCCGTGACGTAACTCAATTTATTCACCAGCTGCAACGTGAGTTGGAAAGCCAACAACTGCAGAAGGCGCAACAGACCTGCAGCCGCCTCGGTGGTGTTGTCGGTGAAGTGGCAGAAGAAGGCGTGCGCTTAATGGCAGAGCAAAAAGAAGACTTCTCGAAAGCATTCGACATCACTGTAGGTCTGGTGACAAGAAAGCTTGAAAGACATTTAGTAGTCCTGGGAACGATCGGCGCAACCTGCCCGTTCATCGGATTGTTCGGCACAGTGGTCGGAGTTATTTTCACACTCGACCAACTGGGCGCCGCAGGTGGTGGCACACCAGTTGTAGTAACCGGGGTTGCTAAAGCTCTGATTGCAACAGGTTATGGTCTCGTAGTTTCGATTTTGGCGGTTATCTTCAACAACCTGTACACCAATACAGTGAAGGGTTTCAACGATGACTTCCTGCTGCTCAAACTGCTTTTCTTGAGTTTCGTAGGTACAGAAGGTCACGCTCACTAAGAACACGACTTAAGTCGAGGAGGGTGCAGCTATGTCGATGGGAGGTGCCGGTGAAGTATTCACCGAGATCAACGTCACGCCTTTGACCGATGTGTTCCTTGTGCTGCTCGTAATCATGATCTTGATTGCGCCCCTGATTGACAAGTCCGACTTGAAGATCAAACCTCCACCCACGATAAATGCTAAGAAAATTGATGAGAGTAAAGGAATTTTTATAGACATCGACAAGCAAGGGCAGATTGCTATCAACGGTAACTTTATCAACAGCACTGATCCGGACGTGATCGGGCAGAAGATCAAAGAAATTATCGTCAAACTTGGCAACAAAGAGGTCCCGTGCACGGTAAATGCTGACGGTGACGCCAAGGAAAAACAAGTGGTGGCAGTTATGCAAGCTGCTGCAGAAGCAGGCATCAAGCGGATGCGCGTTGCCACCATTCAAGCCAGCAGTTACTAAGCTCCATTGAAATATCGTTTGGCATTAATTGGACATCCGGTGTCGCACTCTTTGTCGCCGCCGATGCATAACGCCGCGCTGAAATACTGCAATCTAGAGGGTTCTTACGGTCTGCTGGACATTGCACCGTCTGAGTTGGATGTCCATATCGATCGAATGAAATCGGAAGGCTATACGGGATTCAACGTCACCATTCCGCACAAGGACGCTATCTACCGCATGGCTGGCGGACATACAAAAGAGTCTACTCAGGCACAGGCATCAAATACGGTGAAGATTTTAGAAGATGGATCTTTGCTTGCCCACAACACGGATATTGGTGGATTCGAAGAAGCTCTTGCTGAGCTGATTGTGAAGAATCAGGGCGCCACCGCCTGCGTGATCGGCACAGGTGGTGCGGCCAAGGCGGCGATTTTAGGGCTAGCGAATTTTGGTTTTAGTGGTGTGTCGATCATTTCAAGAGACGCAGCCAAAGCGGCTGCGCTGGCTAAGGATATGGAAGCAGTCTTAGCAGGACAGATAAAACTAATAGGAACTATCGGTTCGGAATGCTCAGCTGAAAACATGTCCGTGATCGTCAACAGCACGCCAATGGGACAGAACGCAGTCACTGTGCCTGAATGGATGAACGCATTCCTGGCCAAGATGGATAGCAAAACTCTAGTATTCGATATGGTCTATTCAAAAACAAGATACGACACGCCAGTTGTAGCGTTAGCAAAATCCAAAGGTTTGCAAGCAGCAGACGGCGCCGAGATGCTAATCCGCCAGGCTCACAAAGCCTTCCAATTCTGGACAAACGAATCGCCGCCAGTAGAAATCTTTCGAGCCGCTTTCAAACAAAGCCTCGCGCACCAAATATAGTGCAGTAGGTGGCAATAAGAAGCGACGTTAAATAAAGGGCGCTTGCCCTTCAAAGAATACCGGCACCAGCTGCATCGCCAGTCCGAGTTCGCCTTCGATCGACAAGACTCCTGACAGCGCTGCTGTCATTGCGGAAAGTCGACCAGCAATAATTTCTTCCAAGTCATCTGCTTCAACTGAAATCAAGCAATCAGCTTGAGCTGGACTGTCAGGAGACTGTTGCGTCATCTCTAGCGTACCGTCAGAAATCTTGGTAAGCCACGAGCCTCCACCTTGCCCTCTGACGGTGATCAGATATGTGGCGGATAGATTGCGCGCATTCTCTGGTTTGAAACGCTTACGGAGTTCTTCGATTACCTCTGCGGCTGGCACAGAATTGTCCTCATAGTGTCCTGGGATTTGTCAGTACAGCAAAGCTAACCGACAATTGTCGCCGTTGTTGAAAACCGGCTAAGCAGGCTGATTATAACGCACTCAATCTCTAAAATGAGGAAAGTTTCCCGCATTCCAAGTGTCCAAAACTGTTAACTTTAAGATGAGAAGCCACTTCAGCCAATGTCGAGAGCATGAGCAACGACGATCTTCATAAACCTCAAGAAAGTCACGAGAGTAACTTCCGTCGCTTTGGCAACGGTCATAAGGACGAACTGCCGAAAGATTTAGACCCTAACGGTCCGGCGATGAAGCGGTTGAAACGCGGAAAGCGATCGCTCAATTCGATCGACGACGTGCTCACCAAACTTGTCAGCTCGTTAGGTCTCGACAAGCGCCTGAAAGAGCACGCGCTGCTTAGCCTGTGGCCGCTGATGATTGGTGAAGTTTTTGCCGACAAATCTCGCCCACTCTTTATCGATTATGAAGGCAATTTAGTGATTGGCGTCAAAGACGCATCGGTGGCGCAGGAACTTAGCCTCCTGAAACCGGCAATAATCAGCAAAATGCGCATGGCTGCTCAAAGCATGGGCTTGAAAGTAAACGGCATGCGTTTCGATCTAAAGCATTACTACGGTGGCACTCCGGCCGTTAGTGAAGGCGATCGATTTCAGTCTCACAAGCAACCTCACAAAATGGAACCGTCGCCCGAGGATCTTGCAGAGATTACGCTTTCGGAATCTGACCTGGAAGAATTAGCGGCTCTTAAAGCGGAATTGCCAGAGCAAACTTTACAGAACGTCGACATTTTAAAAGATTTCAACGTGCAAATTCCGTTCGGCGAAAGTAAGTGCATCAGGGACCCCAACCAATCTTCAGGCATTAAGCAAGGCTCAACTTCGGCAGGTGGGGGTAAACAATTCGACCTCAATCATCGCATCTTTTCGATGTTTGAACAGGAGCTGAAACTTCGCCAGTGGCGGCGCAAACAGGGTTTTCCTGTCTGCCCAAAATGTCAGCAACCAACACAATCGCTGCATGGATCCGAATCGATATGCGCTGACTGCTATTTCGCTGTGCTGTCGCACGCCCGCGACATTTAACAAAATGCAAGGTTGGAAGCTTTCAAGGTTTCCTGCTGACTACTATGTTAGGATTTGACCACTCGCTCGCGAGCGTTTAAACAGACTGTGATCGCCTTTCGAGGCGATTCTGGAAGGTAACTGCAGTGATCCGATTACAAAATGTGTGCAAAGAATATGCTGGTAGACCCGCTCTCACCAACATAAATTTGCACATAGCACTGGGAGAATTTGCATTCCTGGTGGGACCATCGGGTGCAGGCAAATCAACGCTGATGCGCTTGCTGTACAGAGAAGAAGTGCCAACCAGAGGCAGTGTTCTGATCGGTGGTGTCAATCTGACAAAGATCCAGAAGGGACAAGTTCCGCTATTGCGCCGCAGATTGGGAGTGATTTTCCAAGACTACAGACTGCTTCCTCGACAAACCGTATTCAACAACGTCGCCTACATTTTGCGGGCGCTGGGGTTGGATGAAAAACAAGTAGCGAAGCGTGTTAACAGCGCGCTCTGCGTGGTCAACCTGGACAACAAAGGCGACGCATATCCAGATGAACTTTCAGGTGGTGAACAACAGCGCGTCGGCATAGCCAGAGCGATCGTGAACGGACCGCCAGTGCTACTGGCAGACGAACCAACAGGTAACCTTGACCCAGCAACATCTTTGGAAATCGTTCAACTGCTGGAGAGAATTAGTCAGAGAGGCACCACAGTGTTGATCTCGACGCATGATCAACCAATTGTCAACGCGATGCGTAAACGCGTAATCAGCTTGCGAGCTGGCGAAATAGTTTCAGACGTAGACAGCGGTGTTTACGATGGCGGTGTCTACGAAGTGGAGAGCAAAGGATAATTCATGCGGCAACTACGCATACTTCTTAGAGTAGCAATCGAAACGATGATCGGCATTCGCCAGAGCGGATGGTCAAACTGGCTTGTAGTCAGCATTCTTGCCATTGCCTTAACCATATTTGGTGGCATCCTGCAGTTCACAATGACACTGAAAAACGTTGTCACTGCCTGGGGCTCACAACTAGAAATCTCGGCGTACATCAAAGACACTGCCGATCCGAAAAAAGTGGCGAAGGAAGTCAGCCAGTTCCCCGAAGTACAGCTTGTTGAAATCGTTCCCAAAGAAGTTTCGTGGGAAGAGATGCAGCAGACTTTCAAAGTTGCAGCGCTGTCCAATCCATTACCGAACACGTTGCACATCCGCGTCAGCAGCGCTGAGAACGTGGAGAAAATAGCTCCTAAACTGAACCTACTGAGCGGCATTGAGAACATTCGCTATCCGCTCAAGGTGGCGCGCAAGATCAATGAGTTCCGACACTTTATCGAACTTGCAGGTGTGGTTGTAACTGCTGCACTGACAGCGGCGACGCTGACTGTAATTGGTAATACAATTCACCTCGTCATTCAATCACGGCATCGCGAAATTGAAATCCTCAGTCTTATGGGTGTCAGTCACTTTTACATCAAAGGTCCGCTGATCCTTCAAGGCGCTCTATACGGCGCGGGATCTGCAGCATTGGCCATTGCTGTGCTGTGGGGAATGCACTGGTACATCGACCCGTACGTGCGCGACCAGTTAATCAGTTTCGCACCGATGCTCCCACAAAATCTAGAATACGGAATGCTGCAAACATTCGGAGCGTTGCTCTTGCTTGGTATCGCAGTTGGTGCAGGCGGAAGCGCCTGGACATCAGGGCGCTATATAAAAATCTAAAAGAGGACCGTCTTTCGACGATCCTCTCTCAAAGTTGATTTGGCAGCAGCGCTTTATTTGGCCGCTGGTTCCATAACTTTGACTTCCTTCATAACGTCGCCTACACGAAGGCTCTTGACAATGTCTAGACCTTCTGTCACCTTGCCGAACACGGCATATTGCATGTCCAAGAAGCTGGCTGGATCTAGAGTGAAGTAGAACTGCGAACTAGCTGAGTTAGGGTCGTTAGAGCGAGCCATAGCAATCACTCCAGCTTCGTTGTGCTTCAGCTCTTTGCTTACTTCTAGAGGAATTCTTCTTTCTTTGTTGGTTTCAGGATCGACGAATCCGCCTGTTCCTGTACCTTTTGGGCAACCGCCCTGAATGCAGAAACCTGGTTCGTAGCGGTGAAAAGTCAAGCCGTTATAAAATCCGCGTTTGACGAGATCAAGAAAGTTTCCTGCTGTCTTTGGAACTTCATCTTTGTAGATTCGAACTTTGATAGTTCCTTTCGTGGTGTCTAACACAACCACTGGATCGCTTGTTGTCATA
>JBBQFO010000077.1:0-20204 GCA_038322035.1 Candidatus Obscuribacterales bacterium
GACACATGCGGCCAGTCGTTCAGTCACCAAATCGGTGGCAAGCTTGTTCGCATCATCCGGCTGGCAAGTGACGAGAACAATGATTTCTCCAGGCATTTAGCTTTGGCTCCTCGCCAGCTCCAAGCCGGTTTCGGTGAGAAACTCGTTGAGCGCGCCAACAACTTGTGAAAATAATTCAGACTGCAAACGCGGCATGCGATAACGCTTATGCATGCGCACAACCATCGTTGGCACAGCCAGTTCTTCGGCTGCAAATCGGACCAATGGGAAATATTGATGCTCTGTAGAGTCGGTGAGGACAGGCTCAATCGCAGATAATTTATGCTTGAGACGGTTGGTGTAGTCATCACAAACATCAGGCGATGGACCGTAAGAGGAGACTTGCAGACCGGGTGCCTCATGCCATGGCGCACCCAACAAAAGCACGACCAAGCCAATTTGTCCGGCTTTCACAACATCCGCAAAGGCCCGGCGTAAAGGAGTTTCGAGATAGTAGCAAGGGTCAGCGACACAACAGTAATTAGTCAGCAGACTGTGGCATCCACTCATGCGGTTCAGTAGAGCGGCCATGCTACCGGTATACGAATCTCCTTCTTGGAACTCGCCTTCGCGCCAGTAAGCTGTCGCATGAGGCGCCATTACCAGCACAGGATTATCGCCGCCGATGAAGCGATAATCAGGCTCTCCAGGTGGAGGCAGTTGCTCATATCTTTCCGACAACAAAGCTTCGTTTTGCAAAGTCCAATTAATGGGTGGAGCCTGCGGATGCTCATCAATTAAGTAATTGACGGCGGTATCAACATCTCCAAATCGCGCCTGCGAGTGTGACAACACCCATGGATGAAATGGCGTTTGCCCAATCACAGTGACCATCTTGCCCCTGCGGTAGGCGTAAAACATCTCCATCGCGGTGCCATAGCTAGACTTTGTTAAGTTAGCAAGCAAGGCGTCACACTGGTCGATTAAATCTAGTGCACGGCGCACCCGCGGGTCGACGACGTCGGGCATCTCCATCGGATCGATGCGCTCGCCCATCGCCCAGGCAAGTTCGAGCGGATTCACGACCTTCAAACCATGACGCTGAAACTTAGTAAGCGCAACGCTTCGCCAATCAGGCATAGCGGCTTGAGTGAGAACGTCTTGCGACTCTAAATTGTCTCCGGTCAGGTAAATTGAAGACAACATCGGCGGGATCCTTCTCCTGTTCCGGTCTTGAACCGGATGTGTACCATGATCACTATATACCACGGTAACATTCGAACGCCCACGTCCAAGGTGCTAGCGACCCGATTGATATTTGCTATCTAGTGTTTATTCAAGTAGCGTTATCGAAGGTATCTTCCAGCTAGAAGTTCCGGCGAGAGCCGTGAAACATAAAGAGTTTGACTGAATGAGAATAAAATTGTCGCAACGAACCCTTCTCTCCCAGAGAGCGTCGCTGCTCTCCATCGTCATACTGACGACTTTCTTAACCTGGACTGCGGGGTGCACCGACGCGCGACACAAGCATCGAACCGACGAGACAGAAACTGGCGTTGCAGATCCGGGCGAATCCGATGGCGGCGACGCAATTGTAATTAGAGCTCAAAAGAAGCATCGCAAAAAAGTCGAAGTGACGCTAACCGCGCGAGTCAAAGAACTCTTACCACCAGACACAGACGGATCTCCTCACCAAAGATTTTTGTTGGAACTTTCAAACGGCACAACTGTCCTGGTTGCACATAACACGGATCTGGCACCAGAAGTTCCAATTCACGCCGGTGATCTTGTCACGCTCCATGGTGAATACATCTGGAACAAACTGGGCGGAGTGCTTCACTACACTCATCACAGTACTACCCGCCACGAGAGCGGCTGGATCCAGCTTAACGGACAGACGTATCAATAAAACGTCGAAAGCGCAGACACTTGCTGGTGGCAGCAAATATCCACGCTATCGATCGAGAATCATACGGCCGCTATTGCACCGTACGTGCCACCACTTTACAAACCCGCTCCAAGTCCACCGCCGGTAGTGCGTAGGTCCCTAGCCGAAGGCATTATCGTCTAGGCAATTTTTCAATTCGAATTATTCGCAAATACGGATAAGCATCAAACATCAGATGGATGTTCAATTTTTTCCAAATGCCATCATTCCAATCGTTGGTGCAAATTTCGGTTGGCGCGGAAAGTATTCCGCAATGTGCATTGCCACCGCCATTCCAATTGGATTCAGGTGGTTTAGCAAAAGCCAAAACGATGTCTCCGGGTCTCGCTACAGCGTTCAATTTGCTGTCCAACAATTCCTCTTTCGGTCCGCTGCGAATTACAAGTTCGCGAGCACATTTACTGGAAAGCAGCTGATTGCGGAGTTGAGTCACAGCAGCCGAATGCCCAGTGCTAAAGCCCGCTTTTTTCAAGACATTGGAGACGGCGGCAGCGCAGCCCAAGTATCCCGTGCTCAGTCCATAGCCGGTCCACATTTTTTTGCCTAAGGATGCCTCGGCAGTGGTCGCGAATTTAGAACCAACAGATTCGGACGAACTGGCAGAAATTTGAGCTGGCATGGAGAGAGCAAGGACATTGAACGAAGTTGATGCCAGCACTGTCGCCAAAAGTAGTCGATTGAAGTTTGAGCTAATCAATCAACTTTGCCATCTTCGGAGTCAGCAACCACTTCAAAACGCCTGGGCTTGTGGAAGGCAAATCGTAAACGTCGACTCTGCAAACCGCACCCTTTTTGAACGGAATTTGCACGTCAGCGCCGGCCCATAACATATTCGCGACAAGCATGCCGACATCAGGTTCATGCCCGACCAAAAATATCTCTTCGGCATGCGCAAATTGCTTCAAGAACTTGTAAACCGAACTCGGGCTGCCACCCGGCGCCAACGAGTCCGTAATTTTGAGTTCGTCAGCGAATCCAAGCCCTTCTCTAATAATCTCAGCGGTCTGCTTCGCTCTGACGAGCGGACTCGCCACAATAATGTCGGGCTTGACATTAAGCCTTTTCAAGGCATGCGAGACCTGCTTCATTTCGGACTTCCCCTCATCC
The DNA here is from genome assembly GCA_038322035.1 of Candidatus Obscuribacterales bacterium. Classification (GTDB taxonomy): domain Bacteria; phylum Cyanobacteriota; class Vampirovibrionia; order Obscuribacterales; family Obscuribacteraceae; genus PALSA-1081. Next base: position 3,035 of record JBBQFO010000077.1, read on the forward strand.
GTCAGAGGACGTTGAGAGTCATTCAAGACTGCGCCGCCGAGGCGTTCTTGAGCTATGCCATGTCTGACTAAATATACTTTCATAGGCAAATTGTAAGTGATTTTGCCGCGCACATTCCACATAACCTTCCCCTGATTTCAACTTCTTAGGTAGTAAAATTGAGTCTATGAGCCAGAAACCTCGCCTAATCGGTCTTGACATTGGTGATAAAAGAATCGGCGTTGCCATTTCAGATCTGCTTGGCATAACAGCGGCTGGTTTGGAAACTATCGACCGGAAAAACATGACGGCGGACGTCAAGGCTGTCAAAGAGATAGCTGAGCGCCATGGCGCCGTAGAAATCATCCTCGGCTTTCCGCAGAACATGGACGGCTCGGTGGGCGAACAGGCGGAGAAGGTGCGGTCGTTCGGACGCAAACTGGCACGAGCAACCGGTTTGCCGATCGTCTACGAAGACGAACGTCTAACGACAATTTCGGCTATTCGTACACTGACTTTGCAGGGCGTAAAAACTGGTCACAATAGGGCATTGGTCGACATGCAAGCGGCAGCGATTATCTTGCAGAAATATTTAGACCGCGACGAACCAGCTCCATCGGCATGACCACCGCGGAAAAGACGGACGGATTAAACCGGCTGCTGCACTGGTATCACGCCAAGCTGGTTAGAAAAGGCCGCAACAAAAAGCTTGTTGCCTTATTCGAAGCATCAATCATTGGATCGATTGCCGCATTGTGCGCCTACATTTTTGTTGTTGGCGTCGCCGCGCTTATGTCGTTTCGTACTTACTTAACTACACTCCTGCCTGCCATTATTGTGTTTCCAGCGATGGGACTAATCGGCGGCGGCATCTGCGGTCTTGTAATTCAATACATTGCACCTGAAATCACAGGCAGTGGCATTCCACAGGTAAAAGCAGCACTAAATAAGATACCAATGAAATTGGACCTTAGAGTGGCGGTGACAAAGCTGGTATCGGGCATAGTGGCGTTGGGAATTGGACTGCCACTGGGAAGAGAAGGTCCTACAGTACAAGTAGGAGCTGCAGCAGCTGCCATTCTCGACCGGTTGGGAATGCGTTCCTTTCGAAACCGTCGACAATTGATTGCCGCTGGGGCCGGGGCGGGACTAGCTGCTGCATTTAACGCACCACTGGCTGGATTGATATTCGTACTCGAAGAATTGCTGCGAGAGATCTCCGGAGCAACAGTAACTATTGCGCTGCTCGCCTGCTTCTTTGCCGGCATTGTTTCGCGCTGGATGGGCAACCACAGCCTCGATTTAAACTCTAACTCGGCATTTCCGAAAGCTGTCTTTACCGGCCAAGATATTCCCTTTTGCTTGTTGCTTGGTATCGTCGCCGGATTGATCGGTATCGTCTTCAACAAAGGCATTTTGTCAGGCACCAAGTTGAACAAGAAGATATTCGGCAAAAATTATGGTGTCAGAGTCGCTCTGGCAGGATTCACATGTGGCCTGGTGATTGCGCTCTTGCCCGACTCATTTAGAGATTTCGCTGGCGTCAGGCAGTTGTTGCTCGAAGGGCGGGGACTGAACTTCGCCCTGGTTGTCTTCCTGGCAAATTTTGTACTGACACTGGTTGCCTATGGCTCGGGTGCACCTGGTGGCTTATTCGCACCAGCGTTGACCATCGGTGCAGCCATCGGATATTTCGTCGGGTACTCAGAAACGCTTGTCTACCCGCTTGCCACGCACGCTCCGCTCACACTAGCCTTAGCGGGGATGGGCGCTTTCTTCGCGGCTGTCGCACGAGTGCCGGTGACCGCTGCCGTGATCGTGTTTGAAATCACAGCGGATTTCAATTTATTGTTGCCCTTGATGATTAGTTCGATTACCGCCTACTTTATAGGTGAAAGCTTATTCCCAGGTTCAGTCTATGATCGCCTTTTGGAACTAGACGACATTCACCTTCCTGAAAGTTCAGGGTCATCGCCACTGGATATGCTCACGGTTGGCGAGTGCATGCAGCAAAACGTAGTCACACTGAATTCTGATATGTCTCGCGACGAGGCCCTAGAATTTATTAAAGCTTACACGCACAAAGGCTTTCCTATACTCAAAGAAGGTGTGCTTGTTGGCGTGCTGACAAAGAATGATTTGATCGAAAGAGTTCATCCAACAGTTGAAGAAATAATGACACCAAATCCGATATCAGTAGATCGAGACGCCATGTTAATTCAGGCAATCTCGCTTATGGATGCAAAGGCAGTCAATCGTATCCCGGTAACAAGTGGTGCGAAGCTCGCAGGCATAATCACCCGAGCGGATATTATCCGCGCCCTCTCAGAGTTGTAGATGTTTTGCAAATTTGGCAAAATTTATCTCGATCAAGTAGTCGAAAAACATCAAGTAACCAGGCATGACAACGGAAAGCCGATCAATTGCATCAGTCGATGATGTCAGGAGGAAATTCTCCTCCTAAATAAAAATCGCCATCTGTTTACAGACTAGTAGACAGGTTCTTTTTGATCTAGAACGGCAGATAAACGATGATTTCCGGTACACAAGAATTACGCTCGATCGACGGAGTATCGAATTACATAAAGCACCACTTCGGACAAATTGACATCGATGGAGATGGCAGCATTGGACATGCCGACGTTCTGCAGATGCTCTCAAAATCAGACGCAAAGCGCGAAGACACCTTAGCATCAGCATTTCTCTATCACTATCGCGGCAATTTGGGCACCAAGGAAATGTCCCTCAATTGTCGCGATCTCGATCGACTCAGTGATCCAAAGTTTCGAGATAAAGCGCAGAGGACGCTGAATAACCTTGCAAAAAAAGAAAACGTCGCCAGTGTTTATCCGAAACAGAGAATCGACCCGACAACTATTTTGCAAGGGGCATTGGTCGAAAGCAAATTCACAGCCGTCTTGATTGCTCTTGCAGCCACACCCAGTGGCGACAAGCGCATCAGACAGATGATTCAAATCAACGCTGATGGTTCGTATGTGGTGACCTTTCCTGGTGATTTAACTCATCCAATACAAATTAGGGAAACAACTCTGAAAGAAAAGATGGTTGGTTCGTGTTGTTCCGATGGAAGTCAGTTCGTCACACTACTCGAACGTGCTTACAAAATTCATCTTCAAATTATGCAGATCACAAAGGAACGTTGGGGTATTGTCAAAGAGCCATTTGAGCTGTTGACGGGCAGTCTTCCGAAATCAATTGCAGCGAAGAGAAACAGTGCATTGAGCGTTTCCTCGGACAACATGCGCAACCGCCAGGTGATTTTGCAAGCACTGAAAATGTATAAAGCGATAACCCTGACAATCACAGATAAAGAGTGTGCAGAGACATCGGGATACGTATCTCGCAGAAGAATTGCGGAGCGACAAGCACGAGGCTTCCAACTGCAAAGTGGACGGACATATGCGCTCATCGACTATAACGACAATACACGCATGGTCACCATATGCGATGCCAGCAAAGCCGCGATTAAAGATCAAGCTGGAACTGTGCAAGGCGAGATAAACATTCAACTAAGCGAGTTGGAGCGCTGTTTCTCAGAAATCAGCATCGAGGCCTAAATCAAATCGATTACCGTAGTTACAGTAGTGGAATAGTCCCGACTACTGACATCAAGGTTCATCTCTTAAGCGAGTACAGAAATCGTGCGGGGTTGGTCATAGGAAAAAACACCCAGCTTTACAGCCGGGTGTTTTCAAAATTCCGAAGCCTGAACCAATCCGAAATTAAACGGTTGGTGTTCCAGCCACTTCACTGCGATGACTGTCGAGAACTGCCTGCAGTTTCTTTTCATCAACACCGGCTAGTGATGTCTGAAGAACCTTACCGCCAGTTCCTTCCAGTCTTGGAAGCACCTTATCGATGGTGACTTTCTTGATCAAGATGAATAAAGCAGAAGTGTTTGGCTGCAATGTTTCTGACAACTCTTTGATGAAATTGTCATCAATGCCGAGGTCTGACATTTTGCCGGAAAGAGCTCCAGCTGCGCCGCCCAAAACCATTCCAAAAATCGGGTTCAACAGAACCAAGCCGAGCAAAGCACCCAGCATTCCGCCCTGCAACGCGCCAGCTGCAGTCAAATCAACTGCCTGGTGCAACTTGGCTTTGCCGCTCGCGTCTTTAGTGACAACAACAGCGTCTTCCAAGTCAATTAAGTATTCGTGTTGAAGCTTGGCCAGAGTGATTCTGGTTTCTTCAGCCTTGTGTATATCATCGTATGCAATTACAACTAAGTCGCTCACGTCGACCTCCTCAAAAAAATATCAGCTTTGTATGCTGCGCATATTCTACAGCACATTGATTGCAGCTATATCAATTCGGACTAGAGAGAGTGGTTGGTCTCGGCCGTCGAGTTATCGTTGCCACGCAAGAGATTGGCACGCGTCTCAAACCGGCTAGCTTCTCGAATGCGGTTTTCACTTTTTAGCAATGATGCGTACGAACTCAGAGCCGCAGAGAATTCACTTCTATCGGGGCAGTTCGCCCGCTCAAATAGGTAAACGGATCGGCGGTATGAACGCTCAGCGGCTGTGACATTCTTTTGAGCGACAAATATGTCGCCCGCCATTTTTTCTGTTTCAGCCAAGCTTGGATCGTTCGTGCCTGCAGCATTTGCCTCTTTACGAGCCTGATCAATCATCTTCTCGGCGGCGATATAATCGCCATTCTTGACATAGTCAACGGTCTTATCCATGGAGATTTTCCAGTTTGCCAGGTGCATCGGAACATCTGCCTGGTATTCGTCGAAGGCTCCGCTGAACTGCTTGACCCTGGCTTGTGACTCAGTTGACGCCAGAGTTCCACTCGAGTGGCAAAGGGCGAGCGTGAGCAACATAGGGGCTAGCTTGTTCATTGGTAACTCCAGACTTCCGCAAACGATAATAAAGCTTGAGTGCAATGAATAACTGACGAGTTCCGTAAAATTTCTGTTCCCTTAGCTAAATTGGCTGCTAATTGGGCGGAGGCTGCTTTGGCATAACGATACTAAAGGTAGTGCCTTCGCCTATGTTGCTGCTAACAGAGATGGTGCCACCATGAGAAGTGACAATTTGTCGGCATAGATACAAACCTAATCCAGTTCCAGGAGTGTACTGCTTGGCGCTATCGCCCTGCCAGTAGCGCAAGAACAGCTGGGCAAACTCTGATTGCGGAATGCCCACACCCGTATCGCTTACTCTGAAAATGATGTCGCCATCCTCTTCGTCCACTGATACTTCAATCAATCCATCCTTGGGAGTAAATTTCAAAGCATTGTCGAGCAAGTTCAAAATGACACGTCGGATGGACAAACGATCGCCAATCACCATGCCATTGCCAGAAGAAAAAACAGACCTCATCTTAATTTCTTTGTGCCGCGACCAGGCAGCAAGTTCTTCAATGGATGTGTCAATCAGCTCGAACAGACTGAATTCTTCTACAGACATGCGCGCTTCACCGGCGTCATATCGATAGGCTTCGATCAAATTGTGCACCATGGTAAGGAGGTGTTGGTTACTACGTTTCAGCATTGAAAGCAACTCTGCCTGCCCTGGATCAACGGGTCCCAAAACACCTCTAATCATCGCTTCAAGCGCTTGGTCTGCACCGATCAATGGTGTTTTCAAATCGTGCACCAACGTAGCAACGAAGTCATCTCGCTGCTGATCGGCCAATAGTCTCTCGGTCACTTCTGTTGTGCTGACGCAGACTCCAACTACATTGTTAGCTTTGTCTTTTAAGGGCCAGGCAGCGAAATCCAAGAAGACTTTTCTGCGCTTTTCGTCTAGAGCCAGAGTAACTGGATGATTCTCCAGTTTAATGCGCTCTCCATTTTTCAAAACACGCACGAAGGTATTGTCTGGAATCGATGACACAATCGCTGTAAAAGTACGCCCCACTAGGTGTTCTGGAGAGACGCTGAAAAGAGTTGCAACTGCAGGGTTCGCTTTTGTAATGACCAAATTGGAATCTAATTTCCAGACACCGATTGGCACATGGTCTAGTGTCGTTGAAGTACCGATAGGTTCCATAACGACTGGCAGGTGTTCCTGCGTGAATATCGTTTCACTGATGTCCGCACAAGAGCCAATCATGCCGATAAATGAACCGTCTCCGCGAAACTGCGGCGTACCGGATTCCCAGATCAAACGAAATTGACCGTCCGCAGTCTTCAAGCGATATTCGACGTGATACGGCTTTCGCTCTTTGACTGCACTAGTGTACAGCGACCAAAATTTCTTCAAATCTTGAGGGTGGACTGACTCAGTCCACTTCTTGCCCAGCTCTTGCTCTAGCTGCCGACCAGTGAATTTGAGCCACTTATCGTTAAACAGGATGCGCTCACCGAATTCATCTGAAATCCATGACAGAGTGGAAAGCGTATTGGCGACATTGGAGAGACGAGCGTTTGCCTTTCCCAACTCATTGCTTTGAAATTGTCCGCTCATTCGAATCCGCTCAACAGCTCGCGAAATCGTAGAAGAGAAGGCTTCTGTACCGAGTTGATCACGCAACATCATATCCGTTGCGCCTTTTCGGATTAGCTCGCAGGCTCGAAGATCAGACTGAGCAGCGACTATTACATAAATTAAAGCGTCAACTTTAGATTGCCTGAGCTGAGTAAGCATCGTGCTTTCCAAACCGTTTTCATCAACCAAAACAACGTCAGGTTGAAAACTTCGAATTTTGAAAAGTCCTTCAACGGAATGTCCTGAAAATTGCAAATCCATCTCAAGACCAGCAATGCCGTTAAAAGCATTCTTGATTGCGGTTCTATCGTCGGACTTCAGTCCAATGACAAGGAACTTCATGAGTCGCTCCCTGGCGCCAACTCCGCCAATTTTCCAGCCGCCAGCTGCCGGAGATGACTGATCTCTCTTCCAAAAATTACCACGAAAAAGCTCTGAGAAGCAAGACTGGTTTTCCATACATCCACCAGAGGAAGTCAATCGTCTTGACACAATCAGCACATTTGATACTAAGTTTGGTACCAGCACAAATGCCGCAACCAATGACAAGGCAATGTTTAGTCTTGTTGAAGGCTTGATGAAGGCTTCCGGAATGGCGTAGTCGATACGCTATAATTTGATTCAGCAACATCGTCGGCAGCTGGCGAGCGCGATTCGAGAGGGTTTCACATGGGTTCGATGAGTCTTCCTTACGTCATTTTGCTGGTCCTCGAAGCCATTTTGGGCTTGGCGATGGTCGGCTTGATACTTTTGCACCAACCGAAAGGCGAAGGTATGGGCGGAATCGGAAGCGGCGCTACCATGTTCAGCGGTAAACGAGGCGCAGAAGCCGGTCTTGACAGGCTGACATGGACGATCGTCCTCTCATTCCTGACTGTTTGTACTATCCTTGGATTCGGTCTCGTTAAATAGGATTCATGTCCTTTTCACTGCCAACTGCAGAAGAGAAAGCGGAGTACGTACTTCGCCAGTTCGATCGCATCGCTCAGCGATACGATTTGACCAACGATGCGATCAGCATGGGCATGCATCACATTTGGAAACAGCGAGCCGTTTCCGAACTGGCGCTCAAGAACGACGGCACTTACCTTGACGTGTGCTGCGGCACCGGCGACTTAACCTTGCGAATCGCAAGAAATCTTTCGAAAAATGGCAAAGTTTTCGGCTTGGATTTTTCCCCAAAAATGCTTGCTGTAGCAAACCAGAGACTGGCGAAACATTCGACAGAAGCGCATTCTGAAGTTCAGTTCCAGGAAGGAGATGCGCTGCAATTGCCTTTTGCGAATCACACTTTCGATGGTGCAATAGTTAGTTTTGGACTGCGGAATGTGACTGACTACCAGCGCGGCATCAACGAGATGACTCGAGTGGTAAAACCAGGCGGCAAGGTGATCAACCTCGATCTGGGCAAATCACAAATGCCATTGTTCTCTCAACTTTTCGCCTTCTATTTCCGGCAAATAGTGCCACTAATCGGTCAGGCTTTGCAGTCGGATAAACAAGCCTATACTTACTTACCAGTCTCGAACAGTGCATATCCAAACCCGCAAGGAATTAGCCAAATCTTCGAAACGGCGGGACTGAAAGATGTGCAACACATCAGTCTGGCGCTTGGGAGTGTCGCTCTGCATGTGGGAACAGTAGATAAGACTTCAGGCGATAAAATCTGATGAATTCAGTGGCACCGGAAGAGAGGCGAAAATCGCTTTTCGTGATGGTGGGCGACCCTTCGTCTGACCGCAATGTGGCGCGCATGATTCCCGAATTGAAAAAAGCAAATCCAAATTTGGATGTTTGGGGATGTGGCGGCTCCAAGATGAAGGCTGAAGGGGTCGAAATTCTGCACAACTGCGAGGATTTCACGACTATTGGCATTGTTGAAATGATTAAAAGAGCAGGGTTCTTTTACGCATTGCAAAAGGAACTGGTAGAGAAAATCAGCGAGCGAAATCCAGCTGCAGTCTTGTTAGTTGATATGGGAACGTTCAACCTGACACTATCTGGTGTGCTTCGCAAGAAATTTCCAAAACTACCGATTCTCTACTTCACCTCTCCACAGGTCTGGGGTTCGCGGCCGTGGAGAATAAAAACAGTCAAACAAAACATCACTAAAATGCTGGTGATTTTCCCGTTCGAAGTGGCAATTTATCGCAAGCACTCAGTTCCCGTGCGATTCATGGGACATCCGCTACTGAAAAACATACCTGCGCCAGAGGATATGCCATCAAAAGATGAGTTCTGCGCCAAGTACAAGATCAACCCTGAAAAGCCCATCATTGCTGTCTTCGCAGGAAGCAGGCGGCGCGAAGTGAGCAAATTTGCGCCAATAATTCTTGGTGCAATCAAAACTCTGTTGATGGACCGCAATCAGTTGCAGTTTGCCTTTTCAACGGCCAATGACACACTTTTGGAGAACACAAAAAGCGAAATTGCCGCGCACAATATGAAGGAACTCATCGACCAAAACCTCTTTCTCATCAGCCATGACGACAATCTCAATCTGATATCTGCTTCAGACTTTGTCTGGGCAAAATCAGGCACAACAACGTTAGAAGTTACACTTTTTGGCAAACCGATGCTGCTCTTTTATAAAGTGGCATGGGCCGAATACGCCGTCTACTGCGCAATCAAGACGATTAACTTCATTGGAATGCCGAACATTCTCGCCGGCGAACGCGTCGTGCCTGAACTACTTCAACTAGATTGTCGAGCGGAACAACTCGTAAAATACACTAAGGACTTGATGAACGTCCCAGGCATGAGAGCAGATGTCTCTCAAAAACTACTTCAATTGCGCGACCAGCTTGGTCAAGGCGATTATGCAGTCAACCTGGTTGAAGAAATAATGGCGGTCATCTAGAGCACAGGTAGGATTGGAGACTTTTGAAAAAGTTAATTCAGCAAGGCGATAAGCTAGTTCCACAGGTAGACGAGCCACAACAAGCTCGAATTTACATGCGCCTTCTGCAATACATCAAGCCATACAGCTTGCCGTTTTTCTTCGGCATGGCAGCAGCAATCCCTTCCGGCAGTATGGATGGTATCATCGCCTGGCTCGCGGGAGAGGGACTACAACGCGTCTTCATTGGTTCGGACCGTCATCTGATCTACTACGTGCCGCTCGTGGTTTTGGGTGTCGTCGCCTGCCAGGGAATTTTTCGGTTCATCGAAACCTACACAATCCGTCTTGTCGGAGCATCTGCAATCCGAGATCTGCGCAATGAGATGTTCTGCCACCTGGAAAAGCAGCCGCTTCTTTTCTTCCAGAGCCAGTCATCAGGCGTCATGATCGGTCGTATGACCAACGACATTGGATTGATTGAAAACGCTATTTCTCAAACGTTCCAGTCGATGATCAGCAGAACGATCACGGTGCTGTCACTAGCTACCGTATTGGTTTTACAAAGCTGGATGCTCAGTATCATCGCTCTAGGAATTCTCTCCTTGATTGTGATACCAGTTTCAATCTTTGGAAAAAAGATTCGCAAGAGTTCTCGCGGTGGACAAGAAGCTATTGGAGACCTCGTCTCAGTGTTGTCTGAATCAATTCAAGGCGCCAAAATTGTTCAGTCCTACAATCTAGAACAGTTTCAGAGCGCACGATTCCTTGCCACTAATCAGAGCTTCCAGACCAATACGATGAAAGCGGTTCGTTCAGAAGCGGTTCTTTCGCCTATCCTGGCAATGATCGGGGCGCTGGGCATAGCTAGCGTCATGTGGGTAGCAGGCTACCAGATCATGCACAAACATATGGAACTGGGAGCGCTAACTTCATTCGTAATTGCGCTGCTGCTTCTCTACTCGCCAATCAAAAATATTGGTCGCATCAACGGGATTCTTCAACCAGCACTGGCTGCAGCGCAGCGTGTATTTGAAGTGTTGGACCAAGAATCGAATTTAACAGATGCTGCGCTGCCGATTGAATTGAAAGAGGGCATGCATCGAATTAAATTCGAGAACGTGTATTTTCAGTATCCTAGTCATTCGAACATGGTGCTCAAAGACATCAACCTGGATATTCCACCGGGGATGATGGTGGCACTAGTGGGTTTGTCTGGTTCAGGCAAATCTACGATGGCAAATCTGGTGCCTCGTTTCTTCGATGTAACGTCGGGACAAATTTCTCTGGATGGGCTGCCAATCAAAGAGATTTCGCTCTTTTCACTGAGATCGCAAGTCGCCTTAGTCACGCAAGACAACTTCCTCTTCAATACAACAGTCGAAGAAAATATCCGACTGGGCAGACTGGATGCCACCACAGAAGAGTTGGAGAGTGCATCGAAAGCGGCTTACTGTCACGATTTCATCCTTGAGCTCAAAGATGGATATAAAACCCAAATTGGAGAGCGTGGCGTACGGCTATCCGGTGGACAGCAACAGCGACTCGCAATTGCCAGAGCCTTCCTCAAAAACGCACCAATCCTGATCCTGGACGAAGCCACCAGTTCGCTCGATAACGAATCCGAAGCGATGGTGCAAAAGGCGCTCAACAACTTGATGGAAGGAAGAACTGTGATCGTCATTGCTCACAGACTATCCACAGTGCGTCACGCGGATCAGATCATCGTGTTAGATGACGGACAAATTGTAGAGACCGGCACGCACCAATCGTTACTTGATGCTGATGCCCATTATGCAAGACTGCTGAAAGCACAGTTCGAGAGACCGGCGCTCGCAGCTGAATAAGCTGTGCGACACCGGTCTGACGTATACAAGCAAGTCAATCCTAGTGTTACTTAGACTCGCTGCAAGCTTTCTGACAACGGCCGTAAGAGACGCGATCTGATTGTTCAGCATCCTCTTTAGCCAGTTTGCCTTCATTCAAAAGGCTATCAAAAGCCTTCAAATAAATCGGATCAGTGTAAGTCACCTCACCAGCGACGATGTAGTCTTCGCGCTTATCTTTATCGTCGGTGCTCTTCACCTTCTGAATTGGGCCAAGTTCCGAAGCATTCCAAAGCACTGCTACGGCATCCTTTACTTGTTCATCGGACCACATTTTAATACCTCCGTTATGGCAGTTTGGCCGTTTCCTGTGAGTAGCCGAATACCTGCCGCTTGTTTCTGCGGACCATGACGTGACCCGTCCACAAAAGGTGCCAACATTAAATCCCGCCGTCAGAATCGACCAGTTTAACCCAAATTCTTTTTGAAGAATTCAAGTGTGCGTCCATTCGCCAACTCAGCAGACTGCATATTGTAGGCTTCGCCGCCTACACGACAAAATGCGTGGTCAGTGTGCGGATAAGTGTGGATAGTTACCAGCGGATTCGCACCGAGCGCGTTTTTGATCTTGTCCTGCTTCTCTTTAGTGATGTGTTTGTCGTCTTCAGCAAAGTGCATCATGATTGGCTTCTTGATCGTGTTAGCTTCGCCCAAGAACTCGTCCATGCCGCCACCATAATAGGCGACCGAAGCATCAACATCTGAGCGCGCTGCCATCAGATAGGTCATCAGTCCGCCCAGGCAGTAGCCGCTACATCCAACTTTGCCATCGCCGATTTTCATACCACGTACTTCTTTGAGTACTTGCTTCAAATCATCGATGCCCTTGTCTTTATTGAACTCACCATAATATTTGAATGCCTTTTTCAAATCAGTTTCATTTCGGTCATTCAAATTCAAACCTGGCTCCAGACGCCAGAACAAGTCCGGAACGATAGCAACGTAGCCGTTGGATGCGTACCACTCGGCTGCGCTTTTCAGCCAGCTTGTTACACCGAAGATTTCCTGGATTATGATCACTGCGGCTGTTGCTTTTTTACCGGGTTTTTCGACCAGGCAGTTAAACTTACCGCCATCACTGGCGGTGACAACTAATTTTTCAGAAACGGTATCCAATTTTTATATCCTCCGGAAATTGCTATGTTGGCTGTTTTGTGGGCCGGTTCGGAAACCGGCGCTCCCACTAAACAGGCAGTACGCCGTGTTTCTTTTTGAATCCAGTTACTTGCTTGCTTGCGTAAGCATTGAAGCGATTGATTAGCTCATTTCGCAAGTTATGCGGAGCAACCATTCCATCGACAACCATCTCTGCTGCTAGCTTGTAGATGTTCACATCTTCACGATATTCGTTTCGCTTCTGTTCGATATAAGCGCTGCGGTCCGCTTCAGGTAGTTCCTGGATCTTGTTGTAATAGACGGCATTGACTGCCGCTTCAGGACCCATTACGGCAATCCAAGCAGTCGGAAGTGCAAGGCAGGCATCCGGTTCGAATGCTGGTCCACACATCGCGTACAAGCCTGCACCGTAAGCCTTTCGTACAACAACAGAAATCTTCGGCACATCAGCTGATGACATTGCCGAAATCATTTTTGCACCGGCGCGGATGATGCCGTCCCGTTCGACTTTGGTACCAATCATAAATCCAGGTACATCAGCCAGGAACAATAGAGGAATGTTGAAAGCGTCGCAGAGCATCATAAATCGAGCACCTTTATCCGCTGAATCAACGAACAGCACTCCACCTTTGACGCGTGGCTGGTTCGCGAGGATGCCCACTGGGCGTCCGCCTAAGCGTGCGAACCCTGTGATCAATTCTCCAGCGAATAGTTTCTTCATTTCAAAGAAAGATCCAGCGTCAACAAGTTTGTCGATCACTTGATACATATCAAACGGAACGTTTTCTTTTTCCGGAATTATCTGCTCGATTGACTTTTCGATGCCACCAGCGTCTAGTGGTGGCAAAAGTGGTGCTGGCTGTTCGCAGTTTGAAGGCATAAAGCGCAAATAGTCTTTGCACAGCTGAATTGCTTCTTCTTCTGATTTAGCGAGAACGTCTCCGCAGCCGCTTACTGTGCAGTGCATCTTAGCGCCGCCCATTTCTTCCAAAGTGACCTTTTCACCGATCACCATTTCTGCCATGCGCGGTGAGCCTAGATACATAGAGGAATTGCCATCATTCATGACCACGATATCGCAGAAGGCTGGAATGTATGCGCCGCCAGCGGCTGATGGTCCGAACAATAAGCAGATTTGAGGGACGTAACCCGACATCTGGACCTGATTGTAGAAGATTTTTCCAGCGCCACGTCGGCCAGGGAACATCTCGATTTGATCTGTGATTCGGGCACCAGCTGAGTCAACAAGATAGATCATTGGCACGCGCAATTTTTGTGCAGTTTCCTGAATTCTGATGATCTTCTCGACTGTACGCCATCCCCACGAGCCTGCTTTAACCGTTGAGTCGTTGCCCATGAAGCAAACTGTTTTGCCCTCGATTTGACCGACACCGGTGACAACGCCGTCTGCAGGCAAATCTGCTTCTCCGCAGTTGGCGAAGACAGCGTCTTCGATTTCGAAACCAGGATCGAGAAGCAAACGAAGCCGCTCACGCACAAATAGCTTTTTATCTTCTTTGAGCTTCTGATGATACTTAGGAGCGCCACCTTTGCGAATCTGCGCAATGCGCTCTTCGAGTTGGGTAGTCTTCTCTGAGAACTTGTTTTCCGCTTCCTGCAATGTTACTTCCATCCCTATTCCTACCTGTGGCAGACATAACCTAGATATAGGTGCATATTCTACGGCCATGCAGGTGAGAAGATGGTTGTATGCGGCTCATATTCGACAAGGATATAATGAAGAGAAGATGAAGAGCACGTTCAACATCACCACCTGAAGCCGATCAAATAGGAACAAATGTCGAGCCAAAGTTTTTCAAGAAGGCAGTTTCTGCGGGATTTATCTCGCCAATTGACAACGGCAAGCGGTTTGAGTTTAGCTTATGCGCTCGCCAATCAGTTCGATGTCGCCCAGGCTAAGGAAGAGTTCCTATCCGCCAAAACTGGCTACAAGATAGCGCCATGGACTGGCGACGACTTCACGACCGGGCATAAACTACGAAATCATCAGCTGCCAGTATTTCCCAAGAATGTTGAACGCGACGTAGAGTTTGTCATCATCGGTGGTGGCATAGCCGGGTTAGCCAGCGCATATTATTTGCAAAATCATAATTTTTTACTGCTCGAACAATATGATGCGCTCGGTGGGCAATCGCGCGGAAGCAGTTACAAAGGTATCGGATATTCATATGGAGCTGCCTATATCAACTCAGACGATGGGCTAATCGGGGAACTAATTGCCGACCTCAAACTGACGCCGGCGAAGCTGCCACCAACGAAAAATTCCTGGCGCTGGGAAAATTCATGGAGGACCGGGCTCGAAGGAAAAGACCGGATTTATTCCGAACTCAAGACCTTGCTGACTAACTGCGAACCGATCTGGAAAGAGATGCACAGAGGAATTGCGGTGCCGCTCGAGAGCCCTAATTTGCTCAAGCTCGACTCTATACCCTTTCAGAATTACATGAAGGGCTTTACCCCGGCTTTTACTGCGCTTATTGATGCCTACCTGAAAGCATCGCTGTGCGGAGGAGTTGACGTCATCTCTGCGCTTGGTGCGATTTCAACTCTTGAGGATCTGGTGCAGCCCACTTACGTTTTCCCGGGTGGAAATCAAGCTCTTGCAAAAGGAATGACTAACAAAATCAAAGGCGAACGTTGCGCACAGGGATTTGTTTGGTCCATCGAAGTTGGCACCAACGGCAAGTCTTTCGTCACTTACTCAGGAGCGGATCAGAAACTGCACAAAGTTTCTTGCAAGCACGTAATCGTAGCCGCTCCACCACTGGTGGCAGCGAGAATTATGCACAACATACCTGATGCCGAAAAGGCTAATCTACTTTCATTTAAATATGGGTCGTATTTGGTGGCAAACATTTTGATGCGAAAAAAGAGATTTGTCGGAGCCTATGACAATTTCGTCACTCCGCCATATTCCTTTGCAGATATTGTCGTTGCCGAAACTCCGTACATTGCACAACACAATTACAGACCCTCCATGGGCTCAGTCCTGACAATCTATCAACCGTATGCACCGTCGTCGGAGGGCCGCTCCGTTCTAATGCAGGGAGACCGGAGCGTATTTGCAAATTCTCTCGTTGGTCAGTTAGGGAAATTAATCGGTCCCATTGAAAAGGACATTGAAACAGTCGTACTAACTAGATGGGGACACGCAATGGCAGTGACGAAGCCTGGATTCTTCGCTCGAATCTCAAAGCTAAATCGCACTGCTAATAGTGGCTACACACTTGCGCATTGCAGCACCCAAGGTATACCATGCGCTGAGAGCGCGATTGCAGCAGCACGACTGGCGGCAAATCGGGCTCTCGGCAAACCTGTAAGGAGCTAAAAATGTCAGGCATTTTATTCCAAGCTGTGGGACGTCCAAGTACAATCCGCCGGGTGATCAGGGGTTTAACTTTGAGTCTCGGAGTGCTGGCCGCTTCAGTTGCATACGCCGCAGTAATCACGCCTATTTTGCTCAAAATTATTGGCAAAAGAAAAGATTCACACGACGAGCCGATTGATGTGGCGTGGATTGAAGAAGACGGCGAAAGCAGTGATCAGTAAAAAAGCTAATTTCAAGCCACTTCAACTAATCGCCTTGATTCTGGCGACGTCGTTCTCGATCGATTCTGCAGACAGTCAGCCCCGTAAGCGTTCAGCTGATGCAAACGACTTGCTGATCGCCGCTAAGAAAAAAGCACCGGCAGCCCGTGGTCCAGCCAAACAAATTTTTGAACTGTCTCAGCGAGAGCAAACTTCAAGTTGCTTAAATGCGTCTGGAGTAGCAGCTTATGTAGCCTCGGCCTCTGGTACGAATCGAGGGCTGTTGCTGCGAAGCGTCGGCAGCGGATTTGCCTCTAGCATAGGATTACGAGCCGGCGACGTTTTGCTTTCCGTCAACAGTCGAGTGGTGCAAACTGGTGCCGATGCGGATCGGATTTTAGAATCTTGCGATACTGGACCAGCAAGAATCGTCTTCGTGCACCCATCCGACAATGGATTGCAGCTCTACAACGCACAGTTCAACCTGCCGAAATTTTCGGGCGTCCATGCCGCACCCAGCAACATTTCGTTCAGTGCTTCAGGTTCATCCATCAGCGGCTCAGGAAGTGCTAGAAGCAACCCGAGCGAATCGATGGCAGCGTACGAATCGTATATGATCGAATTGATCAATCACGACCGCACTGCAAACGGAAGTGCCGCAATTCAAGCCAATTCAACACTAAGCGCACTGGCTCGATCGCATGCGAAGGACATGGCTACCAGAGATTTCTTTAACCACGTCAATCCAGATGGTGCCGACCCACAAGCGCGCGCTGCGAGTGCCGGTATAAGGGGCGGTACTTTCGAAAATATTGCCTATCAAGGTGGTTTCGATAGTGGCTATCAACAGTTGCAAGCATCGGAGTCAATCATGATGGGCGAACCGAAAAACCAACAAAACCATCGCAGCAACATTCTCGATCCAAATCATGCCACAGTCGGCGTCGGAGTTGTGCGGGCAGCCAACGGAAAGCTATACATTGTGCAAGAGTTTAGCAACACAAGCCCGTAGAGCGATTATTGCTGAATTCCTCTGAGCAGCTCATTTGTATGGCTAGCTCGAAGTGCTTGCATCGCAGGCTTAAGCTGACTCGTTTCCTGAAGACTGTGCGGCGCAGCTGGAGCTAACCTTCTGAAAGCAAGCATCATGTTCTGCAGTCTAACGTTCAGTGCTGGAGTAGTGTTGCGGAGAATCGTGGTCTCTGCTTCGCTGACATACGAACGAATCGAATCAAGTTTGTGTGAACTGGGGGAGAATAGAAATCTTGTTCGCCCAAGAAAAATTTCGTCGTCTTGCTGAAGAGCAACAATTCCTTCAACAGCTTTTCCGTTCAGTA
>JBBQFO010000078.1:0-19894 GCA_038322035.1 Candidatus Obscuribacterales bacterium
CGACTACAGCTCGGGCTTCACCGCCGACGAGCTCGTCGTTTTGCACCAGATCGCCGAAGAGTGCCAGCGTCTCAACGCCGGTGCCCTGAAGGTGCATGAGTGCGCCGTCGAATTCGCCCGCATTTACGCCGGCGAAGAATTCGGCATGGAACTCGTGGAAGTGATCGCCACCGCGATTTACAACTGCGTGTCAATGAACCCGATGGTTGCCGACAGCGTTCGCCGCACAGGCATCATCCCGCAGCACCTCGGTGGTGGCGCCGTCATCAACGGTTCCCGTCATCGCCAGGACCGCCCCGGGTTCTTCGGTCCGTTCAGCCTGAACTAGGCACTCGCGCAGCAATAGAACACGCATCGGCTCTCACTTCCGAGAGCCGATGTTGGGTTCGGGCTTGAGGTCGTTGACCTCTGCCTTGTGGTTCCAAAAACAATAAAAAGAGAGGACACCAATGCAGACGAAACGAGAGTTCTTCACCAACGGTCAGCTCATGCTGATTCAGTCCGTCGCCTACATCTGCGCCGAACCGTACGACGGTCCGACCACGTCCTCGGACGAGATGGCGGTCTACGACCTGATTTCCCAGTACACCCACGGGTGGACCGCGGAGCAGCTCGAAGTGATCAAGTCCTGCGCACAAGAGTGCGAGCGAGAGAAGAGCGGTGCCGTGTCGGTCTTCGACAAGGTCAACGCGTACAACGGGGCCGCTGAAAGCCCTCAGTAATCCGAACGGTTCAGCACCGCAAGTAGTACCACGACTGGGCGATAGCCAGTGCGACGCTTCGGCTTCGTTCTGGATATCGCCCCGGCGTTTCGCGGCGTTTCGACGCCATTTCCCAACCCCGGCCCGCAACTCCTATAGCGAGCCCTTTCCACGAAAGAGGTGGAATATGCTTACCTCAACCCCAACCCAATCCGAAGGGATCCCCATCGTTCTAGGCGGAGGAGGAATGAGAGGCGTCTCGCTTCTCGGTTTCCTCGACTTCCTGGAAGAAGAGTCGGTTCTCTGCAGCGACTACACCGGTGTCAGCATCGGCAGCATCGTTGCCACGTTCTACACGAACGGCTACACGACGAAGCAGATTCGGCAGGTCTTCCTCGAGGAGCTCTGCAAGCCGAGTCTGTCGCTCATGTGGCGGTCGCTCATCCCTCCGGTGTTCAACCCGCTGCGCATGTTCTGCGGCGGCTTCGTCAACCTGCTGCCCTTCATGACCGACCTGGTCGAACGGTATCAGCTCGAGCACAAGCCGAACCTGAAGATCATCGCTTTCGACTTGCTCTCGTGCAAGCCGATGGTGATGGACGACTTCCCTCTGGCAGTCGCGCTGACGGCTTCGTGTGCGGTTCCTGGGCTGATGCGTCCGGTGCCGTTTACGAAGGATGGGCAAAGCTACGTGCTTGTCGACGGTGGGGCTTACCATCCCCATCCCGGCAAGTTCTGCGATGCGCCCGCGATCATCGCCAAGTTGATCGACCTTCCCGGCATGCAGATGCTCTTCCCCGACCGGCGCGAAGATTTCGTGGCCTCAGTCGGTGACCCGCATTCGCGCTTCTTCACGCGTCTCAACAACGCCGAAGTCGACAAGCTGCACGAGTACGGATATCGCAAGGCGCAGGAAACCCTGGCGGCGTTCATTCGTCGCGGCGACATCCCCGTCGCCCAGGTCGCCTGAGTTCAGCGCAACTCAACGATCTGCGTTCACCGCCGGCGGTGCCAAAGCTTCGGCTCAGGCATCGCCGGCATTAGCGCTGGAAAGGAGCGCCAATATGGCAAAAGAACCGATTACCCTGTCGGGCAAGGTCTACGTTGGCGATTACCTTGCCCCCTACTACCCGGAGCGAAAGCTTCCGGCTCAACTGCAAGTCGGCGACATCAAGGTGGACAGCCACTTGGATGACCGCGGACGTGCCAATCGCGAAGCGAAAACTGCGAAGGCTCGGAAGCGTGGCTTCTCCGGGTACTTCACAGGTGTGCTCTGGGACGGCGCTGCCTGGCGTCGTTTCGCCATTCGTACCATCGTCGGTTCGGATGGTTGGTACACCAGTCAGAAGTGGAAGCGCGACAAGATTTACGGTGTCTTCTGGAGTCTGGAAGCCATCGCCGGTCGAGTCGCGGTTGTCGGTGATGGTACCTACGAGCTGTCTCCGAAAGGAACAGTCGCCGAGGCACCGCCGCCGCCACCACCTGTGGTTCAGGATCCCCAGCCTGTGAAAGAAGTTGTTCCGGTGGCCAAGCCGGTTCAGCTGAGTTTGTTCTAACACCGTCCAGCCGGGACTCGCGTTCGCGGGTTCCGAATCTCCTCGGTAATGAGGAAGGAAGGCAGTGATGATCAGTCTCACCGGTAAGGCTCTGGTGGTGGTGGACATGCAGCCCGGTTACAGGAAGAGCATGACGCTTGGTGTTATCGACGCCGTCGAGCTGCTCATCCGCGAAGCGCGGGAGGCAGACTCGCTGGTCGTCTTTCTCGAGTTCTGCGACGAGCCGACGTTGCCTCGCCTGTTGAAGCAGGTGCGGGCTTACGACCAGTTCGTGCAGGTGCAGAAGTTCGGATGCGATGGTTCGGATGAGGTTCTTGCCGCTTGCGAGCGAGGACTCTATGACACCAGCGCCTTCGTCGTCTGCGGTGTGGAAACGCATGCCTGTGTTCGTGACACTGCCCGTGAACTGGCTGCCCAGATGCCCGGCTCTCAAGTCGAGGTGGTCATGGAAGCGTGCGGTCAGGAGAGCGGAAACGAGTGGCACCACTTCCCGCGCACCCGCAACCTGCGCGTCGTCACCCTCAACGGTGACGTCGTACGGCAGCGGAAACTCGAGATGGCGTAGAGATGCCCCCGGGGTCTGGATAACAATTCAGACCCCGGGTCGGGTACGGAGGAAGAGCAACGAAGACGAGCCTAACAAGCTTGTTTCCGTTGTTTTTTCCTTTCCATCGCCTTACTAAAACTTATAGTAAAATTTCGTTGGCCGCCATCCTCATAACGAGGCATGGTCTGCATGATCTGGGTCCATGGTTTGAAATGCGGGATCAATGGACGGAAACCGCAATGTCACACTTTCGGCAAAAAATGACGGAGAAGCAAGCGGAGTTTCAAATCTGATCATCACATCATCCAACTCGGCAAAGGTGCCAATGCGGTCTTCTTGACCGATCTCTAGATTCTCATGCAGAGCGGTTATGGCCTTGCTTTCGAAGATAGAGTTTTTCGAGCACTTGTGATTATCGAAAAGCACCAGAGCAGATGGATGCGGGCCGGGCCCAATCATCACGTTGATCACGCCTGGCAAATTCATGGCGGCGTTCCTGATTAACTTATAGCGACATCCGCAAGTGACTTTCGCAAGAGTAATTTCGACCGTTGACAAGTAAGTGTGATAGCCGTTCTTCGGTTCTTTGACAACACTTTTCGCCAGCGCAGTCACATCTTGTTTGGCAAGTCGATCGTTTGCAAAAATTGCCTTTGCCGAAGGTTCGCATGGAGCGCCATTCCATCCTGTCGCGATCTTTCTCAATGCACCTTGTTGATTGCCAAGCTTCTCTTCAATCGCTGCCAGTCTGATGCGAATTTCAACGTTATTCGGTTCTGTTTTCTCGGCATGTTCCAAGCAGGTTTTGGCCATTTGCAGCCATGATTTTTTCTCTGTCTCAGTGTTGCCAGTGTGCTCTTGCAAAATTGCCGCCAGTGACAGCCACTGCTCATTAGTCGTGTTTTCTGATTCACATAACCGAAGTAAGCTCGACCCCTCGAGAGAAGATTTTGCAAACTTCAACTCCATCCCTCTGAGCCAAATGCGCTCATACGGCTGAAAGTCGAGCAAGTAGTTTTTGAACGACTGGAGTAAGTCTACGTCAGACGTATTAACTGCTGCCACCAGCAATAACTTTCTCAATTTTTTGCTTAAGTTTCGATCGGGCGACAGCGCCAATGCTTCCTGGCAGACCGCCTTCGTCTTGTGCATGTCGCCGCTATCGAAATAAGCTCTGGCGATGGCATCTAGCACCACTGGGTCTCTCGGCTTTAAAGCATAAGCCTCATCCAAAATTCTTCGCCCCTCAACAACTTGGTTCATTCCGATCAAACAAGTTGCCAGGCCCGCCTTCGCTACAGAAGATTGAGGATCGGCTTTCAGCAGCAATTTGAATGATTCAATTGATTGATCATACATGTGGAAATACTGAAGTATAAGAGCCAGGTTGATGTCGGCTAGACGAGGATGAGCAGTCTTGATCGACTCAGCCGCCTCCAGTACTGCCGGACCTCCCCGACCAAAATAGAGATAGCCAAGAGCCGCATGGGGAAGCCAATAACTTGGCGCCAACTTGACTGCGTCTTTCTCCTTTTCTATGGCTTTTTCGATTTCTTGCTGGTCAAGAAAGCGCGCGGACTCTTCGTGAAGCAGATTTGCCTTTTCAATAAGGACAGTGGATCTCTTGGTTCCCGGTTCAGTAATCTCTCGACCAACCGCTGACGGCGCATTCACCAGCACTCCCAATGGTATTAGCAATGCGACTGTCCAACTCATCTTAAGTTTCATATGTCGACAATATCATGCGATGAAGCGTCGTTCACATGCGCTCTTCATGATTGAACGACGGGTATGTACAGCGAGCGACAGATTGCTATATTCTAGTGTTCAGTTCGACCAATGTAAGGGGCAATCAAAAATGGCACGATCAAAAATGGTGATGCGGCTGGCAGCCTTGACTTCAGTATTTCTATCACTACTTTTTATGGGTATTCTACCGGCAGAAGCCGGACGCACAAAATCCCCGACGGGTACAGCCGCGGTCACCCAATTAAAGGTCTACAACAGCACCAGTACAGCGGTTGATGTCTGGTTCAACAGCGAGAATCCGTTCGCCAACAATATCAACGTCAGACAAGGCGGTCACAAGCTTCCTGTGCGGATTCCCAGTAACTTCACTCGCGGAGAGAAGGGCGTCTTTACTTTGCCAGCGGGCCAAACAGTAACCGTTGACCGAACTTCTGGCGGCGACGTTCTCAACGGAACAATCACTTTTGACTGCATTCCGGTTTGCCCTTGTGGCGGATCTGGACAACCTCCCTGTCCTCAACTGCCTGGCGACTTCCCTTTGCCTACGAAACTGGTTAACGGAGTAAATCAATGTGAGTTCGCCTTGAACACTGGTTTCGAATCAGTCGACATCAGCTGCGTCAATGGCGCCAATTCAAATACAGCCATGGCGGTGGAAGGTGGAACGCCTGTCTGGAAAAACAACGTCACAAAGCAACCTGTATCAAGAATTCAAAACGGATTGGTAGATGTGGCCAAGAAAATAGACATGAATTGCAATGCGGTGGGAGTGTTTCCATTCAATGCCACAGATTGTATTCAGACTCCTAACCCGCCATGTGGGCAGCCCTTTTGCTTCCACACAGTGCGTGATTGCCAGCTAGACCGTAAGGGCTCTGGTGGCACAGTGACAGTGATCATCACCGGATTCGAAGTGCTTTAACCGCACACCATCAATCTCTTAGAAGACCTCGGCAACGGTGCCGGGGTCTTTTAATTACTGACCTTGTAATACAAATACTCGTCAAACACGCGCGGATTGGAGACCAGACGGATGCTTACTTGTGCACCAGATTGTACAGATCTTTTAAAAAAGCCGAATCTGCTAAAGTCAGAAACTAATTGCCCGTGCACCTCTTCAGGAACGATCACAGCAGCAGCTGAGACGTCATGGACATTGAGGTCAACGGAAAGCCGAACAATTGCGTTGGCTACAGCAACAGTGTTTGCCGATACGTCCTTGCCGGGCTTCACAAAGATGGTGCCACGACGATCAAATTGCTTGATGGTAATTAAGCTGTACCGACGGCAACCGATCGGTTGTCCATCGTGATACCAAAAATCTTCATAAAGAACAGGACGAGCAGGAATCTTATCCAGACAGTTCAAATAGGAAAAACGCACTTGAGTGATTGGGCAAAGTTTGCTGCCAGGATATCTCAG
Source organism: Candidatus Obscuribacterales bacterium (assembly GCA_038322035.1). Classification (GTDB taxonomy): domain Bacteria; phylum Cyanobacteriota; class Vampirovibrionia; order Obscuribacterales; family Obscuribacteraceae; genus PALSA-1081. The sequence goes on from JBBQFO010000078.1 coordinate 5,976, forward strand.
ATAATTGTGCAAGCGCGTTGCCTCGACGACCATTACCCAGTCGCTTCGCTCTGCCACTTCATCTTCAGTCAGGTAAAGTTGACCGGCGGCCGCAACAGGCAACTGCAAAACAGTCATACTTACCAGGAACACTGCGGACTGCACCGCTATTCGCTTGATCCCCCCTGAGCAGAGGTTCGAGACTTCAGCAAACATTGTCACCACGAGCTTTAGTTGATCGTCAAAGAGATTAGCTAAGAATCTGGTCCAATCATATCGCAACTAGAAACAACCTCCAAATGCAAGTAGATCTAGAAGTTACGGCAAACGCGGCGTAAGACTGCTTGGAGGGCAGGGCATGCTTCTGCAACGAAATAAGACACCAGATGCGGTGCCCCTGAAATGGCACTGTTGCCTCTCCACAGATGCAGCGCCGAAGACTACCGACTTGACAATCCCGCTCCAGTTACCTCCCAGGAAGACCAGCGTCATCGTGGAAGCGAATTGATGATGAAATTATAAATTCGTTGAAACACTGCAATTGTTGAATCTAAGATGATGAGATAGCCCCGGAATGCTGTAATTCCAAGATGTGCAAGCTTCTCCAGTGTTTTCACCAGTCGTGACCGAATCGCTCATTCTCAATAAGCAAATCGGTGAGACGCCGTAGGGCGCACGATTAAGAAACTTAACAGCGCATTTTATAGACCCTGTAATGATTTCGATCAAATTTCAAGGAAATACGCTGCGAACAGTTCTCAACAAGCCGTATGCTGTAGTATTCTAAGCAGTTCAATCGCAGCAGGTGTGGGCCGTCTGGTCCAGCACACTGCTTTACAGTCCACTGGAGGGAGTTACAACATGCGTTATTTGGGCTCGAAGTGCAAAAGATGCCGAGCTGTAGGACAGAGCGTTTGCGGCCGAGTCAAGTGCGCGATATTGCGCAAGCCATCTCCTCCTGGTCAACACGGTGCTGCCCGCAAGAAGAAAAGCGACTTCGCTTTGCAGCTTGCTGAAAAGCAAAAAATCCGTTGGACATATGATGTATCCGAACGTCAGTTCTTCGCAGTCTATGAAGAAGCTTCAAAAGCCAAAGGCGTTACCGGCACAATCATGTTGCAGATTTTGGAATCACGTCTCGACAACATCGTTTTCCGCTCAAACCTGGCTGGCAGCCGTTCACACGCTCGTCAGTTGATCAACCATGGTCACGTTCTGTTGAACGGCCAAAAGGTCACCATTGCTTCAGCCCGCACTAGAATGGGCGACAAAATCGGCATTCGCGACAAGAGCAAAGCCCAACTGAAGGATGCTCACAAAGCCTCCGTAATGGTTCCTGAATGGATTTCAGCTGAAGAAAAAGCGATGGAAGCTTCGATCACAATGATTCCGACACGCGAACAGCTCGATCAAACATTCAACGAACACTTAGTGATTGAGTACTACTCACGCTAATCCTGAATAGCCTTTGCAGTAAGCTGCCCGGCATGATGAGGTGTCTGTGATCGAATTTCTTGGCGGTCCGCTAGATGGCTTCATCAGTGAGGATCGCACAGATTTACCTTCACTTACCGTCCACTTGAATTGCGAAGCGCTGGTTTATCGGCGCATGTGTTGTGGGAATTGCTCGTCACGTAGACGAACGGTTCCCTATTCATTTGTTGGCTACGCGCAAGAAAGCGACGCACGCTGATGCAGGAATGGTCACCGTCCTCTCTGGATGGGCAGAAAGTTCTAGTTGTATTTGCTCATCCAGATGACTCAGACTTTTACGTAGGGGGCACGATCGCGCGTCTGACAACCGCGGGCGCGGAAGTTTTTTACCTCTGTGCCAGCCGGGGCGATAAAGGTGATGCATCCGGAAAGTTATCCAATGAGCAGATTTCAGAGATTAGAGCAGCCGAGCAAATCGCTGCTGCAGCACTTCTCGGCGTCAGCGAAAACAACGTGGAATTTTTGGGAATGCCAGATGGAAACATCGTCTACAACCGCGAGTTGATCGATAAAATCGTCAAAGCAGTTCGAAAAATACAACCGAACATTGTTGTGGCGCTTGATACCAACATCCTTGATCCGGCATGGGGAGTCAATCATGCTGACCATCGAGCAATTGGGTTGGCGACCATCGACGCCGTTTATCCATACGCCAGAAACAAAAACGAAATGCCGGAGTTGAAAGCACACGAAGTTCAAACCCTACTGATCGTCAACTATCGAGAGCCTAACTGCTTTGTGGAAATATCAGGGGCGCCATTCGAAGCCAAGAAAGCAGCGCTGTCCACTCACAAAAGTCAATGGGGCGACGCTGCGCACGTTATTGAAAAGGCGCAAAATATGGGCATGCAAGAAACTTTTATCCGCATCAACTGGTGGTGACAACAGTTCGCCGGCCCACTTGCGCAGCACCACTGACAAAAGCCATCCGTCATGAAAAGGCGCAGATTGCCGACAGTGGCAGCTGGCTAAATTGGCGAGCCTCAAGATGGTTACAGGAGCGAGAGGACACGGCCGCATGTGAGCGCTATGATGCCACATGTTGTACTATTTCCTATTGTGGTCCATCAACCGGCGATGGCGTTCCAGTCTAGCCAATAGCAACCTGGGGCAGAACAATATCAAGTTACTTCGTGAAGGGTCAAAAATGAAACGTCTACTGCCAACCTTGCTAATCATGAGCGCGTTTTCCTTACCTATGGCTCAAGCGCAATCTGCCAACGACTATAACGAGCGCGCTACTACTCTTGCGAAGAAAGGCGACTATGCCGGGGCCTTGAAGAATTACGATAATGCAATCAAATCAGCTCCTACGGAATACGCAAGCTATTTGAATCGGGCTGAGATCTACAAAGTTCTGAAAAAAAACGAACTGGCCATGGCGGACTTGAACCGAGCCGTCAAAATCAGCGGTAACGACCCACAAGTCATCTATGAACGCGGCAAACTTTATTACGATTTGAAGAATTACTCACTAGCACTGGCTGACGTGAATCGCTCGATTCAGGCTGACCCAAACGTCGCTGACCGTTATGCCACACGTGCCGCCATCTACCAGGGCATGAAACAGTACAACAAAGCAATTGTCGATTGCACCAAGTTTTTGTCGACCAACCCACGTGCTGGACAAATTTATGACGCTCGCGGATCGGCGTTCCTGGGTCTTGGACAGTTAGACAAAGCGATCGCAGACTATTCAGCTGCAGTGGCTTGTAGCAACAAGGATGCATTCGCACTAGCAATGCGCGGAAGCATCTACCAAAAGCAAAAAAAATATGACCTGGCACTAGCCGACTTGAACCGAGTCATTGTGGAAGTGCCGGACAGCCCAAGCAAGACTGGATACTACAAAGAGCGTCTCAAACTCTATGATTTGATGCACGAAAAAAATGAAGACCTGATCTCTGGCGACCTTGAACGCATCGCGGTTCTTGAACCGAAGAACTCAGCCCTACGTTATCGTTTCGCCGTCATGGCTTGGCGAAAACAACCAGATTTGGCGATTCGAGACCTGACTGAAGCAGTCGCTCTGGAGCCGACGAACGTAAAATATTTGGCGTTGCTTGGCAGAGTACAATCTGAAACTGGACAGACCAAAGCAGCTGTAGAGAATCTCACTAAAGCCCTCGTTATCGACGCCAACAATGCCGACAGCTACACAGCTCGAGCGCGGTCTTATCTAGCTGACTACAAATTCGCAGAAGCTCTTGCCGACGCTGACAAAGCTATTGCCCTCGATCCAAAAGCTACCGAGGTCTTCTACTTCAAGGGCACCGCTCTGGAAGGACTGCGAAACAGCAAAGGCGCTGTTGAAGCTTACGGTCGATTTGCGCGTTTGAAAGCGCAGGAACCAAATCGCAATAACGAAGACGATCGCCGCATCGAACAATCGAAGCGAAAAGTCGAACTTCTGACAAAGAATTTGTCTGAAGAGGAAAAGGCAGGGCTCAATGTTCCCGAATTAGCACCGCCCAGTCCGGCACCGAGTGCGCCACCAGCAATGCCTGAGAAGACACCGGCTACCGCTGCGCCCGCCAAGTAAAAACACAACTCAGATCGGCAGGTCCGCGAGCTGCTTATGGCGACATCTTTCACTAACATCCACTTGCGTACTGATGACGTAGCGGCGGTTCGGACGGCACTCGACGCGGCTGAAATCACCCAAACCAAAATGTTTGGTCGTGCGGGCACTGCCTGGGTTAGTGTTTATCCACGTGCCACCGAGGATGGTGACCTAGACCTGGAGCTGCTAAAAGCGTACGCATTTTCCTTGTCAAAACACCTTGAAACACTGGCACTAGCAGTGATGGTGCAGGACAGCGTCAACATCCGTTTCGCTCTCTACCAGAGCGGTCGTTTGTTGGAAGAATATGCGCTGCATGCTAACTATCCCGAGTTATCCAAAAGCCCCGATGGTGGAAAGACTGAGGTGCTCTTGCCGTTCGCCATCCCAGGCACCAGTAAAAGGGACCTGGATATCCTCCTCCACCCCGCCAAGAAAGACAAAGTCGAGCGTGATGCAGAGACGATGGCGCAAGGACTGGCACACTTTTTAGGAGTGCCTCGCGCTCAAATCAGCATGGGTTTCAACCATCTCAAAGAAGCGCAAGCCGGCAGATAAGATCCGACAGTGCATAGACAGTCGCGGGAAGTTATCGCACTGTCCTGACCACAAACACAGTTCGCTCAGTGCCAGCCATGACCAAGACGGAAACGCTCTCACCGGGCTTGCGCCCAGCTAAGGACTGCACCAACCAACAATTTGGTCGATGATCCTCAAGCGGAACAAATATAGGCTCAGGCAGCACACATCTAAAGAATCGAGCCACTGACTGCGGATTGTCTCTCGTAACAAATTTCTGTTCGGAGATTTTCTCTTTTATGGACAACCGCCCGTCTGCAACAGATTCGGCATAAAGCTCTACTCCCAGCCGTTTTTCTAGGTCCAACAAGTGCTCGCTTTTCTTGGCGTCGGCTGGCTTGTTAGTGACATGTTTTCGCTTGATCAGCATGAAAGATTCACCGGCAATGCCTTTTCCCAGGTGGACAGAGATAGTCTCAGCTGGGCGAATCGCTTCGATAAATAGCTGGGACGACGTGGACGTGAGATAGCTGCTTTGTTTCAGGGCAGACAAATAGAAGAGTGCCAGATCTTGCAGAGAAGCACCATCGACGCTGAACAACTGTGATAGGGTGTGAGTCTCATTCAAGCATGCCCCTACGGGCTTCAGGGCTGGATGTATCGGCAACTCGAATACATTGCTGAGCACCTCAAGATCATTGATCGGGAGTACACTGCGCAACTGAATTTCTGCCTCGCTATAAGCTTTCTTGGAAAGAATGATCACCGTTCCGTTATGCTGCGCCCGAATCAATGACACCATCCGAGATACCGTCTGCGTTTCATCCAAAAGCAGATAAGCATCCGGTGTCGGCATTTGATGCAACACCACATTGGGAATGCGACCTGTATAGTGCGTGGCAATCATCTGACTCATCAGACCCTGACTGGCGGCGCTGTACGGATCCAGCACTGCCGATTTGCACAGCTGAAAGTTGAAGACACAAGTCGAAACCGTCTTATTCAGCTCATCGAAGTAAAATTTGCCAACCTGGGCTGTAGGATCGGTGCTCAAAAAATCCATGGTGTAGCGCCCATGATATTCTTTGGAATCCCCCTTCGGCCGCGAGTTGGGATAGATCGGCAAAAGCAAAGTATCCTCGACCACTTTTTTGGGATCTGCGGCGGGCTCTATAAACCGTTCATAGGCAAAGATGAATCCCTCATTGCCAATCGTGCGCAGTAGCTTCTTATCCGGAAACTTCTCGAGCTTGCAACGCTCGGGATACAGACCAGCTGGAACCAATACTTCAGCCAGTGCTTTCACACATTTATCCAGATTAGCTGTAGCCACACGCTTCAAGGGCGAATTCTCTTCAGCTTTGCGAAATTCCAGAGAATCGGCAAGCGGTATCATGACTGGCAAATCGTGCTCGTTGATGATCGACTGACTGAATACATGCTCATCGATTGTGCGTCCGAGATAGTCGATGATTGCATACTGCTTTTCATTCTTGGCATAGATTTTTTCAAGAAATGCTTTCTGTTCCCCATACATCAAAGTCATGACACTGAGACGCAATCGGTCGAACTGCTCGAACAGTTGATGATCTCCAGCCAGACTAAAGGGATACCAATTGTTCTCCGATAGCACCATCGGCAGTGACAACGCTCCCCCGGGAGCATTGACCAGATCCTTAGTGATATTGAGAAGCAGCTTCAGTCCGATGATGTCGTCTGAACCGGTAATGATTACCTGGTTTACGTGCGGCACGATAGCGACCGGAAGTCCCTTGAAGTTCAAATTCGCCACTTTATCTGTGAGCAGAAGTTTGGCAGGATTGTGATCCAAACCCGGCGGAGCCATATAAACCCCCGGCGCCACGAGCTCGAATGGATAGTCCGACATCTCACTTAAGTTAGCGAAGGCAATTCCCAGCCCTTCGTTGAACTGCATATCCCACTTGTTGAGCAGATCTTGCCGCACAATAGATTCAGTTTCGCCGCGGTCGTAAACTAGCCCCAGGGCATAGTGTTCTGCAATCACCACATAAGGAATCTGCAACGCCAATTGCGGCTGAAAACTCTCATCCAAGCCATCTTGCTCAGGGTCACGACAGGCTTGCTCGAGTTGCAACTGAAGATGCATTCGCTCAATAGCGAATCGGTATTTTAAAAAAGGAGCTAGCTGTTCTGTGGCTATGTTCTTACGCTTCGTAGACTACCCGAGCGCCGCCATGTACTTTGACAGTGCAGCCAACGCGGGCACGGACTGACGAGCCGCGATGAGCAATTACACTCGATCCTGGTAGAGCAAAGACGTATGAACCTTCATATGCGATCACTCTTGAACCATCTTCAGCGATAACTTCGGTGCCAGCTTTAGCAGATACCAGCGAGCCGGACTGCGCAGTAATTTTTGACTCGCCTTCTACCACTGCATACATGCCCTCGGCAATCGCAGATTGGTTGTCTGGATTGAAGTCGATTAGCGTACCGTCAGCGACTCGGTTGAATGAACCTTGTTTGAAAACAGCTGGCATGAGATCGTCTCCACTAATTGCTTGAATGATTGCCATGGTTCTGACCTCGGTAACTTTGCCACTGAACAAAGTCTGAACCTTTATCGTGACAATGGTATGACAAGACTGTGGCAACAGTGTGTCAATGTGCGCAGAGTTATCTGAAGAAATTTCTTAATTGACGCAGGGCGATTTAGGGGCGCTCCCAGCCGAGTTCCTCGAAGGCGTTATAGAGGTCAACTCTGCTGCGTTGACAATAGAGCAGCGCGATGATGGCGCGCCCTGTAGGTAGGCGCTGGCGCTCGATCAATGAAAGGCACTGTCGAGAGGCTATCAACATGTCGCTCGATAGCTTGCCGACCGCGACAAGCCGCTTAGCAAGATTAGTTCTGTCATCATCGGCCTCGCTGATCTCATCGACTTCTGCTTGAGACACGAGTCCAGCGCTGAGAATCAGCTCAAGAATATCCTGGGGTAGTTGTTGCTTGGCTGGAACTGGCGCTACCACTGGTTTGGGATGTTGAGTGCGAAACTCTTCCATGGCCTGTTCTTTGTTTAATTGTCCATTACGGATCTCTTGCTGCAAGCGCAAAACAGTTTTCCAAACGCTGTTCTTTATCAAACCGGCTTCCACGAGAATGGCTTCCACAGGAGTTTCTATGCCCTTCAACTCGACCGTATTCTCGCGCGCCAAACCTTCGGTGACAATCAAACCACCCTGCAAGTGAGCTCTTTCCAGCGCTGCTGCCGCTTGTGTTAACGTCATCGAACCGCTTCTCAAAAGCGTTTGCACCTTCAGTGCCGCCGCGTAAGTGCTGGCGGGCAAATCCCCAACATCGACAAGGAAATGAGTCGGTGCCAATGCCTCAGCTTCAGAGGAAATCGGCTTTTCAACATGGTCATCCATGATCGCTTGCAGTTGACTCTGCAAGACATCCACGTTAGCTTGTCGGTCATCAGGTTCTTTTTCCAGGCATTTGAGAATCAGATTCTGCAAGCTAATCGGAATGTGCAAATCTGGTCGCACAGCCAGTGGAGGCAAAGGCGCCTCGCAAATGTGCTTACCAATTGTTTGCAAGGCATTGTCACCGGCAAATGGCACAAAGCCGGTCAGCGCCTGGTACATCAAGCAGCCTAGCGCGTAGATATCCGCCCTGGCATCGACCATTTCACCCTTACACTGCTCGGGGCTCATGTAGTACGGACTGCCGATCAGCTGGTCTTCCTGCGTCAGCTCCTGATCAACCATCACTTTTTCAAGCATTTTGCTAACACCGAAATCGACGATTTTGATCTGCTTGCCGTCGTCGTTTGTGACGACCATGACGTTGCTCGGCTTCAAATCACGGTGAATGATCAACTTCTGGTGAGCATGCTTCAGTCCGTTGCAACATTGAATAAAAAAGTCGAGAAAAGTTGGCAGATCTAACTGTCCGGCATTTTTCAATTCATCGTCTAATCCACAGCCATCGATAAACTCCATAACCAGGTACGGAATTGTCGAATCGATAAATCCATATCGATAGACCGAAATCAGATTTGGATGAGCCAAGCTCATCGCCGCTCGCGCTTCTTGCTCGAATCTCTTTTTACTGGTCGGCTCACGCAACAGCCGCTTGTGCAAAACTTTGACGGCTACGAACCGGTCGGTCTCAATGTCTCTGGCCTTGTAGACCATTCCCATGCCGCCCTCTCCAATTTCGGCAATCACCTCATATTGGTCGGCAAAAGTGGTTCCAACCAACTTACTGGCTGGCTCTTCTGGCGCTTGTGGATCGATTTCCTGATCGCTGAATAGTTCGGCGTCGCTATGCGGATTCTGCACAGTCGCTTCGATCAAACTTTGGATGTGCGATACATCGTATGACTTGTAGCTCCAGGCGACGGTTCGTTCTGCGCCCGTCCCGAACTGAAGCAGCCAGGCAGGTGCTGCCTGGCTCTCATCACATGTAATGCTGAGCACGAATACTGTGTCGCTCTGAGTCCACTGCAAACCAAATGGAGTTTGCGGTTTATCGCGGGCGCGCTGAAGCGTAAAGTCTATGTCCTCTTTGATGGGAGGACGAGGCAATTTATTGGGCCGAAGCGTAGCACGCGCGTTACTGTCTGGTTGTCGAAACGAATCCCGAAGCGGCATCTAACACCCACGCGGAGAATCCCTATACAGCAACCGGAACTCCTATTGGAATCATACCCAGCGTAGATGTGCTCATTACATGTTTACGCAGGGATTTTTGGTATTTCGCCACTCAACGCGCGATCCAGCCGCCGTCGATGGGAAGCGCTATACCGCTGATATTGCAGGCAGATTCGCTGCACAGAAATACGGCCAGGGCGGCGATTTGGTCGGTCTCGACAAAGCGCTTGCTGGGCTGCTTTTCCATCAGCAATTTCATCGTTGCCTCATCCAAATTCAAATTCGTGTCATTGGCCAGGTCTTCGATTTGCTTTTCGACAAGCGGCGTGCGAACCCATCCTGGACAAATTGCATTGCAGGTGATGTTCATTTCGGCAGTTTCTAGCGCCACGACCTTAGTTAAACCGACCATGCCGTGCTTGGCAGCAACATATGCGGATTTGTGAACTGAAGCGACCAATCCGTGCACTGAGGCAATGTTGATAATCCGTCCCCAGTTGCGTTTGCGCATAGAAGGCAGAACCAACCGGGTTGTATGGAAAGATGAGGTCAAATTGATAGCGAGAATTCTGTCCCACTGCTCGGCTGGGAATTCTTCTATCGGCGCCGTATGCTGCACGCCTGCATTATTGACGAGAATATCGACTGGTCCAAGCCGCTCTTCACAGTCTTTGAACAGGGTTTCGATCTCGGAAGCCACCGCCATATTGGCAGGGTTGTAGAGAACCTTGTTGCCGTATGCGGAAAGCTCATCGCACAGGTTTTTGACAGTCTCCTGGTCGGAGAAACCGTTCAACATAACATGGCAGCCTTCCTTAGCGAAGCCTCTGGCAATTGCTAAGCCAATGCCACTGGTTGAGCCTGTGACGATCGCACATCTGTTTCGCATATTTCCTCGCTTGCTAGACCGACTGTTTAGACTACCACCTCTGCAAAGACAATGCCCGTAAGCGCTTTGCATCGATACAGGAACGGGGTTGACTGCCAGCCCAGAGGTGATACCACAGGCGATACCAATACAGACTTTCCGCCTACGTCACAGGCAGATAATTAGAACCGCAGCGTGGAGACACACACAGGCTGCGGTTTTTGCTAGCACAACATTGAAATGGTCAGATTTCGCAGCGCACAGGAACGGAATGATTAGCATCAGCTCATCGAAACGATCGTTTATTCGAGCGATGCATTCCTATAGATGGAATGTGGCACACCACCCGCTACATATGGATCTCGGGATGGAGGCATATACACTACAGCACCACTGCCTATGGTGCCACGACCGACGCATATACAACTAAAATTTATCGGACATGCGATCACGCCTAATCATTTCCAGTACTGCGAGTTCCACATATAGAGCCGGTCTCCGATATCCCCAATGACTATAAGAGATGACGTATATGCCACCAAACTCGCTGACCAATCAGCCATAGACATGTACGCACAGGGGCACACTAGTGCATATATGCGTTTTTTGAAAGGCAAGCCAGTTGGCGGTTTGCGGTCAGCCCCTTCTCTTGGCAGGCAACACTACATGTAGGTTAAGCACCACACATGATGGCAGAGAATTTTGACATTTTATCTTGCTGTAAATCAGGCACCTGTGCGGCGCAACAACTTTGAACAGGTTTTGTCACTAAATTTACACATTGCCTTTGTGACCCTACCGGTAGTATGTTATTGCCAACGAATTTTTGAACGAGCGGAGTCTAAACTCCAAAACTAAATAAACGGTCCGCCTGCGAAACGAGTTCGCAGCGCCTCCTGTTCGTGCCCGCACAAATTTTTCTCCCCAACGCTCTGTTTCCCCAGGGCTATCTCCAAACGCACACCACCACAAGCATCCCATTTGGAAAGGAATTTTCTATATATGTTGACAGTCCAACAGAAGGAATTGTTATCACAGGCCAATAGCCAAAATTCGACTCCCACCCCCATTGAGGTCGGGCAGCCGAATTTCACAAATCTATATTGGGAATCGACTCAGGAAACCCTGGTCGGTCTCTACGGCAAAAGAGATTCCTCCAGTGGGTTGCCCGTGGAAAGTATCAACGAGATCATTCATCGAGTTGCTCTTTCAACCGCACTGGCCGAATTGAAATATGCGCTGACGCCTGCTGAATTGATCGAGATCGAATTGGAAGAAGCAGCTGCTCATCCTCGTGTTGTGCAATGGGCTGCCACTTTCGCTGACAACATCGGCAGCCAGAGATACTGGGCAAACACACCAGCCAACATCAATGCCGATCCAGCCGTATCATTGAAAGTCTTGCAATATTGGTCACACGGCAAACTTGCAGGCATGAAAGAAGAAGACATCTGGCTGCGCTCCGAAGAATTCCGTCACGCATTCCAGAATCGCAAAGCTGACAAATTGAGCCAGCACGAACAAGCCATGGGCAAACTTGCCTCCGAACTACGTGGCTCGGGATGCTTGGCCGCATGTGGCGTGGCCTTCGTAGTAGATAGCTTAGAGGGCATCCAGGAAGCAGCTCGCATCGAAGCGCTAGCAGCCAAAGCAGCAATGGGAATGGGCTTGAACACATCCAGCTTACGCCCCTGGTCATCAGTGATCTCAAACGGCGCTGCAGCATCTGGTCCAGATCGCTTCTATGAAAAAACTATCGCAAAGGCAGTAGAAGCCGTTGCTCAGGGCGGTCGCCGCGGTGGTGCATTGATCGAATTGCGCAACACGGATCACCCAGACATTCTCTTCTTCATTGATAAGAAGAAGCTTTATCCGCCACCAAGCCTATCCAGCGTCTATCAAGATAAACTGGTCGAACTGAAACAGAAGTCCGGCGAAAATGGCATGAACTACAAGAAACGTGTTCTTGCTGCCGCTGAAGCCAAGTACGGCGAATTGTATGCTCAGTATATCGAGCGTCAGAACTACCTCAAGAACACGAACGTGACTGTGCTCGCCATGCCTGGATTCATGGAAGCAGTAGAGCAGAAGCGCTTCTACGCCACCACCTTCGATCAGAAGAACTGGACAGGACCAACATACGATCCGCGCAAACCAATCTACGATGCCAAAGGTCAGATCGTCGTCAATAAGTTGACCAAAGAACCGACATATGAAGAATACTCAGTCGAAATCGACAAGTATCCAGAAGCGTTGGAAGCGGCTCGCAAACTCCCGAATGCTGTCGTTGAAATCACCGATAAATATGTAAGAGTGCGTGGACACTTCTACGCTCCTGAAGTATTCGGCAGAGTAGTGGAAGGCATGAGAGACTCTGGCGAGCCTGGATTGGCATTCTACGAGACTGTCAACGCCGGCAATGCCAACGACCATGCTTATGATTTGAACACCTGCAATCCATGCGGCGAACAATTCCTTCCAGCTGGTCCTGGACTCGATGGTCGCATCTACATGGGTAACTGCAACCTATCTTCCTTGCATGCGGCTCACCACGAATTCTGGAATCCAGACGGTACCTATAATATGACCGCGATGAAGGCGGTTGCCCGAGTCCAACAACGCTTCATGGATAACGTCACAGATGTGAGCTGGTATCCAATTCCCGCCCAGAACATGACGGCAAGATTGGAACGCCGAAATGGTGGTGGTTTCGCTGGTATCGCCGAATTCCTCTCGAGACTTGGAGTTGAGTTTGGTAGCCCAGAATCACACGCCGCTACAGAAGAATTGTTCCGCGAATACACCAAGGCATCTTTCGAATCGTCCACTGAACTCGCTAAAGAACGCGGTGTTTACCCACTCTGGGAAGGCAGCAAGTTCCACAAGAAAAATCAGCGCGTTCGCAACAGTTGCATGACGAACAATGCACCAACCGGAACATTGGCTCAGGCACTGCAAACCAGCTGGGGCGTTGATCCTCACAACGGCATCGTCTTCTCGAGAAAAGTACGTTCGAGATTCGTCGATTTCGTTGCGCCAGGCTTCAAAGACATGATGATCAAGCACAACGCCTGGCCTACAAGTGAAGATGATCAAAATGCCTTGATGAAAACGATTCGTGACAATAACAAGTCATGCCGCGGTCTTGCTCAGGTTCCAGAAGCCGTACAAAAGGCATTCCCAATCCGAGTCGAAATCGAACCAGATGCCTACATTCGCCATCTATCGGCGATTCACAAAGGGGCGCTGGAATATCCAGAAACATTCAACTCAGTCTCCAACACCTGTTCAATTCCTTTGGATTCAAGTGTTGATGCGGTTCACGATGCGGCAATGCTGGCATGGAAACTGGGTGTCAAAGACATCACGTTCTATCCGGACGGCAGCCGGTTGAGTCAACCAGTGGAGAAGATTGCCGCTCAAGATTATGTGCGCAACTCAGATTTGTTGACATTGCTCGGGCATCAAGAGAAGCGCTACATCGACGTTGAAGAGACTGTTGGTCAGACTTATAAAGTGCGCGTCGGCTCGCCAGAAGGCGGTTCTACACTGCATGTAAGTTTGAATCACGAATCGAATCGCCCCGGCGAGTTGATCGAAGTCTACGCAAGAATGGGCAAACCAGGCGCTGTTGAAGCTGGATTGTTTGAAGCAGTGGGCAGACTGGCGTCATCGTTCTTGCAATACGCCGCAGAGTTTGGTGAAGAAGAGCGCACGAAGGCTGAATCAGCCATCATCAGCCAGCTCGTCAACATTCAATCTGGCTATCCGGCCTTCTTTAAATTCAGCGATTCGGAAAAAGCGATCACCATCCAATCTCCTTGCGATGGCTTGGCTAAAGCGATTCAGCAATATCGG
>JBBQFO010000079.1:0-19517 GCA_038322035.1 Candidatus Obscuribacterales bacterium
CGACCAAACCTTCTAGCTGAGTCATCAATCGCTCAACGTCAGCAGGATGCAGTCCAGTTGTGGGCTCATCCAAGACATACAAAGTATCGCCACGATGCACACGCTGCAATTCGGTCGCTAGTTTGATTCTTTGAGCTTCTCCGCCTGAGAGTTCAGTGGCTGACTGTCCCAACCTCAGATAACCCAAACCGACTTGACGCAATACATGGAATGAACGGCGCAGTGCGGGTTCTTCATGAAAGAATTCGTAAGCCGCGTCGACAGTCATTGCCAGGACTTCGGCAATATTTTTGTCGCGAAATTTGATATCCAAAGTCTTAGAATTGTAGCGAGCGCCATGGCACGTCGGACATGGAGCGTACACACTCGGCAGGAAAAGCAGTTCAACCATAACGAAACCTTCGCCTTCGCAATGCTCACAACGTCCCTTCGCAACGTTGAATGAAAACCGCCCTGCATCATACTTTCGTGCACGAGCCGCCTTAGTATCAGCGAACAATTTTCGCACGTGATCGAACAAACCGGTATACGTCGCCAGGTTGGATCGGGGCGTCCGACCAATCGATTTTTGATCGACAACAACCAGACGTTTGACACCATCCACACCACTAGCGATTTTGCCACCAGTAGGAATGGCGGCAGCTCGCTCTAACTCTTCTCCCTCATCTTCCACTACCGGAGAGTGGTTACCTAGCTCTTTGGCCACCAACTCCACAAGCGCCTGGCTAACCAGGCTGGACTTGCCCGAGCCTGATACTCCGGTGACGGTGGTGAAAGCTCCGAGCGGAAAAGAGACATCTAAATTTTCCAAATTATTTCGCGTGATACCTTGAAGCTTTAGCCACCCCTTCGGCTTGCGTGGTTTCTTCGCCTGCAGTCCATGCTTTGTCGGAAACAAAAATCTCCGCGTTTGCGACTCTTCAATTTCAGTAAGTCCACTACTCGGTCCGCTGTAAAGAATGTGTCCACCGTGCTCTCCAGCAGCTGGTCCGACATCCACAATCCAATCCGCACGGCGAATTACGTCCAAATCGTGCTCGACCACAAACAGAGAATTTCCAGAAGCTTTTAACTGCTCCAGAGCAGAAAGGAGCGCTTCAGTATCGGCGGGATGCAAACCTGCGGATGGTTCATCAAGAACATAAACGACTCCAAACAAGTTCGAACGCACTTGAGTGGCAAGACGCAAACGCTGCAGCTCGCCTGGAGAGAGCGTCGGCGTGCTCCGGTCCAGAGCAAGATAGCCAAGACCCAACTCTAAAAGAACGTTGATGCGTGCGATCAAATCTTCAGCTATGCGCTGAGATACGATCGTTTTTTCTGGAAAATCCTTTTCTAACTTCTTCAATGCAGGAGCTGTGCCATCGGAGTAGGGACCAAGCAAGGCAACGAATTGCTTCAATGGAAGTTTAGACATGTCGGCGATGTCCAGCCCCGCAAACTTGACGGAGAGCGATTCTCGACGCAAACGCTTGCCACCACATTCAGGACAATCGGCGCTGATCATATATTTCGAAACGCGCTTTTTCATTATGGCACTTTGAGTGTTTGCGAAATTATAGAAAATATGTCTCTTCGCACTAGAAAAATTGCCGTGATAACTGGGCTCCATTTTTTTCTTCAAAGCGTGCTTAACTTCTTCCAGCGAAAAGCCTGCGTAAACTGGGACGTTGGGCTGATCGTCAGTGAACAGGATCCAGTCGCGGTCCTTCTTAGGCAAATCGCGCCAGGGAATGTCAACGTTGTATCCGAGAGTGGTCAGAATGTCGCGCAAATTCTGACCATGCCAGGCCGGCGGCCAAGCAGCGATGGCTCGCTCTCGAATCGTCAAACTTGGATCTGGCACCATCGATTGTTCCGTGACATCATATATGCGCCCGAGTCCATGACACTTTAAACAAGCACCCTGCGGCGTGTTCGTTGAGAAAGACTCAGCTTCTAAATGAGGTTGATTGGCAGGATAAGCACCAGCACGCGAGTACAACATTCGCAATAAATTCGATAGTGTAGTCACACTTCCAACTGAAGAGCGAGTCGTCGGGGAGCCTCGTTGCTGCTGCAAAGCCACTGCCGGAGGCAATCCATCAATCGACTGAACTTCAGGGACGCTCATCTGATGAAATAAACGACGAGCGTAAGGCGAAACAGATTCCAAATAACGTCGCTGCGCCTCCGCATAAAGAGTGCCAAAGGCCAACGACGACTTACCTGAGCCAGACACGCCAGTGAAAACAACCAACGCATCACGCGGAATATCAAGATCGATATTCTTCAAATTATTTTCGCGAGCACCACGCACATGAACGAACCCAGTGGACTCACTGGCTATCCAACTACGCTTCTGTGTTTTGTCCATTTGCTTCAATTGACGGTCTCCCACGCTCCAACGTTGCACATCTTGATATCAAGCTGAACAATTTCCCCGAGCGGGTCTAAACAATAGCATCTTCAATCCGGCCAGTGCCTCTGAACCAAGACTGGCACCGAGAGCGTTTATGTTCCCCAAGACTTAATCGATGATTGTTGATACCTTTACATGAGCAAGAAAGCGGCACTTAAAACAATATGTCCGAAAAATCAATTCCATCATCTGATTCGAAAGCAGTCTTAGTACTCCTCTTCATTCTCAGTGTCGTTGCCGGCACCACCGATGTGATTGGCTTTCTGGGACTGAACGGACTGTTTACAGCCCACATTACAGGGAATTTGGTGCTTCTATGCGCGCAATTAGTTGGCTACGGTGATGCCCAACTTGCAAAAATTTTGTCAATTCCAGTGTTCATCGTAGTAGTTGGAATGACGAGAGTGCTGGCGGGACGCCTGGCACTGAAAGGAATTGAATCCTTGTGCCCACTGTTGTGGTTGCAATTTATTTTGATTGCAGGCTTTTTCGCATTATGCCTGATGGCCGGACCGATTGTAAATCCGAATACGACTATCACTATCGTTGCAGGTATGTTCGGCGTGTCTGCTATGGCAGTGCAGAATGCGCTTGTCCAACTCTCGATAAAGGACGCGCCATCTACAGCAATCATGACAAGTAACGTGACGCGTTTTGCGTTGGATATTGGCACCGTAATGCTCAACGCAAATCAAGAAGCCGTTGATCATGCACGAAAGAGAGCGGGTCGCACGCTGCCAGTTATCTTGGGATTCGCTATCGGATGTGGAATAGGAGCGTTGAGTGAAAAGACGTTCGGATTAACGTCACTCGCTTTACCAACCGTCCTTACACTCGTGCTCGTTGTACTGGGAATTATGATCGAACGCGACATGGTCTCGAAGATCAAGCGTGAGCTGTGAAATCAAAGAGGATCGACATCGTCAATCTCTTCAACTTCATCATAGTCTTTATAACCGCCGAGACCAACCGCAGATAATTTCGTCTCGCCGCCGACATTCTTCAGCTCAAGTGGTTCGTATCCGGTTAGCTCTAATATGGCATCTGACAGTTCTGTTGAATGAGTTGTTAGCCAGATCTGCGTATCCTTGGATGCACGCACGATCAGTCGAGCTAGTGGTTCGAATAACTGCGGATGCAAACTTCCTTCCGGTTCATTCAAAGCCAGCAGCGAAGGTGGTCGCAGGCTGAGCAACGCTGAGACCAAGCAAATGTATTGCAATGTTCCATCTGAAAATTCTTGCGCATCAAACGGACGTGCAAAATCTTTGCTGACCATGCTGAGTATTCTCTTGGCACCATCAGCGCTGACACTAATCTCCGCACCAGGAAAAGCGTCTTCTAAAGTCTCGGCAAGCGCACCGGCATCACCTGCTACTTGAATGGTTTGAAATGCCGCCGCAACATCATGTCCATCATGGCTGAGAACCGGTGTCATCACACCGACTTGCTTTCTTCGCATAGGAGAATCTGTATCCGTACGAAAGTGATGATAGAAACGCCAATTCAACATTTCCTCACGCAACGCAAATAGCTCAGGAAATTTATAAGAATCACGTAACGCCGACAGAACAGATTCATTATGCATGACGCGAAGAGTGTATTCGAGCTTCTTTCCATCAGCACTTTTGGCTTCAATGAAATCGCGGCGACGTTTGATCAATGTGTGTCGGTGCCCGTCTTTAATGAGAAAGATATCCTCGCTCTTGATCTCAGGATCCGTCTTAAATGCGGCAGGACGAGCAACGTCTCCAGCTGGACCACAAACAATGTTGTACTCAAACTTGCTGGAACGAATCGATAAGCTCAAAGCATTCTTGTCATATTTACCTCTTTGCCCGGCCCAAACGACGGACTCCATTCCTCCTTCTTCAGCTAGTGCTTGAGCCAATCTCCCACTTGCTGCACAATGCAGTAAATACATCGATCGATAAAGATTGCTTTTGCCGCAGCCGTTTGGACCAACAATTACATTGACTGGCCGAAGCTTCAGCCACAGCTCTCTTATGGATCGATATCCGGAAACTTTAAAGTCGATAAGAGACAATTTGATTTTGCTCCTTAGTATTCATCATCGTAATCGTCTTCGTCGTCTTGATCCTCCAAAACCACCTCTGGCTCATCATCAGCCTCGGCTTTGTTGGGGTCATAAAAACTTCCGTCTAAGACTTCTTCCTCTTCTTCCTCTTCGTCCTTTTCCACTAATCCGACACCGCGAATGCGCGTCTCTCCGTTTTTCTTTTCCAACTCGATAGCTTCATTGCCACCGTGTATCGCTATATATTTTGCAAGTTCATAGCTGTGAGTGGTGATCCAAATTTGGGAGCGCTTCGAAGCTCGCACAATTAGCTTAGCCAGAGCCTC
Organism: Candidatus Obscuribacterales bacterium; assembly: GCA_038322035.1. GTDB lineage: Bacteria > Cyanobacteriota > Vampirovibrionia > Obscuribacterales > Obscuribacteraceae > PALSA-1081. The sequence continues at coordinate 4,766 of JBBQFO010000079.1, forward strand.
GCTCAAATCGGGATGAATACTTGTTTCTGGCTCGTTCAACGCAAGCAAAGACGGTGGACGTGGTGACAATAAGGCGGCTAGTAAGCAGAGGTATTGCAATGTTCCGTCAGAAATTTCCAGCCCATCGAACGATCGCTGAAATCCCGGCATTCCAAGCATTAATCCAAATTGCCCGCAATCAGAATCAATATTCAACTTCGAGCCGGGGAAGGCATCGTCAACGGCTTCGTTCAAGGCCTCGAAATCACCAACTGCCAGTATTGTTGCAAGTGCCGCAGCAACATCCAATCCATCATCGGAGAGCACCGGTGTCATGTTACCTACCTGAGGCAGTCTCAAAGGTGAACCGATATCGGTGCGAAAGTGATGATAAAAGCGCCAATTCAAAAATTCTTGTCTTAACGCCGAAAGCTCCGGAAATTTCTGAGGCTCACGAAGCCCTGATAGAACGGACTCGTTTCCATTTACAACGAGAGGATAGTTGATCAGTCTTCCATCCATGTTACGAGCGGAAACAGCTCCTTTCGTTCGCTTAAGTAAGCTCACAGGCGATTTGCCCTTCGAAACTTGTTTCACTTCCTCGGTTTTGATATCAGGATCATTTGCGAAACAGGCAAGGTGTTCTGGACGTTCGCTAATGGGCACCCTTCCGCACTCCATCGAGTAACTCAGATCTTTCATGGTCACTTCTAAAAGCAACCGCGGCTTTTCAGACTTTTTGTTTTTACCCGCCCAAAGTACTGAAGCCATGCCGCCTTCGCTTGCCAGAATTGATGCGAATTGCCCAGTGGCGGCAGCAGACAGTAACATCATCGACCGATAAAGGTTGCTTTTACCGCAACCGTTCGCACCGACAAGAACATTTAGCCGCTTTAGCTTAATCCGCAACTCTCGCACTGAACGATAGCCGCGAACGTGTAATTCTCTGACTGGCAAGTTGCAACCTCACAGGTAGAGCAAACCTATCCGAGTGCCACCATAGACGATGCCGAAGATGTAAGTCGAATTGTTTTCAATACACTATCAATCATCGGATCATTTTCATCAAGCTTGTAACCCTCGACGTAAATTCGTCTCAGCACTTTCTCCAGCGCACTAACTTGCAATTCAGGTGGACCGAATGGAACCCACAGAAGTTCACCTTCAAGAGGTGGCTCGCCCTTCACGTAACTAGGAAACAAGTAATCTATTTCAACGGGCAAAAGTCCAAGGCGCATAAAAAATGCTTTGCGTTTTGTGCGCACCAACATGTCTTTTGGATCGATTCCCTTTTCTCTGGTCGATTCAATTTCGCTGAAGATTCCCAAGTAATCGGGGTACTCAGAAATCAGCAACTCACCAAGTTTCCGGCGATGAACAGATCCGATACCAAGACCGCGCATCTGGTGCGACACAGCCGTATAACAAGCGAGCAGCAAATTCGGTTCGGTGGTGTCGTCACCACCAAAAACTTCCGTCAGAGTCATGCACAGAATGTCTTCTTTGGAATCACGAGTTTCATCCAACTCCATGGCACCTTCTTGTAGCTGTTTTTGCACATCCTCGAGATTTTGACGCTGAGAAGGCGGAAAGGCTTCCTCGTAAAGTTCGATCCACTCAGTGTTTTCAAACGTACCGTCTTTGCAAACATGCAGTTTGATTGGACCTTTCGGGGTTTCTAAAGTTGCCAGTGGCATTGCACTCCGCCTCGTTGGAAGATGACATAATATTGTAGTGCCAGCCGACAACAATTCATAGGAACACAATTGGAAAGGCGCTACCCATACGCATTAAACTTGAGCCTGATCTTGAGCATGCTCGGCACGCCAATCTGCCTGGCGTCAACCGATGATGTAAACGGCGTTATCGGCGAATCAACACTTGGGTGGAACGTCAGCCACGGCTATCCGCAGGCCGAAAAAGACCAAGAATCGCTGCAAAAGAAAGTGCCTGCGATGCTAGCTAAACACCAGTATGCAGCATTAGACAGCCTGGCCGACACTCTCAGGGCATCCAAAGCCAAGTATCCGAACGGTCACGACGCCCTTTACACGTTTTATAATCAGATTGAATTACCCAGGACCGCGCCGGACCAAGACTGGACCAATCGCTTGAACGATTTGAATCAATGGCAAACCCAATACCCTGACTCCAAAGTTGCGCCAGCAGCTCTGGTTGCATATTGGGTGAGCTTTGCCTGGAAAGCGAGGGGGTCCGGTTACTCAAATACAGTAAAAGAGCAAGGATGGAAAAACTTCGCAGACCGATTGGCAAACGGACATGCTGTTTTAGACAAAGCCAGAGCGAAGAAAGACGCTTGTCCATTCCTTTATGTGCAAGGTCAGGTGGTGGCGCTGGGGGAAAGTTGGAAGCGTCCGGAATACGATAAATTGTTCGAAGAAGCGATAAAGCGATTTCCCGACTCGAACGAATTTTACTTTCAAAAAGTCTATAATTTACAGCCACGATGGGATGGCGGCGAAACCGAATGGCCAGACTTTGCAGCCAAAGCCGCTGACAAAATTGGTGGCGCAAATGGTGACAAGCTCTATGCGCGAATCGCATGGTACATCTCCAATCTTGGATTTTACGACAATATGTTTACCGAGTTTCCTAACTTAAAATGGTCGAGAATTGATCAGGGTATGCAGGCACTCCTGAAAGAATACCCAAACAGTGCCAACGTTCAAAATGAATATCTGAAACTAGCTATCCAAGCAGGTAAGACAGCGCTTTCCAAGCAACTCCTGGCGAAAATAGGCAAGAATGTTGATGTCGCGATTTGGAAAAGAAAAGCCGATTTCCTGAAAGTCAGAGCGACTATTCTGCAAGGAAAGTAAAGCAATCTTTTATTCTAGCTCCGCGACAGAAATATCATTTACCAGACGGTGAGATCGTCTTGCTGTTGCCTGATCTTGTTGCCGCGCTCAAGCTGTCCATCAGCAATCAAAGCCGCTGAGTAGGTGTGAAGGCACCATTCGCTGGCATCTGAGCCACCACCATATGCAGTATCAGTTGATTTAACGGCATCCTTGAACAGCTTATCAGCCTCATCCGTTTTGCCAAGACCACTCAATACGCGCGCTTTTATTACCAAAGCCAAAGCATGGTTGACTGATGCCGCTTTAGACTTCTCAATTACGTCGATGGCCTGGTCGATGTATTTCAACGCCTCAGCGTATTTTCCATTGTCGCAATAAAATGTGGCAATAGCTTCCAGCGTGCGTTCCTGACGTTGAACGTCATTGACGTCGTTTGTATAACCCAATTCTCGAGCCGCTTCGATTTGATGCTTCTGCGCGTCTAATGCAATTTGTGGGTCAGGTGGCTTACTTCTGTTCAGCAAATAATTGTAGTGGTCAATATAGCCATTTGCGATCTGTGAATCGGCTTGGTACGTGCGCACAAGACCACTGCTACCTTTGAAATTGCATAACTCGTTCAATTTGGCATACGCTTTCTTCGCTGCCGGGTAATTACGCCGATCAAAACCCAGCGAATCAGCGTAATTGCTTGCTAGGCGTGCAACGGTATCAGCGCCAAGGTTATTGTCTATCGCCTTTTGCATTCCAACTCGGTAGAATTCGGCGCGCTCCTCGCCGGTTGCCTCTGCGGGTGGCTGGCGACTGCCAAGCACAAGATTGCTATGAATTGCGGGCCAGACTATGGGCCAGATAATGCTGAAAAAGGTTCCGCACACCATGGCAACTACCAGAAGCACCATCATAAGTTTCGGATTTGTATTGGTCTGCACCTGCTGCATCCTCTGGCTGACGTTGTATTCCGGCAACGGCGGAAGTTCATGGTCCAGAACCTACACTAGTATACTAATTAATACACTTGACGACTCGGCTGTAAAGAAATTACTGCAAACAGCAGGAATCGAGCGGCTCCTCGTATAATTGAGGGTCCTATCGTTTCTGGACTACCGTTGCAATGCCTAACTATTTACTTGAAATCGGAACTGAAGAACTACCCGCTGGATTTATTCCGGAAGCTCAAGCCCGGCTTGAACAGTTGATGACGGATGGTTTGAAGAGCAAGAATCTCTCTTTTCAATCAATGAAAACGATGAGTACGCCTCGCCGGTTGACGATTCTGGTCAACGACATTGCCAGTAAGCAAGAAACAACCACCGCGAAAGTGAAAGGACCACCGGCAGACAAATGTTTCGACGGTACTGGTGCTCCGACTCAAGCAGCATCTGGTTTTGCGAAAAAGAATAATTTATCCATCGAAAAACTTGAAAGAGAGGAAATCGGCGGCGTCACCTATGTGATCGCAAACGTGACCACCGAAGGCAAGCCAACCTCAGAAGTTTTAGCAGAGATAGTTCCGAAAATGATCACGCAGCTATCAGGCGAACGCTTGATGCGTTGGGGCGCTTACGAACTAAAATTCTCCAGACCAATTCGCTGGATCGTTTCATTGCTAGACGACAAAATTGTTGAATTCCATCTAGAAAAATTAACTGCTGGACGCCACTCAATGGGACATAGAATTCTTTCGCCAGGAAGCGTTGAGATCAACGACCCGTCAGAATATGTCGCTAAGTTGAAAGAGAAGAAAGTGTTGGTCGAACCAGCAGCGCGTCAGGCCGTGATCGAACAACAAGTAAAAGAATTGGCTCAACAGGTGAATGGTAAAGCCAAGCAATTGAGCGGATCATTGCTTGAAGAAGTAGTTCATATCACGGAATGGCCCCGCGCAGTACTGGGCGACTTCGCCAAAGAGTATTTGGATTTGCCTGACACTTTGATTGAAACGATCATGGTGCATCACCAGCGATACTTTCCGGTAGAAAGACTGCAAACTGAATCTAATGGAAACAAGAATTCAGTTCTCAAAAAATCTTTGTTACCGCACTTCATCACTGTCGCCAATAACGATTTGGATGATGCTCAAGCCGAAATCAAACAAGGCAACGAGCGCGTCTTGAAGGCTCGTCTGGCAGACGGAAGATTCTTCTATTTTGACGATCAAAAAACGAAATTGTCAGACCACGGTACGGCGTTGTCCAGCCTTACCTTCCAGGAAGGTCTGGGCAGCTACATGTCCAAAATCGAACGCCTTGGTGAATTGGCAAAACTTCTAGTGGAAGACACCCACCTCGAGCCAAAGCATGCAGAACCGCTGTTCAAGGCTCTGACTTTATGCAAATTGGACCTAGTCACTAATCTTGTTCGCGAGCTGCCCGAACTTCAGGGACACGTCGGAGCCTGGTACGCAGAGCAAGAAGGTCAGCCACCAGAAGTGGTGCACGCGATCGCTTCACATTATGCTCCACGCTCAACTGACGACTCGATCCCAGCTGATACAGTTGGTCAATTGGCCTCGGTGCTAGACAAGATAGATAACCTGGTTGGATTGTTCGCATTGGGCAAGCGTCCAAGCGGTTCTAGCGACCCTTACGCCCTTCGTCGTCAGGCCCAAGGTGTGATCGATGTTCTGGTTGATGGACTGAAAGAAATTCCAGTAAATCTGAGCTCACTGATCAAGTCACAAGTGGCTTGGTTCGAAAATCACACCACTTTGAAAAGCTCAAAGCGTGGATTTGACGCTGAAAAAATCACAACAGAACTATCCGACTTTCTTCTACAAAGATTGCGCGGAAAGTTGCAAGATTTAGGATTTGGAAGAGAGATAATAGACGCCGTCATGACTGCACGCGATCCATTTTGGAATTTGCCCAATGCAGCAGTACGTTGCCGCGCCGTCGAAGCTCTGCTGAAAACAGAAGATGGAATGGATATAGCCCGAGCTGGTCTGCGAGTACGAAAAATACTTGGCGACGAACCTTGCCACGCCGAATTCGACAACGCTCTGCTTTCTCTTGATGCAGAGAAGAATTTGATCGGAGCATATAACTCATTTGACCAAAATTTCATGAAGCCTCGTATGAAGGAGCACAAGACATTCCATACTGAGCAGGACTACGCTTCATTGCAAAATGAGCTGCGCAAATTCTCAAAACCTGTGCACGCTTTTTTTGACGGTGTTATGGTGAACGATAAAGACGAGAAGATCCGCAACAACAGGCACGCTCTACTGCGCAAACTTGATGTTCACTACAAACTGATAGCAGATTTCTCCAAACTTCAATCTCTCATCCCTTAGAAACATGCTCAAAAAATCCGTCTTATACATTCTGGGAATCGTCGCAGTAATCTCAACTGTGATCGCAGCACCGAACGCACCGTCATTTGCGCTCGGGGATTTTCCTGAAGCGACACTGAAGACTCCGGTGCTCATACCGGAACAATCCGTCAGCACTTACATTCCATCACAAGCGGCGCCTGGTGAAGGCATCGCCGTCAATATGATCTATCCGGAGAAACCGCGCTACAAAGATGGTGCGCCGATTGCAGTGATCGCCCCTGGTGGCGCCGGAGCTGACGGTCTGACTTTCACCATGCACGCAGCGCAAGTTGGATTCGTCGAAGTGCGTATGGCTTTTCCTGGCGGTGGCAAGTCGAAATTCCAATCAGGCGGCATTTACGACCACAGAGGAACTGAATCTCAAACAGCTTTGAGAGACGTTTTGCTTTTCGCTGGTGGCAAAATTGCCGACACCAAAGGTCGCTACATAAGCGATCTGGTGCCAGTTAAAGTGGCGACAACAAATGTTGGTTTAGTCGGTTGGTCCAACGGCGGAAACATAGCTCTCATCACCCTCGGCAAATTCTCGCCGGATCTACAACCTGTAATTTCGTGGGTGGCATTCTACGAGAGTCCGATTGGTCCACTATTCTTTCCAGCCAATCTCGGTGGCATGAAAGACTTACACGCGAACAAACACTATAGAGAAGGTAGTGCCGCCACCGGTAGTTGCACGGTTGATTGGAAGAAGTTGCAGTGGGATCCGATCACATCGCGCAATTCCGGTGAGCACAAGAAGCTTGGTGAGCCAGAAATTCCTGGTGTTCTCTATTTCGACGAGAACAAAAATGGCAATTGGGATGAGTCTGTAGAATTTGCGCTCACTTACGCGATGGACGTTGGTTTGGAGAAACAGATTTATCCGCCAGAAGTCTGTAGCGCCCTACAAACTATGAAATTGTTTGACCGCTGGGTTGCTGACGTGCCAGACACGCACACACAATCGGGCGATCGAAAACCACCACCTGCGCCGCCACCTAAGCTACCCAAAGGCGCCGCAGCGCCTCCTCCACCAAAGCAGAAGATCAAACACATCGTCGTCTGGCCGCGAAACATGGCCACGTTGAGGGAGAGCGAAGCTTACTACCAGGAACGCGATGGCTCCGCCTATTACGCAAAGGTGGCGAAAGACTATCCAAACATCATGATTATCGTGCTGGGAACCTACATCGACCACATGCAGAGACAGCCCGACCATCCGCACATCGCGATGCAGTACAACGCCTGGCTCGCTCATAAGGTGCATTGGATTCGGCTCAATCCTGAGAGTTCGTACCTGGCTCAGATCACCAATATGAACCACGAAAACTTTACAAACAACAAACCGAATGCCTCAATTGACGCATCCACCATATCCAATTACCTCGAAGGTGAGGGTACGACCAAGGATTACGTGATGATGGATGCTGCGGTCGCGGAACTTGCTGACCGGCGCAGAGCCAAGAGCCTGGCTTTCCCTCTGCCAATTCCTCTCACCTTGTACTACAACAGCGCAAATCCACCGCCACCGCCACCTTTGCCGAAAAAAGAGCAGTAGGATGTAGTGGCTGGAGCAGCCCCCATGAACAATATTGAAACCCTCACCAGTACTTATTGTGTTAGGATTGTCAGTGAGTACAAGTAGAGGCAAGGAATATGCTCGGCAGTCCAGTAGACATCGCCATCATCGGAGTCGTCGTTCTTGTGGTCTTCGGACCGAAGAAAGTTCCAGAACTCGGAAAGGCATTGGGCCAGGGTATCGGCAACTTCAAACGTGCGCTGTCTGACGTGACAGACGACGTTAAAGCCGGAATCAACGACAGCGACGCAAAAAAAGACATCACGCCTGCTCCAGCGCCTACAACGTCTCAACCGCCAGCTGCTGCTGCACCTGCAACAGACGAGAAGGCAGTTCCGTCATAGCTATTAGTCCATACAACTAACTAAGTTCAAAATGTCGCGATTCGAGGTTGTCTCAAAATATCAGCCGGCAGGTGATCAGCCCAAGGCGATCGCCCAACTTAAGCGCGGCATTGCGGCGAACAATCGCTACCAGACTCTGCTTGGAGTGACTGGTTCAGGCAAAACAATGACGATGGCTCACCTGATTCAGGAGACCCAGATGCCCGCGCTCGTGCTGGCGCACAACAAAACGCTGGCGGGTCAGCTTTGCAATGAGATGAAGGATTACTTCCCGAACAATTCGGTTGAATACTTCATCAGTTATTACGACTACTATCAGCCAGAATCATACATCCCCAGCACCGATACGTTCATCGAAAAAGAAGCGAGCATCAACCAGGAAATCGAACGACTTCGACATTCCACCACGCGATCGATTTGGGAAAGAGATGATGTCATCGTAGTTGGCTCAGTCAGCTGCATTTACGGTCTGGGCGTACCAGAGCGATATCTTTCCGCAGCAGTGGAAATTCGGAAAGGACAGATTTACGATCGCCATGATTTCTTGCGCGCTATGGTTCACATTCACTACGAACGCAACGACATCGTCGTAGAACGCGGTAGATTCAGGGCTCGCGGCGACGTCGTCGAAGTCTATCCAGCTTATGAAGAGCGCATTGTACGCATTGAATTTTTCGGCGACGAAATCGAGCGCATCGCAGTCGTTAATCCTGTCACAGGAGAAATTGAAGAGCTACCAGACGTAATCCGCATCTACCCTGCGAAACATTACGTCGCTGATGAGATCGAGATAAAAACAGCGATCGCCCAAATCGAACTCGAGTTGGAAGACCGCATTGGTGAGTTAGTCGGGCAAGGAAAGCTCGTTGAAGCGCAGCGATTGAAGCAGCGTACGCGATTCGACCTCGAGATGTTGAACGAAGTCGGTTACTGCAACGGCATTGAAAATTATTCGAGAGTGTTGGAAGGGCGCTTGCCTGGTCAGCCTCCACAAACTCTGATCGATTATTTTGTGCGCAAATATGGTCGCGATGGATTCCTTACATTCATAGATGAATCGCACGTGACTGTTCCACAGCTGCACGGAATGTATGCCGGAGACAGATCTCGAAAAAATACGCTGATTGATTTCGGATTCAGATTACCGTGCGCTCGCGACAACAGACCACTGACTCACGAGGAATTCTGGGCGAAGGTCGGCAAAGTCGTCTTCGTATCAGCAACTCCAGGTAATTGGGAACTCGAAATCAGCGACCAAATTGCCGAACAAATCAATCGTCCGACTGGGTTGATAGATCCGGTCGTGGAAATTCGCCCAATCAAAGGACAAATCGACGATCTCATAAAAGAGATCAAAGAGCGAGCTGCGAAAAAAGAACGCATCCTGGTCACAACGCTGACGAAGCGCATGGCAGAAGACTTGACGGAGTATCTGCAAGAGATTGGAATTCGTGTCAAATGGTTGCACAGTGACATCATCGCTCTCGAACGAATCGAATTGCTGCGCGATTTGCGATTGGGCACATTCGATGTTCTTGTCGGAGTTAACCTCCTCAGAGAAGGTCTGGACTTACCTGAAGTCAGCCTCGTGGCGATCATGGAAGCGGACAAAGAAGGCTTCCTGCGCGCCGAAAGATCACTCGTACAAACGATAGGTAGAGCGGCTCGAAACGTCGAGGGAAGAGTAATTCTCTATGCCGATCGCACGACAGATTCGATGGCGCGAGCCATGAGCGAAACGGAACGTCGCCGCACGATTCAAACAGCGTACAACGTAGAAAACAACATCACACCTACGACAATCGTCAAAGAGCACACAAACACTTTGCTCGAACAACTGCGCGGAAAGCCTGATGATTTCTACAAAGTAGACGGCGATGACTTCCTCACAAAACCAGATACATACGAAAGCGACGAAGAAAAGACGACACGCAAATCCAACGTGGCAAATGTTATTCGCAAGCTGGAAAAAGAAATGAAGACGGCCGCGAAAAATCTAGACTTCGAACGGGCCGCCGAAATCCGCGATCAGCTGCAAGTGTTGCAAGAAAAAGCGACCAAAAGTAGACTGTCACAACAGAACTAAAGATTCGAACCTGGACGGGTTCCAACAAGTTCAAGAAACCGCGGATGCACCTGCGTGTTTTCTTTTTCAACGTGGATATTCAAATCATCTTGCACCAATTGAAGTGTGTTGATCACTTGTTCTCGCAGTTCACTCTCAGGAGTAGTGCTGACCATTTGGCTAATTTTGGTCAATGCGTTGCCGCAATTTTCATGCTCTTTTTCCATCTCTTCGACGCGGGCGAGCAGATCCATTTCGCATGGAGGAGCTTCCTTACCAGATTCCAGAGCAATGCCAGTCGGAAACAACAAGGTCTCCTCATCGTTCAAATGTGTCTCTATTTTCGATCTAACTTTTTTGAAGATTTGCTCCGCTTCGCTCAGCGTCTCGCTTCCCTTACATTGAGTCGACAGTTGAGACAACATGTCGGTAATTTTGGGAAGTTCTCTTCTGAGTAAACTATGGTGCTTGGAGACAATTGCTTCGACTAATTCTTTGAAACTATGTGGCATTTTTCCTCAGTGATGGCTGTGGGCGCGGACCCTGCATACTATCATCTTCACGGCCGGACAGGTACCGACCCCGCGCCCTGGGTATAAGTATAAAGAGGTCCCAACAGGTGGGCGATGGACACACTACAGACTGACTCTGAAGCAACTGGACACAACCTCAAAAACGACGAAACACTCGTTGGCGCAGGCTCTTTGCCGCCCGATCAATTCGGACCCGGCGACTGCATCGATGAGCGCTACCAGATCGTTTCTCTGCTGGGGCGGGGTGGTTGCGGCTCCGTCTATAAGGTCATTCAAATCGCTCTGAAGAAACAGTTCGCCCTAAAAACCCTTAACCCTATCGGCACATCTGAAATCACTACCTTGCGATTGCACAAAGAAGCGCAAGCGGCTAGTCGATTGCAGCATCCAAACTTAGTTCGCGCCGTTGATTTTGGCATGATTGGCGGCATACAACCCTATCTAGTGATGGATTTGGTTGAAGGTCCTACACTAAGCCAATTCTTGAAGCAACACGGCAAGGCGTCAGTGAAGGACGCACTGAATATGTTCTTGCCATTGTGCAGCGCGCTTGCATATGCACATGAGCAAGGAGTAGTTCATCGAGATCTAAAACCCAGCAATGTCATCCTGTCCGGAGACGACACGGACTCAAAAGACTTCATTCCAAAAATCGTAGATTTTGGCATAGCCAAGCTCAAATCCTCCGACGCAACCCACGCGATGACTCTGACCGCAACCGGAGATATTTTTGGGACGCCGCTCTACATGAGTCCGGAGCAATGCATGGGCACCGGAGTCGACGGAAGAAGTGACATTTACGCGCTGGGCTGCATGTTGTTTGAAACGATTACTGGTGCGCCGCCGTTTTCCGGAACCAATCCACTCGAAATCATGATGCAGCACAACACTGCCAAGATGCCGTCTTTGAAAGAAGCCTCTCTCGGTGAGACATTTCCACCAGCTCTCGAGCGGGTAATAGGGCGAATGCTCGAAAAAGATCCCAAAGATCGATATCAGGACTGCAAAGCGGTTGCCAACGATCTGGAAGCACTGAATCGAGGCGACTTTAAAGGCATTAGTGTCACGCCAGATGCAGTTGCACTGCGCCAGAAGCGACAAATGCAATTCTCAGCTTCGCTTGTCAGCGCGGCTATTGGTATCGTAGTTGGTGCAGTAATAGGTTTTGCAGCACAACAGCACCTGTCACCACCGGCAGCGCCACCGGCAAAGAAGGTTGAAGAAGAAGGCAGCGGATTCTTTGGTTTGAACACGGAGTTTTCGTATTTTTCAGATATAGTCAACGACTACAAGGTCTTCGATTTTACATCATCGCATCATAAGCTCAGTCTGGGTCGCATCTACTGGTGGGACTCGGGTAAGGTGAATAGTGTCCAAGCGATCGGCAAACAACAGGTACCGAGAAATGCCAAGCTTATATTTGCTGTAGATGGCGTAATCATGTCAGCACCGGATTTGTGGGCTCGCTTTCATCCCGAAGATTTTGAGGGGATAGTGATTGATTCGCACACTTGTTACGTTGGAGCTGCTCCGCTCAACCAATCGATTCACGGCATTGCAGGGCAAGATAATTTGCGAATTTTGACAATGGAGACAAAATTCATGTCCTCCAAATCGTTCTATGGACTGGGTCGCCTCGCGAATCTTCGCTGGCTCGGGGTTAGCCAGATCTTGCTAGACAATGTAAAAAATTACATAACAGGAGCGCAACTAGCTAGACTTGAAAATTTTCATCAGCTCACCGTTTTGCGCATCGAAAAGGTGATTGGAATCACACCCGCGTTAAAAGAGCTCGCCAACAATTCCCCAATCCGCAGACTGGCGATTTTGGACAGCAAATTGAGTGCAGAAGATATTAGGCTTTTGACCAAGTTGCACTCACTTGAAGTTCTCAATCTGCACGACAACAACATGGCAGACGTCGACGTCTTCGAACAAATCTCGAAATTACCAAAGCTTAGAGAGCTTTTGATCGACGGATACATTCTAGAAAAAGCAAAACCCGACACCATTTCCAAGCTAAAAAACCTAACTTTGATTACAGATGGTGCAAAACTGCCACCGTCAATCCGCGCTGCAATTTTAAAAAATCCATCGATCAAGCTGATTGAAGATTCGGAGTTAGTAAAACATGGTGGCGATAGTTTCGATCCACTCAAAGCAGACCCGGATACAATACTGAGTTCCAGTTGAATTCGAAAGAGAAAAATTTGTATGTTTGGAACGAGTACCTTAAAGTGCTTCGCACTCTCTAACATGATCGCATCGATTCTGTTATTTCAAGCTGCCTGGGATACTGATCAAAGGACCGAAGCAATACCCTCATCTTCAAACGGTGCTGCCGTGTACAGAATCGAGATCAAACGATTGAGCAAAGCAGACAAATCGTCTCGCGATTTGGCTCAATTCGCTGACCGATCGAAGTCCACGCCTCAATCACAGATCAAATTCACTCTGGGTGAGCCTTTTATCAGCAAGTTTCCCGAACCACCTATGGTGATTGAGACTTACTTAGATGAAGTAGAGATGCCATCTCAAGTGCTGGAAGATTGTCTGCGCAGTGCCACTTGCGTGCCCTACAAGAGCTTGAAACCACTTCACCTTCTACCCTTGGGAGCGGTGGGGATGACGAGTCCGCACAAAATTTCGCTAAATTTCTTCTATGGTGTTGAAGATCGATTCTCAGTTGGCGAGAATTGGTTTCTGTACTCCAACGGTCCGTCCGAGCAGATAATTCAACTGGTCGACCATGGCGCGCCAGTCGGAGCAAGCGAATCCGTTTTTCTGAAAAATTTTCACATTGATGGCGGACTCTCGCCGTTATCGTTTCAACGCTATTGCCTGAATGACAAAACTATTGATGGACGGGCGATTAAGATCAATGTCGAAATCTCAAATCATAAAATCAAGCGGCGCTCACTGCCATACATCGAACAAGCGTACTTTGATTGACGGGACGGCACCATATTCAGTGCAGCGCCAGCACGTCCAGACCTCACCGCAAATTCAGCACTCATTACCTATATATACGAATGCCACGAATTTGCGTCCAGTCCAATTCAATCCCACTGTTGATCGAAAAATGGAATGGCTCTCAGGAAGCACATCTTCTACATATAGATGTACGACTCGATTGTGAACAGCAAGCACAAAATGATCATGGTGTAATTACGAAGATCGGGCTCCTATCGCACTTATCGCGTCGTCAAATCAAGTCGATGTTGTTAAAACTTCCACAGATTCAGTTTCGCGAATCGCCAGAGATCCTCACAGGCTGACGTAAAGGGCAGTTGCATTAGTAATAACCGCAGCTGTTAAACTAGCTTAACACGATGAGCACGACCTCAAAACCGCACTTATACTCTTTGAGCAGCCGTTGCCAAGCAACCGTTTGCAACCGGGCGTAGTTCGAGAGTTGGAGAGGGTTTTCAAGAGCCTGCTGAAGTGCCGTTAACGACAAGTTTCGGTAAATCTGAAGGAAGTGTATAGAAACCCTCAAACAGAAAATTACGCACATATGATACTGCCGCGGAGATTGCTACTGAAAACTCTTCATCCAGATAAACGGTCCACCTCGTTGGACAGCAAGTAAGCAAACAAATCTGATGAACTAAGAGAATTCTAATAAGCAGCGCAGTACTGACGCTTTGCGTCAATTGTTGTTAGAAGCTAAAACGAGGAACCTATGGCTAAAGCAAAATCCGGTGACAATGAAGGCAGAGGAATGGGCGGAGTTCTCGTCGAAGATGAGAACATCGCAAAGCGCAACGAACTAGAAGAACTCGATCTCACCGACGAAACCGATGCATTTACAATCATCGATGACGAACAAGATGATCTCGATGATGATGATGAGCCAGTAGAACTGCCATCAAGCAGAGAAATCGCAACAGAAGATTCCGTCCGTTTGTATCTTCGCGAAATCGGTCGCATTCAACTGTTGAAACCAGATGAAGAAATTGAACTAGCTAGAAAAATTCTGCAAGGCGACATGATCGCTAAGAGAAAGCTGGTACAAGCCAACCTTCGATTGGTTGTCTCGATCGCAAAGAAATATATTGGCAGAGGACTGTCGTTCCTAGATCTAATTCAGGAAGGCAACCTTGGTCTGATC
>JBBQFO010000080.1:0-19391 GCA_038322035.1 Candidatus Obscuribacterales bacterium
AAAAGTACGATATAAGTGCGCTACAGAATGCGCAACAGCGACTAAAGTTAGTGTTAGATGATACAAAAACTAGCACTGAAATTCGAGACAGTGCTAAAAATCTACTGAATTTCATAGCGATACGACAGACACCTGATCAGACATTGAAGGAGCTCTCCAACAAGCTTACAAGTGGTGGTGCGAACAATAATTTTGGACAAGATCTGACCGATTACACCTACATGCTCGACAAGTTTTTCGGTTGGAATGTTGACAACGACACTCAGGACCCTGTCAAACTCTCGCAAGTGCCAAAGTCTGGACAAACGGAGTTGACCGAATGGATAACGTTGGTGCAGTCAGTAGAGTCGACAGCGGAACAGCTGGCGGTGCACAAATGGAATGAAACGAGATCACCGTTGTGGTTAGTTCCAGCAATCATGCACGCAAAAGTCACAGACAAGGACTCCGCCGCACTGATCGATGCAGCTTTAAATGTGCCTGCCTCCTCGTCCGCTTTTTTGACGGTCCGATATTACGCCCTGAAACTGTTGGTCCAGTCTAAAGACAACGCACGAGCTCATAAAGTGATTAGCGAAGTGCTGGCCAACAAGAATTTACCGCCTTCCAGCATGAATTTGTTTTTGGATCAGAAAGCAAAATTAGCGACAACGCTCTCAGGATATTGGCCCGATGCTGTGAGAGTGAGCTCTGGTGCAATCAATGATTCTGCTGGTGTTGAAACTCCTGATGATTTTGATCAGGCAGAAGCGAGAACTAGCTGGTACGTTGGTCCATCAGCTTTCAGCCCCGCTGCCGCAAATGTAATTAACGAATTTATTCCGCTCAACGTGCTAACGACAGCGTCGTGGAACAACTGGGCGCTGGCTCAGAGGCGCGACTTTTTGCAAGCAGTCTGGACGAGAGCGGTCTTGTTGAATGACGACAAAGTTGTTGCCCAGGTGACTCCACTACTTGCTGCTCAAAATCCTCTGCTGACCAAACTTTTGAACGAATACAAGACGGTTACGAACCCCGACCAAAAGAGATTTCTGAGCATATACATTTTGCTTATGGACCCGGCCATGCGCCCATACATAACGCCCGGAACCTTGCGGCAAGCCGAGTTCAATAAGATTGAAGACTACCAGGACAACTGGTGGTGTGCCACGGGAGCTCCAAACAAGGATAAGGATTCGGATCCAGCAAAGAAAATGGCAAAGTTCAAACCTGCCTTCCTCAATGCCGCTCAATTGGCTCAGGCAGCTGCTGAAGATCAACGTTTGATTGCGGTTGGCTCTGGATCAACTTACTTACTGACCGAGTTAATTGCTTATACTAAGAAGGCAGGAGCGAAAGATAAGCGATTACCCGAAGCTCTCTATCACGCGATCAGATCACCGAAGTTCGCATGTACCGATAAAACAACATCAGTTCTTTCCAAAACTGCGTTTCAGATCTTGCACAAAGAGTTTCCCCATAATCCCTGGACGGACAAGACACAGTATTGGTACTAAGATCCCACTCGCGGCAATCATTCCTTCTCTCCGTTCTTTGTGCGCTCATCTGTACTGGTGCTGCCGACGCGCATTCTGATAAAAAAGAGCATCACCATAGCAAGAAAAATTCTAAACAAGAAGAACAGCAAAACCAATCGGTCAATAATTCCCCCGACTCAGATTCAGCTCCGTGCCTGAGTTGGATCAGTTCACCAATGAAACCAAAAGCGTTGCTTCTTTGTATTCACGGACTGGGGTTATACAGCGGTAGCTTTACCAACTTCGGAAAACATTTATCGCGCCTCGGAATTTCAGTCTATGCAATCGACGTGCGCGGCTTCGGTTCGTGGATGAGAAATGGCGGACACGACCAAGTAGATTTCGACGGTTGTTTGAAAGATGTCAAAACAACATTGCTTGCAATTAGAGCAGCAAACCCAGGCATACCAACCTTTCTGTTAGGCGAGTCGATGGGTGGGGCGATCGCATTGCGTGCTGCTTCCATGTACCCTGATCTGATCAGTGGACTGATATCTGCTGTTCCGTCAGGCGACCGTTTCAAACAGAAAAAGACAGATCTAAAAGTTGCATTGCAATTTTTGAAAGGTGCCAACAAGCAGTTTGACGTTGGTTCATCCATCGTCGATCAAGCCACAGTCAATCCTAAGTTGCGCAAGGATTGGGCAGATAATCCACTCGATCGAATGAATCTTTCGCCGAAGGAATTGATTCAGTTTCAGAAATTCATGAACGACAATCATGATTCAGCTAAAAAGATAACCACTGTTCCCGTGCTGATGGTCGAAGGCAACAACGACAAGCTCGTAAAGCCAGAAGGTACATGGGAACTTTTCAATGATATCGAAGGCGAACAAAAGTCTTTTTTGGCTGTGCCTAGTGAGCATTTAATTTATGAAGAACAGCAAGATAAAGAGCGGATCTTTGATCGACGCATCGATTCAGTAACGGCAGCATGGATTCTGAGCCATATAAGGGATACCGTGGTAGAACGCGCAGCGACCGAAATACACAATTCAAATCTATCTGGTGCGATCGACATGATTGGCGCTGGAAGTTTCGCGCAAGCGCAGCCTGAATTGCAGAGAATTTTGGAGCGCGAACCTTTCAACGGAGAGGCGCACTACTGGCTTGGCGTTGCGCTTTATAAGTCCGGCAACACGTCTACATCGCAAAGAGAATTCGAAACATGCATCAGTCTTGGGAACGATCAGGGACATTTCAAGGACGCTAATAATTACATTCTGGCCTTGAAGGGAAAAGATTTCAGCTTGCCCGCGATTACATCAGGCGATCAGTCAAACCCGAACACACCGATCAATCGATCTGACATTACTGTCGGTGTGCCTACAGTAATTGCTTTCACCGCGCCGTGGGCAGCACAATGCAAGGATGTTGCTCCGATGTTCGAGCAGGCTCAGGCACGCTTCGGCGACAGGCTAAAATTGATTCAGGTCAACATAGACGATCAGAACAGTAAAAATTTAGTTAGCCAGTTCAATGTCGGACCAATTCCCACTTTCGTGTTCTTGACAGCTGATGGAAACATCGTGAAAACTAGAATAGGAATGTCAAGTTTTCTCGACTTTGCTAAGAACATCTCAACGATCTTGCCTCGTTGAGAATAGCGATGCCTGGTGGCTCATGTATCATAGTGCGGGTACTTAACGCGCACGGTGCATAATGACAACTGACTTATACGAATCTGAAGCGCTTCTCGATCAAGCGCTCAAAGCTGAAAGCAATCGCCAATTTTCTACTGCAGCGAATCTGCTAGATCAGGCTCTCAAACGAAGAGAAAAAGCTCTCGGTGAAGACGTAAGCGTTGCCCAAATTATGGATAAGCTCGGTGTTGTTCTAATCACTCTCTGCAAATACGACGATGCCGAAAAGACTCTCACGAGCGCGTTAGCGATGGCGGAGAAGGGATTGTATCCTGCGCACGGATTGCTGGTTCCTTTCCTTCAGCATTTGGCTGAGTTGTACATCGCTCAAAACAAATTCGCTGAAGCAGAACCTTTCGCAATAAGAGCCCTAGAAATTAGTGAGAAGACGTTGAGTGGTGAACATCGAACCACACTGCAAAACATTCACAGACTGGGCATGGTGCAACGTAAATTAGATAAGCAAGCAGACGCAGAGAAGACGTTGACGAAAGCTTTGAAGCACATTGACTCTCCACTGGGACCGCTAGAAGAATTCAAATACGAGTTAGCCATGCTGTTTCAGGCACAGGCCAAAACCGCAGAAGCAGAGAAAGCATACAAGGAAGCGATCGACGGTTTTGAGTATCGCAGCAATTTGCCGAGGCTCGCAGAGTGTCTAACAAGTTATGCCGAATTTTTGAAAGCGAACAGTCGTGGTGGTGAAGCGGATCCCTTTTTGGCTAGAGCGAAAGTAGCGCACGACGCCAGCAAAGACTGGCATCACTCCCCGGATATTTTCCCTTCAACTCTGTTGCGGGCGTGAGTTGATTTTAGCCCGTGTTCTGGAGTCCTTCAGCTACTCCGTTGATGGTCATCAAAACTGTTTCTAACAACATATCTCGTTTGCCTGAAGAATTCTCCCCCTGGTCAGCAGCCTTACTTGTAGCCGTTCTCGATCGCAGCTCTTTGAGAAAACGTACTTGCAGGTAGCTCAATGGATCAACATAGGGATTTCGCAATTCGATTGAATGTCGAAGATATGGAATATCTTCATTCAAAACTTTCTTCTGTGAAATCTTCAAAACAGCATCCGTCGATAATTCGTAAGCAGCCTCGATGCGAGGGAAGTAGAACTTTCTGAGGGGCTCGTCTACGAGCTCATCGGCATAGTATTTGGCAATACCAAAGTCTGCCACAGCTAAAGCATTCTCTACTTTTGATACCAGTCCTTTGAAAAATGGCCATTTCAAATACATCTGTTGCATCAGTTTCAAATTATCCGGCTCTTCTAGGCTCTCTCTAAAGGCAGTCCCGAAGCCATACCAGGCCGGCAGCATGTATCGGCTTTGCGTCCACGCAAACACCCATGGTATGGCGCGCAAGTCGCTGATTGTGTTGCTGCCTTGCGTTCTGCGAGTGGGACGAGAACCTAGTCGCAGTTGAGCTAACTCATTGATCGGGGTGGTCTGATGAAAGAAATCAACAAATGAAGCATCCCCGTAAACGAGATCTCGATAAGCATCAAAAGCGAGTTTAGAGAAATTCTCCATGAAGGCGAGCCACTCTTCCTTATCAAATTCTTTTTTCTGGGCTTCAACATCATGCACGCTAGTTTCGACGACAGCGGCCGCCAGGCGATCGAAGTTTCGGACAGCGATGTCGTGTAACGCATACTTCGAAGCGATTACTTCACCTTGCTCAGTAATTTTGATTCGACCGGCCACTGTTCCTGGTGGCTGGGCTAGAATCGCACCGTGAGTTGGTCCTCCACCACGTCCTATTGTGCCTCCACGCCCGTGGAACAGCCGCAATTTGATGCCGAGCGTGCTTGCCATCTCGACGAGCTGTTTCTGGGCTTTATAGAGCTCCCAGTTGGATGTGACTATGCCACCATCTTTGCCACTGTCAGAATAGCCGATCATAATTTCTTGCAAGTTATCCATGTTTTGCAGATACTCACGATAGGCTTCGTTTTCGAGAAGTGCATTGAGCATTTTTGGAGCGCGCCGCAAGTCGTCGATAGTTTCGAAAAGCGGGACAACGCTAATCTTGCGATGCGGGTGAAACTTCAAATCGTAGAGACCAGCGTCTTTGGCAAAAAGCAGAACAGTCAGAAGGTCACTAACATCCTGAGTCATGCTGACGATGTAAGTATCGACGGCAGCTTTGCCATATTTATCCTGACACTCGGTCATCGTTCTGAAGACTTCGATTGTTTCATTCGTTGCTTCAGAGAACCTCGAATCAACTGGAAGCATCGGTCGCCGATTCGAAATCTCTTTGGTCAACCAGAGCTGTTTCTGTTCCTCTGAAAGCTTTTGATAGCCGCCAGGAATAAGATCCAGCGCTTCGACAATTTCTTCAAGAGCGGCTCTATGGCGGGCGCTGTGTTGGCGCAAATCCAACTTGGCTAGATGGAATCCGAAGATATCGACACTATAGATCATCCGCCGCAAGCTTTCCAAACTGGCATCGCAACCTGCGGCAAGCAAAGCATCCAGCTGAATTTGTAAATCATGTCTGAGTTCAGCAGGATCGTTGTATGCCACGGACTTGTCAGCGCCACTGAGCGTGTTACGCAGTTTCTCTTGAATGAAAAGTAGTTTCTGTCGGAATGGCTCGAACGTATAGCGTCCTTCAATCCTTCGCTCTATCTCAGGCATTGCCTGGCGATCGCGATCGAGTGATTGGCGCACTTCGTCAGTCAACTCGATCCAATTTTCGGACTGACTGAGATGGCCGAAAATCAGTTCGAGCTGTGAAAGGTATCGATTCAAAATAATCGTTCGATGATAAGCCATCGTCTGCCGCGTCACGTCCGGTGTGACGAACGGGTTTCCATCGCGATCTCCACCGATCCAGGAACCAAAGGTAATGAATCGGTTTGGTGAGGCGCTTGCGTCCTTTTCAACTTTTGCTTGCAAATCTTCGTGCACATCTACAACCGCATCCATAACAACATGTTCGAAGTGATAAAGCCCGTATCGCACCTCGTCCATCACAGCAGGCTTGAAGTAGACAATACTATCCGTAAGCCACAATGACTCGACGACGCTGCGCAAACCCTTTTCGATCTGAGCACTTTCTTTGCGTGTCAGTGGTGGATGATCGCGCTTACTCAAATAACCGGCCAACTCCAACTGTTTGATCAACACCGTGCGCCGCGTGATTTCAGTTGGATGTGCCGTGAAAACGACCTGGATATCTATCTCTTTCAGCAATCGGGCGGCGCGCTCAGATTCTTCCGAAGGCAGTCGCTCAAAGAATTCTTCCAGAGATCCACTTTGCGATTTGGCTGTGCCAGCTGATTCTGCAATCGCTCTGCGGCGACGTCGATGATTTTGTTCGGCAATGTTCGTCAAATCGAAGTAAGTGAGAAATGCTTTGATCACCTTGTTGGCGGTGTTAGGATCGACACTGGAAATGAGCTCTTGCAGTTCCTTTTTCGCCGCCGCATCATCTGCATCATGGATGCGTTTGAACAAGCTACGGAACTTCTCGACACAAGAAAAGACCTCCTGACCATCAAAACGGATAATAGTGTCGCCAAGCATATTGCCCAGAAGACGTACATCATCGCGAAGTGGTTTACTGCGCTCGGTGAATTCAGCAGGAATCTCAACTTTCGTTTTCATGGATTTCACTTCGCGGTAGTTCAGAGGCCTCCAACTGCCAGTATCTTATTGAATGGCGACGGGCTAAACAATTGATTGTGCACAAATGTGCCACCTGACATGCCAGTTGCTGAGTTGGAACCTACGGTTGGGAACCGACGTCCATCAGACTTAGCCATCATCGGTGCAGACCTTGCAGACTCACTTACCATTGCCCGCCAACGAAACCACTTCGCCGAAGCGCAGGATCCCTCGCAGTGGGCTGGTCGCCATGGCCTTAGTGGGCGTTCTTGGTTGCGCAATGCTCATTGTCGCCTGGAACCAATTCCATGACTGGAACTCGGTCAATTTACCAGACGAAAATGTCGGATTAAAGGTCTTCGACCGACAAGACCGTCCCATCTGCACTCTCCTTCCAAACAAAGCATATTCGCCTGTTCCGCTAAGCAAAATTGCTAGAAGCTTTCAACAAGCGCTGATCGCCACGGAAGATCGCGGTTTCTATCACCATGCTGGCGTCAATCCTGAGAGTATCATTCGCGCCTCAATCGCCAACGCGCAAGCCGGACACGTGGTTCAAGGCGGTTCGACCATTACCCAGCAACTGGTCAAAAATCTATACTCTCCGGATAGCAAACGGACATTTTTGGTTAAAATCAAAGAAGCGATCAAGGCTATAGAGCTAAACCAGCACTATTCCAAGGACAAGATTCTCGAGTCATATCTGAATTTTGTCTACTTCGGAAGAGGAACGTACGGCATTGAATCCGCTTCACAACGGTATTTCGCTAAACACGCCTCAGAGCTTGATCTGGCTCAGTCCGCCTACCTCGCCGGTATTGTCAACGCACCGACAAGACTGAGCACGCACAAGGCTGACGCGCTTTTGCGACAGCACGAAGTGCTCGACAACATGGTTGAGGAGCAATATATAACTCCTCAAGTTTCAGCAAAAGCCAAAACTGAAAAGCTCGTGTTCAAGGGCGCCGAGACCCGTCCCGAGCACTATGCGTACTATTTAAACTACGTTGTTGCGCTCCTGCAGCAGGAGCATTTCTCAGACGACGATCTCTGGAACAAGGGCACCAGGGTATTCACTAACCTAGACACATCCGCTCAAATACTGGCGGATCAAAGTTTGACGCTAGGCATCAAGAAGGCTCCTAGTGGAGTTTCGCAAGGCGCACTGGTCACCATTTCGGTAAAAACCGGCGCTGTACTTGCCATGGTCGGCGGCGTCGGAAGCTTCGATAAAAGCCCATGGAACAGAGCTACAGCGGCTCACACTGCCGGTTCAGCCTTCAAGCCCTTCGTCTACCTGACTGGTTTGGAAACAGGTACATTGAAACCTGATACCACCATATATGATGCACCGCTGGCTATCGACATGCCCGGTCAAGATTCGTACACGCCCAAGAATTTCGATGGTAAGTACCTGGGACTGATTACGATTCGGAAGGCGCTGGCATTATCGCGGAACACTTGTGCGGTCAGAGTCACCCAAGCGGTAACTCCTGCAAAGGTTGCGGACACGGCACAGCGAGCAGGCATCACATCCAAACTAGAACCCACGCTGGCGCTGGGATTGGGTGCATCAGCAGTATCTCCACTCGACATGGCTAATAGCTACGCCACTCTAGCTCGATCGGGAGTGCGAGTAACTCCGAGTTTGATCAGAAGAATCGAGTCGAAAGATAAGACCGTTTTGAAAAAGTATGCTCCTGAAACAGTCAAAGTCTTCGAACCAGAGCCCGTGGCCGAGCTGGTCGACGCCATGCAAGATGTTGTGCAGAAAGGCACCGGCACGCAAGCAAGACTGTTTGATAGACCGGTAGCCGGCAAAACCGGCACCGCAGACGGTGCAAGAGACATCTGGTTTATCGGATTCACGCCAGATACAGTCACGGCAGTTTGGGGCGGGAACGACAAGAATGCAGCCATTGCCGGCAACCAGGTCACCGGCGGCACGATTATGGCCGGCATCTGGCAGAATTACATGAAGTCCTTTTACAAGACACACTCTACGCCTCCGGGAGCTTTTATAGCGCCGCTAACTCCACTAGCCGAAGAAATCGATCAGATTCACTTCCTGCCGCAACCAGCTAGTATCTTCGACGATATCAGCAATCTGGTTACCGGCAACGACCAGAATCCAGCTCCAGCTGCATCTCCAATCAACATGTCCAACGACATGCCGCCGGTCGCGCCGCCGATCCAGAGGAATTTCGGTACTGCACCTGCACACGGCTCTCACGCTAAAGCGGCTCAGGACAACAAAACAAAGAAAAAATTCAGGTTCAAAAAGCTCTTTAACAAGTTAATCAATCTGTTCTAGGCAGTCTTGGGAATTCAGCCCGTCCAGCAGCGTGTATTGCGCAATGATAAAGTAATTGCAAGAACATTACTCGGTTTTGTGTTAGCGCAAAATGTCAAATTCAAAAAACAACGTGGAGCAAGTGGCAAGTAACATTGCCGGAGCCGTTTTCTCTGCGATCATAATTGCAATAGTAGTTTTCCTCTGGATCAATTCCTCAAGTTCGTTCAAGCAAGACAGTCGCATTGCCTTAGCCGCCATGTTAAACAATACAGGCGAGATGATTTCGCATACTTTTTCAAAATACGATTCTGCCCAGATGGTTAAGACTGAAGAAATTGCTGCTCACAAAACGGTGAAGATTGCAAAATCCAAGGCACCGCAGCCAGCGCAGCAGCAGATCGACCAGAAGTTGGAACCTGGTAAATCTGACACTGAAGAAGTGTCAATCATGCCCGTGCCACCATTTGCAAGCCCCAGGGCACCGAGAATTCCTAAGGTAATCAGGCATGGGAAACCCGTACAGTTCATTAAGAAAACTGTCCTTCATGTTCCGCTCTACGAAACGATCATCGATCTGCAAGATCCAGAGACTTTCCTCAGTCTCGGACTGGCTAATAATGCAGTTCGAGCCAACGATGCCACGGCCACACATGGAGACGAAAGATTCGAATCTCTAGTCAAAAAAGTGCACGCCAGCGTCGTTATGAATGGAACGTTTTTCAGTAAAGACGATCAGAAGCGAGTTATGGGAAACATGGTATCGGGCGGTAGATTTTTAAAATACAGTCGATGGGAGAACTTTGGCACCACATTGGGTTTAACCATGCACAACCGCCCTGTGATGATCACCGCGCGTGCAGACGAAGTGCCTAAGTGGGATGAACACTGGTTCTCACTGACCTGCGGACCACGTTTGCTAAAAGATGGAGAGCTCTGGATTCATCCAGAAACAGAGGGGTTTTCCGATTCACACGTGCTCGGAATTGGTCCTCGTTGCGCAATTGGATTCAATCAAGCGCGAAACAGACTGATTCTTTGCACCTTTATGAACGGACTGTCGTTGCCTGACGAGGCTAGATTGATGAAGGAGCTGGGTTGTTCTGAGGCGATGAATTTGGATGGAGGCGCTTCCCGTTCACTCGCCTACAACAGCGAAGTCGTGGTGCCAGCAGGTCGTCCACTCACTAATGTATTGATAGTCTATGACTCGAAAAACAAAGCTCCTCGCTCGCTGGTCAATTCCTGGGAGCAATTCCAGAAGGAAGCTCACGCCATCGGCATTGAAGAATAGACTCGGGAGAAGACTTGTACGTGCTCACTTGCGCTTATTGACTAGCGGATACAAAATCATTTGGGTACAGCGAAACAAGCAAATAACTTTACCGGTTTCATCGTTAGTGACGACGGCATCCCACACTTGGGTACCTTTGCCACCGTGCACGAGCGTCGCTTCGCAAGTGATTGAGCCATTGCGAGCGGTGCCTAAAAAGTTGCTTTTCAACTCGATTGTAGTGAACCCAGTTGCTCCCAGTGGCAGGTTCGCAACAGAACCATACCCGCAACTAGTATCCGCGAGCGCAACCACAGATGCAGCATGCAGATAACCATTCGGCGCTAACAATTCATCTCTGATCTTGAGAACGCTCGTCAGTTTGCCAGGCGAAAGTGCTTTCACTTTCAATCCGATCAATCCTGGCAAATGCCCTTTACTTCTTTCATTCAATAATTCAACAGTTACAGTTTTTGCGGGCATGATTGGCCTCAAACAAGATGTCGAAATAATATCCTAATACAAATTGGTCACGACCAAAGCGCCCGTGACCAACTTGCAATAGAACCAAATGATTAGTGCGTAACCGATGCTTGCCGTACTGTCTTCGTCATATATGAACTGCTGAAAGAACGTTTAGTGCGAGGACTTCTCCAGGCATAAGAACGTGTCACAGTATGTGGAACCCGCTTCGTCGCAACAGAAGGATTGACTGAGGTTAGACTGGATGTTGTTCTCAGTTGCGAAGGAGGTGCGTTGGTGACTCCACGGTTTGGAGACGAAACTGACGCATTCGGTGGCGTCGGTTTATTTGCGCCGAGCGATCCGCCGACGGCTTCCGAGTTTCCGTTTGAATTATTATGAGTCGCGGCTTGACTTGTCTGTTGATTAGACGACTGTGAGTTGTTTTGAGTGGACGCAGATGAATTGGTTTCCCGTGCACTTTGCGCGCTATTCATGGTTGATGATTGAGACTGAGCCTGCAAACTTGCTTCACTTTCTGCAAAACTCGCAGAGACTGACGCAGTAACAGCGACTGCCAAAGCCAAACTAAACGATTTTGCCAATTTGTTCGTGTACATAATAGCTCCTTAAAAAATTGAATTCGAGTTCGGTACCCTTTCGGGCGGTGAAATGTTTTCAGACTAGACTGGTTGTTGTCGCGCTTTCATCGCGTCCGTGACAGATAATGCGGCATAAAGTCAGAGACAAGTTTCAATGCAAAGGCTGGAAGCAACCAGAAACCAAGTAGCCACATGGGGTCAATACCACCGAGCATCGGTAGAGGAAAAGACAAACACCAAGGCTTTCAAGGCTAATCTGATTAGAAACTCCATACCGCATCCTCCGTTCTTACTGCCGTTCGGACGCGGGCTGATAGATAAAAGTTGCCAAACGCCTATGTTGCCAACAGAGAAGCCGTTAGGTTAACAATGAAGCCAAGTTGGACCGGTTTGTACACAACAAATGGTGGTATTAGTAAACTGTGTACCGCTGACACTCACCTCAGCGGCTGCCATGCACTGCAAACAGGTACGGGGGAACATTGGCCGACGATACGGTTGACGAAGAACCAGTCCAGGACCGTGGAGAAGAAGATACAGATGCTCCGAAGAAAACCTTCGGCATATTAGCCGCACGGTTTTTACAGAAAGGCAAAAGTTCTCCAGGCTCTACAACCGGTGAATTTGAGGCGCTCTCCCTACCGAATTCCACATCGAGTCCAGAGTCTAAAGTGCGTAACTTACATCCTATCGATGACGATGATGATGACATACGTGAAGGCAGTATCCATGGAGTGGAGGTGCCTCTGAGCGAATCGCTTTATGCCGATATCGGACTGGACGAGATCTCCACTTTCGACGATTCATCCACGAACAACGATTTAGTACCGGGCATTGACAGTTCTGAAGAATCTGCTGAAGGGGCAGCGCCCGACATTGTGTACGACATCGATGCCGCCGAGCCGCCTGTGATTAGTTTCGGTTCCGGAGTTGAAGAGCCGCCTGTTCAACCCGATAAACACTCATATCAAACTGCGGAGGCGGAACCAGCATATCAATTCGGAACCGACGAAGTTGCCGAGAGTGGCACTGCACCAGATTATCAGTACGGTGCGGAAGATGTGGCTAGCGCGATCGAGTCGACCGAAAACGAGTACGAAACGGAGCCAGCAGCAACGGCCGAGGTCCTTCCACCTGATTATGCAGAGCCAGCATATATTGAAGCGAAAGCGGAACAACATTTAATTGAAGCTGAGTCCGATACGGAAATCAATGCTCAACCCGCTTATGAGCCGGAATCTGAGTACGCACCAGAACCTGCATTTGAACCCCAGGCTACATACGAGCCGGCAGTTGCATTTGAAGCCGAGCCAGAAGTTGAGCAGACCCCTGCGTTTGATGCTGCAGCACTCGATGCGATTGGTGCCAAAGCTGAGTTGGAGGCTGCGTCCTTTGATAAGAACGCCTTGGATCAAATCGGATCTGACAATGAAATCAACGACAAAATATTTGTAACGAACGAAACACCTCCTGCACCTGAGAAGAAGGGCTTGCTGGGTAAGTTTGCACCAAAAAAGGAATCCGCAGTCCGTCCACTGATTGGGGGGGGCAAAAAGGATGCTACACCAGAGCCGACTGGCGGCAATCCGTTTGATGTTGCTGCCGTCGATCAAAGCGGTAGCAAAGGCTTTGATGCGGCAGCGCTTGATTCTATTGGCAGCAAAGGTTTTGATGCTGGTGCACTGGATTCTATTGGCACCAAAGGCTTCGAAAAAGAAGCTTTAGATTCAATTGGCGAACCGTCAACACCTGCTGCTGAAAAAGACAAGCCGAAGAGTGGCGGACTGTTAGGTGGAAAAATAGGACAGAAGGCAAAAATACTAGGTTCAGAAAAAGCGAAGTTGGGTGGAACCATTCCACCTGCAACAGACCCGACCTTCGACCAAAAAGAGACTGGACGCTTCATGGTCAACGCTCCTGAAGGCGTGGATTCGATCAGCGCAAGTGATAGTCTCACTACCGCCCAGTCCGAAGATTTTTCTGCGCCAGCTTCTGATTTCTCAGCTCCAGCAGATGATGATTTTGCACCACCTGCAAAAGAAGCTCTGTCAGCCAGTTTCTTCGATGATGCAAAAGAAGAATATGTAGAAGAAGAAAATGTTCCAGTAATTGGTAGCGACGAAATTGGCCGATTGATCACGGACGCCGACAATGCCTATCGAGTCAAGCAATACAAAGCCGCAGAACCGATCTTCGCAAGCGTTTTGGAAAAGTTAGACAAGATTGGTGACGATACGGATCCACTTCTCCCGTATTGTTTGGACAAAATGTCCGACAACCTTTTTCAAATGAAAAAGTACAAGGAGTCTCTGCAGTTCTTCAGACGACTGCTGGTATTGCATACAAAAATTTCTTCCGCAGATAGAGACATGATCTCGACTCTGTACAAGATCGCACAGACATCTGAAGCGTTGAACTTGACTAGCGAAGCGGATTCGATGTACAAACGAGCGTTTAGATTAGGTCAGCAATCTTTGGTGCCAGGCGATCCTCTGCTGGCGAAGGTACTCGAAGGTTACGGCACGATGTTGATGAGAAGTGAGGGCGCTGAACCGCCTGCCGCCGCATCGACCGCCGAAAAGACAGCCGATCAAACAGCCGATCAAACAGCCGCAGAAAAATCTTCCGCACTATCGGCTGAAGAAATTGCCATGCTCAATTCATTAGGTGCAAGCGCAGACCGCGCTGCTTCTGAAGCTTCACCAATCATTCTCTCCGGCGGATTGACAGATCAATCGAGCAGCAAAGCGAGAATCCCGCTCAAAGAAACTGATGAACGAGTGGATAAAGCGAGAGCCTCATCAGTTGGATCAAACACCAATGCCGGAAATGTCTGGATTCGACTGGGAATCTTCGTCGCCATCATCTCCGCGTTCGTGCTTGTCACACTCAACATGAACACGGATTTCAGCACGCACAACGTTGCACATTCGAAAGACTTCGTAAAACGAGTCTATAAAAGTCTGGACGGGCTCTCGACCTTCACCATTTTTAGCGAAGACCAGGCTTCAAAAGACAACTTCGGAAAGCATTTCGTCTACGAGTACAGAGGCTGGGCTGGAACCCCTCATGATGACATGGAAGTAATTTCTGGTCAGGTTGGTGGCGATAACTTCATTTATGAAGTTCCCCAGGGTATCAAGGATGGCAGCGGATTTATCTTTTACGATCCACACGCACCAGAGCTCTCTGTCACAGCTAAAATGCATGAATTGGGCACCAGGGCACAGGCTTACTACAAAGCCAAAGGGAAATATCCTGACGGCAAAGAAATAGAGAAGTTAGCGAAATCTGTTACGTATAAAAATCCATTTGGTGAAGGAGTAGATTCTGTCACCGCCAATAGTATCGCCTGGCCTCCGAACTTAGATGCTTCCCAAATCTTCATCAAATCGAGATTCGACACCAGCCTGGAAGAGGGAACTCCATGGGAGGGTGAACCTCAAGGTAAACCCGGTCAAATATCTGCAGCGTCATCAAGCACGAAACAGCCGGATGCGAGCGTTTTCTACGTGCATGGTCGCGATCGAAGTGGCAATCTGATCACTAGAGCAGATGGAAAAGTATTCATTCTTATCTTTAAGAACGGCATCGAAGTCACACCTGGTGCTGCAGATTTTAAAAATGAAAAACCAACTCCAACCCCGATTCAGATGCGACTGTCGAAAACAAATAATTCGATCAACATTTTGACAATCCTTCTTAGTTACATTCCAATGATCTTGTTCGCAGTTCTCTCAGTGATATTCCTGGGCATGGCCAACAACGATACAGACAGATCGAGATCATGGTCTCTGCCAAGATTCGGACTTATTTGGTCACCGAGTATGGTTCTTCTCACGGGTCTCGCGAAATTCCTTCCATCACCGTTTTCCACAATATTCCTGGTGCTCTCGATAGTGGCGTTCATCGGTGGTTTGGCATGGCTTGTGCTCAAGTTTGTGAAAACGTCTCCGAAGAAGTCTAAGAAGCCACCACCCGAAGCTACGGCAATGTGACGGATGAGTTCTCAAACGGAAGACGATGACGAGCGGCAGTCAAGAAGTAAACGATTGGCTACCGTTAGGTTTTATCACTTGATATCCGAAATGACGACCCATTCGATGTAGAATCTCTGCATTGCGGATTGTATCGACGTCAATTCCTGTTGGAACTTTCGTGAAATTGTGTCCGTCAACGGAAGCTCATCCGCGATTGGGGTCGTTCAGGTCTCGACACGGATCATTTATCTCTTGGGAGGAGGAATGTTCATGCAATACAAAACCTACAGAACACCGGCAGTGGTCGCAGCGATGTTGACAGCTTTCGGTTTGGTCGGACCAGCTTTTGCTGATACAACCACACAAACCACCACCACAGAAGTGACAACGTTAGGCACTCCAGCTACTGTAGTCCGGGCCAGCAATGGTGTGACGTCTACAACCACGACTACTGTATCACCAGTTGCAGTCACAGGCACCACCGGCGGCACCGTCTATTTCAGAACCGCTAAACCCGAAGTTCTAGTACTGACGCTTACCGCTCGCAGAAAAGACCTCGACAAGATGATCGATGCGGCGCATGCGAAGGGCAATATCAGCGGCAAGAAAGCTGCAGCTATGAAAAATGAGCTGAAGCGTATCGCCAGAGAAACAGGCAGTAACACCATCACTTATGAACGCGCAGTTGCCTATGCGCGCGACTTGGACTACATCGGAACCTCACTTGGAACTGTAGTCGTCGCAGGCGTACCTACGTATCAACCAATAATTGCTGGTTCGCACTTCACCGTCGTCAACGGACAAATCTATGTTCTCGATGATCTATCCGTTCGACGTGTGGATCTGGAAGCAAGAATCATCAAAGACTACCTTGAAGGTCGTCTCAGTGACGCACGCGCTTCGAAATTGAGAAACGAGCTGGATGCAATTGGCGCGACACAAGCCATTTACAGTGCAACCGGAGAGCTCGATCCAGTATCAAGCAGAAAGTTCTACAAAGAAATGGACAGCGTTGCTTCTGAGCTAGAAAAATACGCTGGCAAAGATAACAACTAGAGATCGATTTCAGTGTGACGCAGTTCCAGCCTCGGTTGGGACTGCGTTTTTTCTTGCGGCTTTTGCCTTTTTTCAGCTCTGATTGTGCAACAATATTTGCGTTAACTTGACTACGGTGTTCGATGTCTCATGCCACTTTCAGCCAATCCGAGATTCTCGGACAGCTCGATGACTGCGCTCTAAAATTTGATTTCCCTATGTTGGATAACGGTTACGTCTATCCTGCTGATGTGCGATTGCATGCTTACGGTGATCAAACTCGTTGGGCAATCGTCATTGAAGACTTGGGATACCACGCCCGCGCCGGTGATCACGCCGGCATTACCAATTGTCTGAGCTATTATGGAAATTGTTTGCGTCGAAAGCCCGGTTCGGTCAACGAAGACTTCCTGATGGTTACTGCGGATGGACCAGGCGATATTACTTTCGAAAAAGAAGTAAATTGGTATCTACACGCACCACAAGGACAAATCTACATTCGCGATCGGCTAGTTGATTTCGATTGCACCCGCGAAACCCTTGAAATCAGAGGCTTAGCGCCGATGGACATACAAGCCAGTGGAACAGAACTCTTACGAAGTCTGCTTCCGAAATTCAGAGACTTATTTCTCGCCAATGAAAGTGAGCTTCGAAGACAGATTCCAGCTGACTTGGCTTGTATCATTACACTGAATGAATGGAACCATCCGGATCTAGCCAGTGACGAACTGCCGAGCGCGAACGAAACTTTTCAATTGATCGCATCCGTTTTGTGCACAGGTGACGCCTCAGGCTACTCACCGACATTTCCGCCGAACACGCACTGGTCAAATTGGCCAGAGGGTGGCACGATGTAACTCTGTTGATTCTTGCCGGACAAATAGGATGGAAAGTTGAGTAACGCTACTGACAATATCTCGATCGTCGCCAATGAATTGAACTTGAACACCAAGCAAGTACAAGCGACTGCAGACCTTTTGAACGAGGGTGGCACAGTGCCTTTCATCGCGCGTTACAGAAAAGAAGCAACAAATTCGCTTGATGAAGTGCAGGTGCTGGCGATTCGAGATCGTTTGATTCAGCTAGACGAACTGGATAAGCGGCGAGACGCTATTTTAAAGTCTCTGGACGAACGTTCGCTTTTGACTGACGAGCTGAAGAACAAAGTGACGTTGGCCAAAACGATGGTGGAGCTGGAAGATATTTACCTGCCATTCAGACCGAAACGTCGTACCAAAGCAATGGTTGCAAAAGAGAAAGGTCTTGAACCGCTGGCTCAAGAAATTTTTGATTGTGCCCTCGACAATCCAAAGAAAACTGCAGAAACATTTATCAGCGAAGAAAAGGGTGTAGCAAATGCTGATGATGCGCTTAGTGGTGCCCGAGACATCATCGCCGAGTGGATCAATGAAAATCAGCAAGTGAGAACGCAAGCACGACACTTCTGGACAAAGAAAAGCAATCTGAAATCCACAGTTGTGTCAGGCAAAGATGCAGATGCAATTAAGTTCAAGGACTATTACGATTGGTCCGAGGCCATCGAGTCTGCGCCATCGCATCGTGTTCTCGCTTTACTGCGTGGGGAGAAAGAAGGACTTCTGAAGGTAGAGGTGGGGCCTCAGTCTGACGATCTGGTCAAACAGTTGGAAAATTTTTTGATAAAACGACGAAACCCTTGCGCCGAGCAAATCAAACTGGCCTTGGCAGATAGCTACAAGAGGTTGCTGGCACCGTCAATGGAGACAGAAATTCGCCAACTCTATAAGGCAAAGGCTGACGCTGAAGCGATCAAAGTATTCTCTGATAACATCCGACAGTTGCTCATGGCACCACCTCTGGGGCAGGTACCAATGTTAGCTGTCGATCCAGGATTTCGTACCGGTTGCAAACTGGCTGTCTTGGATGCCCAGGGAAAGCTTCTCCATCATGATCTTATTTATTTGCATGAGGCTGAAGCAGCGAAGGATGCTGCCAGTTCATCGGCCGGAAAGAAACTGGTCGAACTTTGCAGCAAGCACAATATCGGAGCAGTCGCGATTGGGAATGGCACTGGTGGAAGAGAAAGCGAATCATTTGTCAAAAAGTTGCTGCTCAAAAAAGCTGACGGCACGAAAATTCCAATTGTCATGGTGAATGAGAGTGGCGCGTCGATTTACTCGGCATCCGAAGTGGCCAGAGATGAGTTTCCAAATCTGGATCTGACTGTACGCGGCGCCGTTTCGATTGGCAGAAGATTGATGGACCCGTTAGCTGAGTTGGTCAAGATTGAGCCTAAGTCGATTGGAGTTGGGCAATACCAACACGACGTCGATCAAACTGCACTGCAGAGCAGCCTGGATGACGCTGTGACGAGTTGTGTTAACAACGTCGGAGTCGAGCTGAATACCGCCAGCAAACAGCTGCTCACCTACGTGTCAGGGCTCGGACCGCAGCTCGCCGGAAACATCGTCAAACATAGAGAAGAAAACGGTGCCTTCAAAAGTCGAACTGAACTGAAAAAAGTGGCTCGACTTGGCGCCAAAGCTTTTGAGCAAGCCGCAGGTTTCTTACGTATTCATGACGGAAAGAATCCGCTCGACACAAGCGCCGTTCATCCTGAAAGCTACAGTGTCGTGGACTCTATGGCAACGGATTTAGGCTGTAAAGTAGCTGAGTTGATTCAAAAAGAAGAGCTACGCAAAAAAATCGATATCAACAAATACGTCAATGACAAGGTAGGACTTCCAACGTTGAAAGACATTGTCAGCGAGTTGGCAAAACCAGGACGCGATCCGCGAGACCGCTTCGAGCAGGTGGAATTTGCGGAAGGAATCAACACAATCAATGATCTAAGGTTGGGCATGATCATGGACGGGGTTGTCACTAATGTCACTGCTTTTGGTGCGTTTGTCGATATCGGCGTTCATCAAGATGGACTGGTGCACATAAGCGAACTTGCCGATAAATTTGTCAAAGTTCCTGCCGATGTC
>JBBQFO010000081.1:0-19197 GCA_038322035.1 Candidatus Obscuribacterales bacterium
CGAACACCAGGATTCAAAGAATTTGGGCATTGCTTCAGGAACGCTATCTTGCATGACTCTACCGGCGGTGCTGGGGGTAACAGCCGCTCAGTATGATCTTCTTATACCTATTTGGCCTTAGTATTTGTTAAGGTCCCACTATAACAAACGATTGTAAGATTTCATCGTTGATCGAGATAACACCTGATTTTCACATTCTCCATTTGATTCATTAACATTCCTCTGTTTTAAGAAACATACGCAGCACTATGCATGTCTGTTTAGGATATAAATTCAGTGCTAGCGAATTGTTTTAGCTGCAGCCGTTCACGTCACAATTGCCCAAACAAATCAGAGGATTCAGATGCGCATCAAAATACTTCCGTTACTGGCCGCTGCTTGTGCTGGGGTTGGAATCTTTGCCATTGCTAATGATGCGCTGGCAAAGTACGAAGAACCGACTTACGCCATTTTGGAAAAAGATGGTGATTTCGAAATCAGAGATTACCCGAGCGTTATTGCTGCTGAAGTCGAAGTATCCGGCAGTGGTGAATCCGCTGCAAACGAGGCATTCAAAATTATTGGTGGATACATTTTTGGCAAGAATGTATCCAAGACAAAAGTTGCGATGACCGTTCCTGTAACCGAAAAAATATCTTCTGAGAAAATCGCGATGACGGTTCCGGTAACTACGGACAAGCAAAAGAACAGCATGACGATGCGATTTTACATGCCATCCAGCTACACACTAGAAACTCTGCCTGAGCCAATCGACAAACGCATCAAACTGTTCACCCTTCCCAAAGCCCGGTACGCAGTAATCAGATTTTCTGGCTTTGCCAATGAGAAAAACTGCGCTCATCACGAGGACTTGCTCGACAATTTCGTAAAATCAAAAAATCTTGATGCCAGCGAAACACCGGTTCGAGCATTCTACAATCCTCCATGGGCGCTGCCCTTTATGCGTCGCAACGAAATCTGGCAGAAGGTATCATCAGCCGACAACACTTAGGAGGACCAACATGATCCGCAAATCTTCGACTTTCGTAGCCGCTGCTTGTCTTTGTGTTTTCGGATTGTCATCCACAACGAATGTCGTCCGCGCTCATTCTCACCACGAAACAAATTACGTGTCATGGGGCACTGACGAATTTGAATTGTTCGATTTGACGCAGCCAGAACTGACGAAACAATTTAAAGGCGTTCTTGAATTTGACAAAAACTTTGAAACAGCCTGGCTGAATCAGAATCATGCCGGTCCTCAATTCATTTTGCATTTTTCCAAAGGAAAGGTTGCAACCGTTCAGCGAGTCTTCATAGATGGTGGGGGCTGTCACATTATTGGACCAGTCCTCGAGTCCAAGAAATCTGCTGCAGAATTTTCAGTCGAAGGACTGAGTAAGAATTCAAAACTCAGTCAAAAGGATCAGGAGAAACTGGCTCTGGCAAAGAGTTCGCTAAGCGCTGGCACCTCACACCTGCAAAAAAAATGACCACGCCAGTTGGATTGGGGCGTGGTCATTTACTCTGTGAACTTGTGTTGGAAAATTATGCTGCCAATGTCTTTGGAGCTTCCTTCTTGTCAGCTGCGTTAGCTTCTAGGTAGCTAGCGTTGCCGTTGATCGAGTCTCTAGTGGAGTTGCCGACAGTCGAAACAACCTTGCGGTCGAATATTTCTGAGGTGGCAACCAAGGTCTGACGAGTATCGCCGCCTTCTGGCTTCGCCTTCAAATCAGCTTGGCGTTGGACGAATGCTTGATAGTCAGCAGGCGATGCGAATTGACTTTGCACGGTGTAGGCATTGTCGCCGGAACCGTTGCTAGAAGCGATTCTCTGCAAGTCTAATTTGTTCTGAGCATGAGCGATTGCACCGGCGAGATTAGCTTGTGCATAGGAGCCTTCTTTATTAAGGATGCCACCATTGATGTCGCCGTATGCTGCCATCGCTGATGCGAGATCGCCTTCAGTAGCGATTGTAGTGCTCAGCACCTTGCCCGCCACTTCGTTGCCTTTGGAAATTGCAGCTTGATTTTGTCCAGGAGTTTCATGACCGACCAGCGAGAAACCAGCTAGTCCCCAGGCGGCTGCATCGTTGGCAGTCATGTGCTTGTTGGCGCCGGTTACGGCAGCCATCAAGTGATGATCGCTGAGCAATTGCATGGACTGAGCTTGAAGGTGCTTGTCGACACTATCAAGTTTGATTGTCGGATCTACTTGGTCGTTAGTTCGATTGTTCTTATCGATTGACATGACTCACCTGAAGGAACGGGGAAGGAGAGGGGGTCTCCGCACGAGTTTCCATGCACTTAGGTCAAGCCTAAATGCGAGCGGGTTAGGTGCCGAAGGGAACGCCGGGGGTAGCACCATTTTGGTTCGAAGTGCCTATTTTTAGGCGGACGAATCAGTGGTGCTCACGCTTGTCGCGTGGGTTGCAAGAACTACTAAGCTGATAGGGATAATGTCAATATATTAGACCCGCTTAACTATTGCAAATTAAATTCGTGGCAAGAATGTGACACGGCTGCCCTGTTTGCCTTTCACCCCGAAATTCGCTGCTGATGGACTGAACGAAAGGACTTATCATGAAAATAGTCGAAGCAACCCGCCTCTACGAGGCGTGGGTGAAAAGCTTTCTACCAATCGTTCCAGCCGACCTTGATGCGAAGCACAAGCTGATGGCTGACGATGAGTTCGCTTTCTTGCGTGCCACGTTCTACCGTTGGGCGCAAATTTTCCCCGAGCTCTGCCCTGACTTGCTGAACGCACCGATCGTCAACTCGATTGGTGACTTGCATGTCGAGCAATTCAGCACCTGGCGTGACAGCGAAGCCAGGCTAATTCTCGGCATCGCGGATTTCGACGAAGCGTACAAGTTGGCTTACACGTTCGACCTGGTTCGACTTGCAACCAGCGCTTGCAAGGCGATCGAGGTCGGAGACTTGGGAATCACCAAAAACAAAGCATGCGAAACCATCCTGGCAGGCTACATGGCCAGCATCGCATGTGGTGGCAAGCCGATTGTCATGGAAGAGGAGAATCCAGAACTTCGGGAGATGGCTATTGCCAGACTGGCTGTGCCGGCCCACTTCTGGCGCAAGCTGGACACGCAGTTGAAAGCAGTGAAAACGCTGCCGCCGACTGCGAAGACAGCAATCGAAAGCATGATGCCGCAGCCAGTACCTATCTATCGCAGGTTCGGACGCCGCGCCGGTGTTGGCAGTCTCGGTCGTCAGCGCTTCGTTGCCATCGCCAACCACAAGGGTGCTCGCATAGCACGTGAGGCGAAGGCGCTGTTGCCTTCCGGATGCGCCTGGGCGTACGCTGACAAAAATCCGGTTTCGAACCTGCAAGTCGTGCTGGACGCCGCGGTTCGATCACCCGACCCTTATCTGAAAACGCAAGGCAGCTGGGTTGTTCGTCGACTCTCGCCGTCGTGTTCGAAGATGGAGCTGAACGCTCTGCCGAAAGTTCGCGATGAGGTAGCGCTGCTCTATGCCATGGGTTTCGAGGCTGCCAACGTGCATCTCGGCGCCAGGGGCGCAGCGGCAGCGATTAAGAAGGATTCCGCACAGCGCGCTTATGGTTGGCTCCGCAAGGCGGTCGAGGTCATGAGTGATGCGGTGAAAAAGGATTACAAAGACTGGAGACAATCGCGTAATCTGAGGATCTGACCAGTAGCACACTTGGTAGTGCAAATTTAGTTATTGCTTCCTGACTGATTGTCGTTCCCGTTCGGCTCAAAAGTGGACCTAAGCACGTGAAGGTCGCAAACGATGGTGAGACAGACATTTGGGTCAGCTCAACCTAACAGACAAGACTTCACGAAACATGCATATTACGCTGGTATTAATACAGCACTAGACATGGGAGTCTCTCTATGAAAAGAGTCAGAATTCTGTCGCTGCTCGCAGTACTGCTATCATTCGGTGTTTCGTTAAGCGTACCTGCGGCTCGTGCGGAAAAGGTCTTGGAGGGGCAGGTTTGCTCGGCCCGTGTCCACGCGCTCACCAGTGAAATCGACTGGTACAAGAATTTGGACAAGGCCGAAGATGCCGCAAAGCAGCAGGGCAAGCTGGTCTTCTGGGTACACATGTTAGGCAAAATAGACGGAGCGACGTGAAGCGCCGGAAATAGCTTGAGAGCCGTGTCGCTCTCTTCGGACCCAGCCTTCGCGATGCTCAAAGACCAATTTGTATGCGGCTTTCGAGATATTTCGCATGAGAAATATGCGGGTGCATCAGGCAAGCACAGACCTGACGAACAGGCGGTTGATACCACCAATGGTGCTGGACCGCACAATATTCAAATGTTCGTGCTCGCCCCAGATGGCACTGTATTGACCTGCCTGCCAGGATATTGGAACCCAACCGATCTAGCTCAAGAACTGGCCTTAGCCCAACAGATCTATCAGGTCTGGATTAACCCTGATCTCTCGATCGGTCAGAAAAAAGAGATGTACAGCCAAATGCAAATGGCTCACTTGCAGCAGCATTCAAAAGCGGAAAGAAATCGCAGTCGTATGCAAGGCTTCGACATCCAATTTGAAGCGCAAAAGCGCTTGCGCGACACTGACGTGTTTTATAACCCCGGAGCAGTCGATCCATCCGGGAAAAACATTCCACCGGCAAACGTCAAGACGACCGATGTGATCATGCACGAGCGGCTAGCTATGCGCCCTTTCGTGCCCTACGAGCGGTTCGATACTGCCACTTATTCGAGCTACGGCAAGAATATGTACGACAAGCATGAGCAGTTCAGAGACCCCACGACTGGGCAAATCGCGCAGGGGGCAAACTTGAAAGCGGAACCGTATATAGGCAATGACCCGCGTGCGCATCCGGTTCAGACACAAATCAAAAGACAAGGTCCACGAGTGTTCTCGGGTTTGTTGCGGTATGGAATGAGAGCGGCCATGTACTCGCGATAATGCTTTGCTGTGATGCGGGGCTAACTCACCCACCACATGCCAAGTGCTGCTTGCAATCGATCAGCCTTTCTCAAATCGCTTTCAAACTGCCGCAATTAAAGCCTGGAAGCACCCGAAAAGAGGGTCTGTAGAGTCAGCTGTCCTAAAAAAAATAGCGGACGTTTTGCATACTATTGTAGACACCTGTACTACATTGTCTCAAAAAGGTATTCTTTACTGGTTTCGAGGAAACATTTTTGAACTCTTCCGTCTAAGGACGTTAGAGGCAGTTTCCGCAACTCTGCGGCTGTTTTGTTTAATTCCCCCAAAGACCCTCTTGGAGATTGCCATGGTTATAAAAAAAATGTTTTTACGCGCCGTAATGGTTGCGTCATCAGTTTCTATGTTGTCAGCTGCCCAGCCTGCCTGGTCTAACCAGTGGTCTGATATGTTCAGAAACATTCTCGTCCCGCCCACCGGCGTCGCCGTTTCAGACTCTATCACTGTACGCGAGACACACTTAACGGACCGTATTATCGAAGCCGTTAACGCGAACAAGCTCAGTCCAAGCGATGTCCAAAACCTCAAAGTACAACTCGACCGAGTTAGTGCAACGGAAGCCCATTTCCGCTCCGACGGGCCTTTAGGTGCGATGGAAATTGCCTCACTAAACTCCGAACTGAACAAAGTCGAATCGTCCTTCAATAGCATGGTCAGCGGCACCACATCTGGTGGTTCAGTGTCAGTCAATCCCGATTTTAACGACGCATTTTTTCTTGATTTAAAACAGCGCATCACCACCAATCTTGCCAGTGGTCGCTTAACCTTGGAAGAAGCGCGAACTCTCAAGAGCCAATACGATCACATCCTCAATGACCGAAACAGCTTCAAGGCTGACGGAACGATTTCCCCCGAAGAAGCAAGTCACCTTAACCCAGCATTAGAAGAACTGAAGCGCAGCATCGTCTCCAACACCCGTGACAATCAAGCCTGGCCTGGTATAAACGGTCAGCAAGCCGTTGAAGCGAAGAGAATAGAAGACGGGATCGCTTCAGGAAGAATCACAAGACAAGAATACAACGACCTGAAGGCGGAAGTTGATCGCATCGCGATTCTGGAATCTCACGCTCGCTCAAATGGTCTGCAGTTGGATGAGACAATCACTTTAGCGACTGACTTGACCAATCTGAATCAGAAGATTAGCGTCGCACTCAACAACCGAAGCACCGCCGGTGGTGGATTCCCAGGTGGTGGCTATCATGGGGGCGGATACGATGGTCGTGACTACCCTGGTGGGAATGGCTCGTTCCATGAAGGTCCTGGAAGCAAATTCGACATTCGTCAGGGCAATGTTATGAGAAAGATTGACGATCGTGCCTCGAGCGGACAGCTGAGCGCTGCAGATGCGGCAGATTTGCGAGGTGATTTCCGAAGACTTGAACAACTAGAAGCCTCTTATCGCGCAGACGGTAACCTGACTGGCTATGAAGTAGACGTCTTGCAGAGAGGTTTGGATACCATCGTTCAAGAACTTCAAGAAAAGTCCACCTCTGAATCAACTGCAAACCAATATCCTGAAATCGATCGCAAACAAGCAGACCTCAAACGTCGAATTGACGAGGGTGTCGCCCGTGGTCGCATTAGAGGATTGGATGGTCAAAAGCTGAACGCCAGTTTAAATTGGATTGCTTCTATTGAAGCTGCTTTCCGTCAATCCGGTGGACGATTAGACAAAGCAGAAGCAGACCGAATTCTTAGCGACTTAGACCGATTGAGCGCTAAGATAGATCGCGTCGCTGTTAACCCGCTGCAAGATCTACAGAATCGCAGGGCAGACTTGCAACGCAAAATCGACGAGAACACCTCCAGCGGGAAGTTATCGCAACGCTCTTCACGCGATCTTCGTCGAGAGTTAGACAGAATCAGCTATTCACTTCAGGTTCTCGGACCAAACGGAACAGTTCGACCTGACGTAATAGCGCGGATTTCCGCTGACATGGACCGCTTAAACAGCTCGATCACCACCAGACTGTCATACGGTGGTGACACGGAAGACAATTGGCACGGTCATCACAATGGCGGAGGAAACTGGAACCACCAACACTAACGAATAACTAACGACTAACGTCACGACAAGCATAAATGGATCAGCGCAACAATTTGAGCTGATCCATTTTTTAGGCGTAGGTTTGCCTGTCACCACCATGCGCCATCGCATAGCGATTGGCAGCACTTCCTTGAGATCTCGCTGCTGCACTCGGTGCATCTTTCCATCCAGCCACAAATCCGTCGCGACGAGACATCATGCGCATCAGACGATCACCGCTAATGGGCTCTTGATGAGAATTCTTACGGTCCGGATCGCCGAGCACGTAACCGCCAGCCGCCGAACGTCCAGCGATATATATGTAGTGCGCGTTGCCAGTGTGAGGATTGATCACTTTAGCGACGGCGGTGTGCCCCTGCGCCAACTCCTGGTTCAAGTCCTGCATCGCCTGCGTGCCGACTTTGCCCATACCGTAGTTATAAACCTTCGTGTGCAGCTCGGGGATGCCTTGCTTCAAGTTAGAAGCAACTTGGTTTAGCGATCCGCGATAGCCTTGCCCGATAGTCCCGGCGATTTGCTTCCACTGCGAACTTTCCGCATTACTAGGTGGACGACCCGTGTTCCAATCACTCGCCATCATTGCCATGCTGAATGCGGAACAGCTGTAGGCATCGTTTTGATGCGCATAGAAATTCTTGCGATCGTTAGGATCGCGACAGATGTTGCCAGCGCTATCGCCCTTGTAAGGCTGATTATTAATCCGGTCAAGGTTTCGATCAGACGGATTGCGGCGGTACGAATTATTGTCGGTGTTGTTTACGTAGCCATCGCTCGGATTTCTTTGGTACGGAGTGTCTCTGTATCCTCGATTCAGATTTCGGTTGTATGGATCTGTACTAAGGTCAACTTGATTCGGATTTCGGTGGTATGGGTCGGTACTAAGGTCAACTTGATTCGGATTTCGGTCATAGTGTTTGTCGAATGGATTGGAACGTCGCCAGTCTTCTTTGTCTGGATCAACGCATGAATCAATGGACAGCTGGGGTGGATAGTTGTCGGCGCTTGTTAATGGACCCTGATCGCCTTGACGAACCGGTCGCTGGTTACGCATCGTGTCCTGCACGTCCTCAGAGCAAGCAGCAGAGCAGCATTTATCCTCGCCCCTATCAAGCCTAATGTCGCGAATGTCTCTTGTATCCAAAGTCGACTCCCAGTCATAAGTTTCCACACTGACATAATCACGAAGCAGTGTTACCAACACATAACCGTGGGTAAACGCAGTTCTCTGTCACGGGTATACGCAATATGCCGAACCTGTTGAGTTGTCGCATTTCTTGTCAACCAAATCTGAAACCGGGAAGCGTGTTGTTCCCAAATTAGTGTGGTAAAAATGACTCGTCTAGTAAGCTGAATTAATCATCCCAAGCAGTTTTTGTGGCAAAAATACTCCTAGTCGACGACGATCAAACCCTCACCAAAATGGTGCAT
Source organism: Candidatus Obscuribacterales bacterium (assembly GCA_038322035.1). Taxonomy (GTDB): domain Bacteria; phylum Cyanobacteriota; class Vampirovibrionia; order Obscuribacterales; family Obscuribacteraceae; genus PALSA-1081. The sequence continues at coordinate 8,421 of JBBQFO010000081.1, forward strand.
GACTGGTTGGTTTTCGATCATCATCAAGTTGAAGTAGCTAACGACGGCGATGACGGGCTGTATCGAGTGCTCACGTATTCATACGACATCATCGTTTTAGACATCAACATGCCCGGCAAAAATGGCATTCAGATCTGCACTGACTACCGCGCAAAAGGCGGACAATGCCCGATCTTGATGCTGACAGGCCAAGACAAAATCGAGAACAAAGAGGAAGGGTTCAACGTCGGCGCCGACGACTATCTGACAAAACCTTTTCACATGAAAGAACTGACTGTGCGCATACAGGCGCTTTTGCGACGTTCTCGCACAGTTGCCGAAAAAACTTACAGCTGGGGCGAAGTGAAGTTAGACAGCTCCAGTTTCAAAGTCACCAAGGGTGATACCGAAGTCAAATTACTGCCAAAAGAATTTGGACTGTTGGAATTTTTGATGTCGAATCCAAACCGAGTTTTTACACCCGACGCGATTCTGGATCGGCTCTGGGCCTCTGAATCAGACGCAACGAGCAATGCAGTAATCACCTGCATCAGCAGAATTAGAACCAAGCTGGATGATAAAGGCACCAAAAACTCGATCGTAAAGACCGTTCATGGCGTTGGCTATCGCTTCGATCCGCAGTAACATCCGTCAGGCTTAGCAAACAGCCTGGATGAGAACGGCTTAATATTCGTCCAGGTCATCCCAACCTGAGCTATAACGGTATAACGGCATCATGTTTAGGGGGCGCGATCAATGGCTACTGGCTATGGATCTACTTCGGCTTTGGAGCAGGTCCTGAAAATGCAGGAATCTCTTCACGGGCCAAAAAGCGTACAAGCAGGAGCGGCAGCTCATAAGCTCGCCCAATCTCATATCGAACAGGGCGCCTTCGATCGCGCAGAAGTCTTGCTTCGGCGAGCTTTGCAAATTTACTCGACCGAACTTGGCGTCGAACATCCGACTTCTTCCGCCGTAGCGCAAGACCTGCAAAATGCGATGTCGCGCTTGAACTCCACCGAGGACGACGCTGACAGCTTGGAAAAGCTCACCGTCAGCAGCGATCACATTCCCACCTTCTCTCAGGCAGACCAGACGCTTCGTCAACCAAAGTCCGAGGAGGTCGTTACCGGCATTGAACCGATGGAAGCTGCAACCAGGGAAATCTACATCCTGAGAAAAACAGGCAAACCGACCATTGCGCTTGCAGACGCGCTGATCAAGCTTGCTGGCATTTACAGCGAGCATTCAATGTTGGAAGAGATGGAACCACTGCTGAAGGAAGCCCTGGAAATTCGCGAAACCATCTCTGGCAGCCGGCACTTGAGCGTCTCAACTGATCTTAAAAATCTAGGACGCCTGCTGTATTTTATGGCCAGGTATGATGACGCCGAACCGTATCTAAAACGAGCGCTAGCAATTCGGCAAGCTGAACTGGGTCAATTACACCCATACGTTGCCGATGTCGCCGAGTGGTACGCAAAACTTTTGCGAAAAACGAGCCGACCAGATGAGGCAATAGAGAAAGAAGCTCTGGTCAGAGAGACTCGCTCAAAATTCTCTGGTGGTGAGTGGGAGCTGTATCGCACAGCCGCAGCAAAAGCGACAGAGGTGGAAAATTACTTCCTCGCCCAGGCCTTGTGGCTTGCGGCGCTCGACGAAGCCAAAGACTATCGCTTCGATGATCCAAGACTGAGCTTAACTCTTGAAAGTTTAGCCGAGGTTTATTGGAAGCAATTGAAATACGATAAAGCAGAACCTCTCTGCAAGCGTCTTTTACAAATTTGGGAAAGCGTTTTGGGTGGCGAACACGCTGACGTGGCTGTCGCTGCAAACAACCTTGCGATGCTGTGTGAACGGCAAGGAAAGCACGTGGAGGCGGCGATCTTGTATCAGCAAGTTTTGACAATCAACGAAAAAGTGCTTGGAGTCAACCACCCTGACATTGAAAACACAAGACAGAGTTGGTCAAAAGCAAGGCAGATGGCTCAGAAGCAAATCGAACTGAAGGTCGCGAAAGCTGAAGGGAGATGGAACAGGTCAGGTTGGTACCGAGCTTATCAAACTTGATTATTTTCTGTACTTGTTAGGGTTGCCACCGGTGACGATACCAATTAGCAACATCAACAATCCGCCTTCGATGGCAGGAACCCAGCCGTTTATAGTCAGAGTTTGAGGCATGAAATCTGCCATCAACTTGAGAGTCACTGCTGGAAGCAACCAGAAACCCAGCAACCAGAGCGGGATCAGAACCAACAACGCCATTCCTAATGTTGTTACGGTCAGCACCGCGCTTAGTGCGATTGCACAGACTTCGACTAACCAACCGAACAATCCGAAGATAATGGCGGCGACGAAGACGTGGACAAACCCTCCATGTACGTCGATTCCGGGAATCAGAGGAAAGACAAAGTAGAATGCCAGAGCGATTAAGATCACTCGAATGAGAATTGACTTCACGGTTTTGCCCTCTTAAGTTCGCTCACTAAAAATCAGGACTGTGCATCTCGAACTGCATGCCCAGTGTATCTGTGCGCGCGGTGCCGATGTAGCCAAGCTTGTTGTTCTTTATCTCGAAATCACCACTGGCAGTTTTTGTCATGCGTGTGATTGTGTTGTCTGGACGATAAATATCGTACTCATTGTTAGACAACTTCAGGAGTTTTCCCCGCGCGCCGTTGGGATAAGCAACGACATAAGTGTTAGGACCGGATGGCGCGATAATTGTTCCATCAGCATATCCGCCGACAATTTTGGCGCTGTTATCCGGATATTTGATCACAGACGCTTCACTGCCATCAATCAGTTGAATTTCCAACAATGTGTAAGGCTTGTTGGTTGGTGCCTTTTTGTCGTATGGATCGAAATCCTTCGCAGAGAATACAAACATGCTGTCTTTCAGCATTCCGCTGGCATCGGTTCCAAGTTCGGATGCGAGTGCTTTTGCAACTAGACGGATCGGATGATGTCCTGGCTTTTTCTCAGGCACCGGCAGCGTAGATAGATATGCTTCGCAACTTTTTATTGGATCTGGAGCGGCAGGCGCAACGCTCGCTGAAGCTGTGGACGTTGGGGCGGTACCGGGAACCGCATTTACAGTCTCCGCACTGACTGCACCGATACCGCAACTTGCCGATATCAATGTCAGCGCTGAAAAAACTATCCACCTTGATCTCTGCATTCCGCCTCCAGCGTTAGAAAAACAATAAACAGACGCGGATTCAGTATAGAACGAATCTGCAGGCACCTGCACGAGAAGAAATTCGCCATGCAAGAAATTTGCAAGAATTCCGCAATTAGGCTGCAAGAACTCAAAGTTATTATCCTCTCACAAGGTTGAAACAACACCTCGGCAACCACTTAGTAAGACTCGGCAACCACCCACCAACTGGAGCGAAGAACATGGTCGCAAATAACGAATTCTCAGCGGAATTAGACGGCAAGCGCGCAGCGGTCGACTTAGCCACAGCGACTAGACCAGACGACTTCACTCACAAGTGCTACGACATCGACAGCAAGCTCAGTCACGGCAATCCCGAATATCAACGAACATTTATGAACGCGATGAACAATGAGCTGCAAGACCGGAATCTGCTTCCAAAAATCGAATTGAACATGGTTGCGGCAGGCGACACGCCCGCAATGCAAGCATTGCAAAACAACAAGCACGTCGAAACCCAGGACATATTAAGAGACGAAGACCAACTGCGCGATCAGGGTCGCAACACAGAAGCCATGCTCATGCATCGCTTAGGCTCAAGCGCGCAGGTGATTCATGACACGCATGCGGAGCGGAACTTCTGGGGCAAAAATCATGGCGGCATCAACATGGATCGCATCAACCGCTGGGCAGATGAAAACAAAGCTGACATGCGAGGCGCGTTTGGAGACATTCAAGACACTCGCGCTAAGCCAATTGCTAACAACGACAGAAAAGATTGTCCTCCCGAACATGACAAGAAAGTCGAAAAGATTGATCCCAGAGCAACCGATTACGACAGAAAGCAAGACGAGAGAATCAACCGCATAGAACAGGTACAGACGCAAGAAAAGAAAGCGCACGAAGAAGCCGAGAAGGCGAGTCAGCTGAAAGCAAAAATTGAAGCGGGCGTGATTAAAGATGCACACCACACAGTCAAGCACGGAGAAACCCTCTACGACATGGCTTGCCTGGCACTCCACAAAGCAGGTAGAGATCACCAGACTCCGGCCGCGATCAAATTCGAAGAAGAGAAAATTCGCGCACTCAACCATCTTGCACCGCACGAACCGTTGCACTCAGGGCAGTCACTGATGTTGCGCACACCGCAAGAAGTCGAGCACGAAACAGCACGCAGAATCAAGCTTAACGAGAAAGTAGCGAAGTCTTCGGACAGTTCCGAAAATTCAATGGGAACCGATGACTACGAACCTGTACGACGTCAAATTCCGTGGGGGCATCGCTACCGTCACAACAACAACCAGTCGAGTGAAAACTCGCACGAAGGATGGCATGCACCACCACCTGGATACATCAACAGCTACAACAGAGGCTACTAACGCCATCACATTCAGTGGCATTTGAACAGGAGCAATCAAAGAGCAATCAAAGAGCGATCAATCAGCGATCAATCAGCAATCAAGCAGCGACCGCAGTAAGTTTGGGCCCGCCGAGCCGGAAAGTGAGAGAAGGACTTAGTCCTTCCTCGCTTTTCAATTTCTACGAGCAACTAGACCGAGTAATTAGTCAGCGCCGCCGATGTACATCGGAAGCATTCGCTCCCACTCGGGCCAATCGTGAGCAAATCCATTCCATTCCCGGAAAGCATGCCAAACGCCTTTCTCCCAGAGTAGATCCGAAAACCAACGGTTGATTGCAAACAGTGGATCTTCTTTGCCGATTGGAATGATCAACTCGAGTTGTTTGATCCTTTCAAGATGCTCGTGATCGTGAGGCAGTTTCAAAAATTCGCAAGGACTGCCTTGAGCGATCACATCATTCATCTCACCGTCGGTCCACTCACGAACGTCATAGACTCCGCTCATGCCGAGAGCGCGATTGAAATGCCAGGGGAACCGCAGGGCGATGCTCATTGAATGATATGCGCCGAAGCTGCATCCGGTAGCAATCGTGTAAGGGTTGTCATTCTTTGTCTGAGTAAACGGCAGCACTTCATAGATAATGTAGTCCTGATACTGAAGATGCCGTCTGGCGCGGTCGGTCGGACTGACATGGTGATTGAACCAGCTTTCAGGGTCGACACTGTCAACGCAATAAAGTTGCAACCACCCCTGTTTAAGATGCTGATGAATGGTGTCATTCATGTGTCGATTTTCCCAGTCGAAGAAACGCCCTTCAGAAGTGGGAAAAACGATGACCCTGGCACCCGAATGACCGAATACGGTCAGCTCCATGTCTCGGTTGAGATGAGGACTATGCCACTTATGATATTCTCGCAACATCCGCTTGGATTCCTTATTTCGCCGCCAGCTTATCTCCGTCAAGGTAGAGTGTACAGGACGCTGGCTGCCAGCTGATTTCAAGAAGCAGAGAACGGATCAATTAGTTAACTATGTGGATATACTGTTGGGTGTTTTGCCGGGCACTCAACTGCCCCGGCATTTAGTTACCGCTCCCACTACCATCGACGTGACATGAATTCAGTTTTTCTTTCTCCAAATTTTCCTCCCAATTTTGCCGCGTTCTCAACGCAACTTCGTGACGCTGGCGCAAAAGTTCTGGGTCTCGCAGACGAACCCTACGACAGCTTGAGCCACGAAATTCGCAGCTCATTGACTGAGTACTACCGCGTTTCTGACATGCACAACTACGACGAGCTGGTGCGCGCGCTCGGTCACTTTACGCACCGCTACGGAAAGCTCGATCACCTCGATTCGCACAACGAGTATTGGTTAGAAACAGAGGCCAAACTGCGAACAGATTTCAACATCCCCGGCATCAATCTTGACGACATTACCAAAGTCAAACGCAAGTCAGAAATGAAGCGCGTGTTTCTCGAAGCCGGACTGAAACCAGCAAGGGGCCGAGTTTGTCACACAGAAGCCGAACTGCGTGCATTCATCAAAGAAGTTGGATTTCCTGTCGTAGCCAAACCTGATATCGGAGTTGGTGCGACTAAGACTTTTAATTTGAAGAAGGAGGAAGATATCGCTCCCTACTTCCAAGAAAAGATTCACTGTGATTACATCGTCGAAGAATTCATTAGCGGCCAAATTGTTACTTTTGATGGACTGGTAGATCAACACAACGAAGCGATTTTCACATCCTCGCTGCGATATTCCAAAGGTGTGATGGATGCGGTCAACCTGAATACTGATATCTACTACTACACCGTAAGAGAAATCGAGTCAGCAGTCATGGAAGCAGGGCTGAAAACACTGAAGGCTTTCGACGTTCGCTCCAGATTTTTCCACTTCGAATACTTCATCTCTGACGATGGTTCGGCTATCCCGCTCGAAGTCAACATGCGCCCGCCAGGCGGTCTGACACTGAATATGTTCAACTACATTTACGACTCCGACTGCTACAAAACATGGGCAGAATTGATCGTGCATGGAGTGTCGAAGCCAATGGGGCCTCGACCTTTCTTCGTTATGTATGTTGGACGCAAAGATCACATTCCATACAAACTTTCGCATCATCAAGTTTTGGAAAATTACGATCCCATAATGAAGCACGAAGAGCGCATCAGCTCAGTGTTCACAGATGCAATCGGAAACCACGGATACATTCTGCGTCACGCGGAATTAGAACCACTTATTGCTGCTGCCGAAGATATTCAGCGCACATGATCCAACGGCGCGTTAATCCTTGCCGAGAGTTTCTGCCCACTCGTTGAAACTCTCTCGCTTAGCCGTGGACAGTGTCACGTCGCGGATCCCTTTGCACACTTTATACTTTGGCGCAGACGGATAGACGATCTGAACATCTGCAGGAGGCAGCCCTCTGCAAGACAGAATATCCAACACCGTATTCCTGGTGTTGTCAGTTCTGGTATCCACAAAAGCGACTGGATAACCTACAGTGGCTGGCACCATAAAGAGCTTCTGTAAGAAATTACCGACAGTGTAATCTCTTGTAATCATCGTGCTAACCCAGTATTGCGACAAGCAAACAGCCGCCTCTTTTGGAACATCAGCAAGTGTCCATACGGGTTTCGAAACAGTTCGGTCTAGCCGCTGAAAGTTATATTCAAGTGTGATCAATCCTTTGTAGCGCGCCTTATGCTGACGGGCTTCTCCAATATCTCCTTCGATAACATAGCCACTACTCAATGGAATACCGGTCGACATGAAGTTCTTCATCGTCGTTTCATACATCTTGGCTCCGCCGTTATCACGAAAAAATACAACCTTCCATGTCGGCGCCATCGTGACAATGGAGTAACCTTCTGTCAGGTTGGTGGCTTTGACTTTATCTCCGTTCAGGAGGATTTGCCATCGCCCCAGAAAGTAATGCCTTTGCGTAATTGAGAACGCATGTTCCGGTGCGACTGCAGCTGACTTTTCTGTTGCAGTCGCGCTCGATTTGCCAGGAGCGACAGTCGCCACTACATGCGGTTTCCTTTGTGCCACTGCATGTGGCACCGCACCAAGTGAGGTCACGATAGTTAGAGCAAGCACAATAATTCCGATGTGAGTTCGCATATCTTCGATCTCTGAGCATCGCCACTGATTAGATCATTAAATCACATGGCGAGGATCTGCGCGGGCCAGATGACGCCGAGTAAATGCGGCCGGGATGTGGGAAATGACCGGGGCCTCTTGGTAGTTAGTAGCGAGCGCAATTTACTTGATCACAAAAGGCGCCTGCGACAACCGGCGCAGAATACCCTCAATCCGTTTGGCTTGAAGAAGCGCACGTCGCCCCACTTCCGCCCTTCAGCTAAATATAGTCGGTCATCGCTTACACCCCGGTAAGCGATTTTGACAATGCCAGAACAGCAAACTTCTTCTTCCGGCTCCGCAACTACCGGCTCGACTTTGTTCTTCTTGAACACAGAGATGATTTGATTCAACCACGCGGGCATCGAACTCCTCTCAATGATTAGGCAGACTTGGAGATAGCTGGCAGAAATATCGTGAACGTCGATCCCTTGCCAAACACTGATTCCACCTCAATTGTGCCATGATGCCTGGCGACAATTTCGCGTGTAATCGCAAGACCCAGACCTGTGCCACCACTTGCTCTCGTTCTCGCTTTGTCGGCTCGATAAAAGCGCTCGAAGATATGCGGCAGGTCAGCCGCATCAATTCCGACGCCATTGTCGTGAACTTTGATCGCCACTCTATCCGAGTCGGCAAGACGTGTACTGACAGCAACGGTGCCAGCAGCAGGAGTGTAGTTGACTGCGTTAGTGAGGATGTTGACGATCGCTCGCTGCAACTGCAACGAGTTACCGCGAATCATCGCAGACGGCTCGCCTTTGTTATCCAATCCAACTTGATTGATCAATTCGACTTCTTTCTTAGTCGCCTGCGGTCTAAGTTGCTCAACGGCATCGTTGATCACTTGCACAATGTTGACGTCGTCGTGCCAGTCATCTTCAAGTCCACCATCCAACCGACTAATGTCCAACAAATCCCTCAGTAAGCTTGTCTGACGTTCGACAAGTCGCTCCAGCGAAGTCAAAAACTGAGGACGGAGCACAGGGTCTTCACCCGCTCCAGCCTGCAGCGCTTCGACAACTGACCCAATCGCCATCGTCGGCGTCTTCAATTCGTGACTGGCGTTGGCGATGAATTCCTGACGCAACCTTTCTTGCTCGCGCAAACGACCGATCATTTGATTGAACGAAAGTCCCAATTCGCCGATTTCATCGCGCCTTCCCACCGGTACGAACTCAGACATATCTCCGGAAAGGGCGATGTTGCGCGCCATGGCGCTCATCTCTTTGACCGGACGGTTAACGCGCTTCGCCATCCACAGGCTGATCAACAAGGTGACAACCCCCGTTGCCAAGATAATTTTCAAAAAGACGTAGAGGTCATTGTTCAGTCGTCGCTCAATGTCAGTCAGCGGCAAGCCGACTCGAATGACCCCGGTGGTGTGGCCGGCGGCGCGAACTGGATAAGCAATGTAAAACCAGTTGCTATTCGTCTTGTTGGACTTGCGCTCATAAATTCCAATCACACCAGCCAACGCGTCATTGATTTCAGATTGGTTGGAAATGTTTTCGCCGCTTGCCGTCACCGTGCTGCCGGGACCGCCGCCAGAATCTGCCAAAACGTGCCCGTCATCGTTGACGACAGTAATGGAGACACCCAATTTATTGGCGTGCCGGTCGACAGCCATTTTGATGCGATTGCGCGACTGCTCAGAATCCAGCGCCAGGTCATTGTCTATTTCTAGTGACAAGTTGACCGCTTCAACCTCAAGAGAGTTGCGCAAGTCGTTGATAGATTCCGATTTGATCATAAACAAAGCCCAGATACTAACCGCGACAAGCGCGATCGTAACCAGCGATATATACGTCACTAGCAGCTGGTTTGCGAGACTTCGGAAGAGCCATTGATAAATGTTTTTGAAAAATCCCATTCAAATCTCTCTGACCCTATGACGCTATTTCATCATTTTCCTGGTTCATTTTCACCTTACATGGCTATGATTCATGTATGGTCATATTAGGCGCGGTAGCGAAAGAGTGTTTAACACAAATCGAAATTTCTATGCCAAACTACTGATGCCGCGTAATGCGGAATTGGTTCGCAATCTTTGAGAACCATCCAATCTGGAGGTCCAATTCCATAATGTCTGCTGTTGTGAACGTAACCGATACAACCTTCGAACAAGAAGTACTCAAGGCCGAAGTTCCTGTACTCGTCGACTTCTGGGCACCATGGTGTGGTCCGTGCAAAGCGGTAGCACCGGTCGTAGAAGATCTGTCAAAAGAGTATGAAGGGCGACTAAAAGTAGTCAAACTGAATACAGACGAGAATCCGAAAACTGCGCAAGCCTACACTATTCGCGGTATTCCAAGCCTCTACCTGTTTAAGAGTGGTCAGGTTGTCGAGCAGGTCGTCGGCGCTGTGCCGAAGACGACTCTTGCTACTGCAATCAACAAACACGTCTAAAAAACGAGTGGCTATCACGGTTCTGCCGTGGATACCTGTGAACGTTTCTGCGAGTACTGCGCCGCTTTAAGATCGATCGACGATCAAAACCGGCGCAGTTTTGGCGACTTGTTTTGCTCGCAAATTGAACTTTATTTGAAAAGCCCGACAGTTCGAGCTTGCAAAGGTAAACATCTAACAAACTCTTTGCGCAAACTGTTCACCTTGAACAACCCGGCTTCTTCTATAATTGCGGACCTACGTGAAGTAGGAATCACGCTGATGAGCCAGGCGTTGTCGACCGAAATCGATCTTCCAGGCGGTTTCACCGGCAGTTACTAAATAGAAGCTCTGAAAAGGAGAAATTATGCGATTCGGTTTAATCACTTCGTTGGCAGTTGCCGCCGTCTCACTCGCGGGTATGACGATGCCGCAGGCAGACGCTCACAACACAAGCAAGCACCACAGCCACAAAAACTCTTGCTCCAAGGCTTGCGCAACATCTTGCTCAACAGGCGGAACAGTTATTGGCGTTGCAGCAAAAGCAGGCACATTCAAGGAACTGTTGTGCCAGTTGGAAGCAGCCGGTCTAGTTGGAGTTTTGAAAGGACCAGGACCATTCACAGTCTTCGCTCCTAATGACACGGCTTTCGCTCACTCACGTTCTCTCGATAAACTCAGCGGCGACCAAACAAAATTGGCAAACGTTTTGAAATATCACGTAGTCAAAGGCAAATACTCCGCT
>JBBQFO010000082.1:0-19065 GCA_038322035.1 Candidatus Obscuribacterales bacterium
TATTGCACCAATTCCAGAGGGCTCACCCACATCTACTCCTCTTCCTCCATTTCCGGTTCCGTGGGTTCATCTGCTAGATTTGGATTGGGGTACCTGGGACGAAGATGTGTATTGGACTCCTGGGAGCGGTTACAACGGCAACCTCGGGACAATTCGCCTAGATCGTTACACCGAAATATTCACGCTCAGTATCTGGGTCTAAAAATCACACATCAGTCTTAAACCACATGATACTGAGATTAGTGGCATGAGTTTTAGGATCTTGAGTGCAAAACAATCGAATCATTTTCTTTTCTTTGTTGCCTTCGAGCATGTAAAAATTGGTGGCGGCACGTGTATTTTCCAGTGCTTTTACAGTTGGGGTTCTGACTTTCCATCCGTCACGCCGACAGGCGTCGAGGTAAAATTGAAAAACCGTCTGAGCTGGATCTTTCGTCGTTAAGTATGCTGATGCCGATACACGGCCTTTCGTTGAATTTACGAACCTCGTTTGAGTAACGTTGCTAGTGTATTTGGGCATCGGAAAATTCGTAGGCCAAGTGTCCGAAAAGTGAAGTCCCTTAGCGGCGCTGGCCATGAACTTCTCCTTAACTTGCTCCTTGGTCATTCCAGCTAATGAAGCTTTCAACTGCTGTGGTGTTAGTGGCTGCGTCTGCGCAACAACAGCACCAGAACTCGTCAACAACAAAACGCCCTGTAGCGAGGTAAAAATCACTGCTGTGCGAAAAGAACTCATGATATCTCCCAGATTGATTGCCATTCATTATACGCTCGATCAAAAATATGTAAAAAGCAGTTGGTAATCTCTTGGTTATATAAAGGCTGCATGATGTCAGAGTCCAAAGGAGTTCCTTAGTAGCTGGAAATCGAGGATTCACCGTACCGCTACCGTCCGCGTCACGTTCACGTAACGAGTTCGAGTTACCCTTAATTAGAAGCCAAAGTTTCCCTGCGGCACTGACAGTCGATAGCACACTTACTAAACCGAAACCGGAAGATGCGGAAGGCAAGTCCTTCCTGCGCCGCTGTGCGGTGCGATTATAGCCGCCAGCAACTAATGGATCGCCCACCTCAAGAGCAACGAGTAGTCTATGTCTGAAGGCGAAATCGCAAAACCTCAGCCAGCTCAGGCGCCGGAAAAGAAATTGGCGGCAGTCGCTGATACCAGCACGGAGCAAGCGCGCTCACGACTCAGTTTAGACGCCGGATTAGCCGATCCGAAGAAACCACCAGGCGCTACCGATCAAGGGCAAGCCAGGGATGCGACCCCGCAAGTCCTCGAGTTTGGAGCTATTGCTGGATACGATTCTAGCCGAATCGACGGGGCCGATCGACTCCATCTAGTTGCCGAACGTCCCGGTCAAAAATCACGAGCGGGAGTGACCGAGCTAGCTCACGGAGACCGCTCGAAGATTGTAAAAGACAAAACCGGCGCCGTCAGCGATCAAGGCGATATCAACGGAACGCACTACGACATAACAGCCAGCAAAGACAAAGATTCAATCGTCTGGAAAGACAAAGACGGAAAGGAACATCGCTTTGAACGAAAGAAAGGCGAAAATAGGAACCAGTACGTTGATGGCGATGGCACCACACTCGTTCAGCATGGCGACCACAATACAGTCACATTCAAGGAAGGATTTCAGGTCGATATCGACGCCCGCACAGGTCACACAATCATCAAGCGCGATGAAAAAGAAGTAGCGACATACAACGGCAAGGATACCGTTAAGCGACAATTGGACGACAACAACGTCGCCTTCCAAGTACGCGGAGATGTCGGCGCAACCGTCGATCAAATCAAGGACTATCAGAAACGCACCGGGCAACCCCAGAACGGCAACATGATCATCAAGAACGAGAAGGGTGATACCGTTGTGCTGCAGCAAGACGGCACCGAAATTTATCGAAAAGCCGACTCAACAACAGTGACAATCAAACAGGGCGACACGACAGTCGAGTACACACCGGGGCAATCACCAAAAATCATCAGTGGTGAACAACACATCAAACAATTAAATGGTGGCATTCAGATCGATGGCAAGGAGATGCTCAACAGCGACGGTTCAGTTGCAATCAGCGGCATGAAAGATGGACGACTGGATTCGCGCCACGGTCGCATTTATGGTACTACCGACAAAGGCGGTCAAATCGATCTTGGTACCGGACGAGCGATAGCTGACACTTTGACCACGACGAACACCGGCACAGGAGTCGAAGCCACTACCAGTAATGGCACCGTGATACTGAAAACTGGAACCGATGGTAAGCAAATCGAATCCGGACCTGTAACAACGAATGTCGACGCTACAAATCCGACCACGACAATACACGGTTCTGACGGCTCTACCATAAACATCAATAATGCTGACGGCTCATCAAGCATGATAGACAGCAGCGGCGCCGATATCGCCAACATCAACGCCAGTGGCGATGTTTGCACATGGGATGGCTCATTCCTCGGTGCCGACGGTAACATCTTCAACCTGGACATGGACTTCTCCGGCTTCACAAGCTACGAGTCAGACGGTGCAAGTAATTTCACAAACTCCCGTGAACATTCCGTTGAAGAACGTCATGATTACACGGAGTCAGTAGCAGCCAGCTGTACCACCGCTGTTGGAATGGCTGACTCTGTCTGCTCCGAAGCAACATCATTGGCTAACAACTTGAACGCCAGCGTCGGCACGCTCGGACAAATCGATGCGGGAATTGGCACGCTGGCTGCTTTCCAGGCACAAGCCCAAGCCTTACTACCATTCAATCCAGGTCTGGCAGACGAGATTTCAGCACTGAATCAGGCTTGGTCGAGATTAGAGGGAATTCGCTCCCGTGTGCAGAATGAAGTCGCAGTTCAGGAAATCTTGAACACTCGCTACGGAGTTACAGACAAGAGTTCAGTAGCAAACGCGTTGAACCTCGGTATTAATGCCGTCGATAGCTCAGCCGCTTAATCTCACGTTAACCATCCCGAATGTTGTCTATACTGAAAGTAATTCAGAGGAGCTTCATTTTGGTCGAGCACGAGGCCGTTACTTTCATTATTGATGGAGCGGGCGGCTCTGGCTTCACGCCAGTGGTAATCAGAAGAGTGCTACAAGGGCTGCCCCACAAGGTGGTCCATTTCCGTTGGGGCACTGGATATATGCGCATTTTGTCCGACTTAACTAATCGGGGAAATATGCAAGCCAAATCGGCTGAACTGAGTGCTGCAATTGGGGAATATCGAGCAGCCAATCCGGATCACCGGATCTATGTAATAGCAAAAAGCGCTGGCACAGCTGTGGCGCTGAACGCATTGGCAACATTGCCTGAAGCGACAGTCGACAGAGTAATTCTCATGTCTCCCGCCGTTTCACCAGCGTACCCTCTCAGTCAGTCTCTGCGCGCGGTTAAGGGTGACGTCATTTCATTTTGCTCAGCCAAAGATGTTTTATTTCTCCATCTGGGTACATCTTTATTTGGCACCGCCGATGGTATCAACTGCGTAGGCGCTGGCTTGCGCGGTTTTTCCAAACCGACAGAAGAATCGACTGTCAGCGAATATGCAAAGCTCCATGAAATTCACTGGGAGCCTTCAATGATGAAGTTGGGGCATTTTGGAGATCATTCTGGCAACAGTATGCCACCATTTGTGAACCGCTATATCTTACCTTTACTAGAGGGCAAGGACGTGAGCACAATTCGTGGACTATGAGATTTGCGCGCAGACGAACCGGCAATAGCAATCTTCGCGCGTTACGATGTCGGTGCATTAAAAAGACTTTTTCACAAATAACAAGTTGGCAGTACTTCCCACTCGTACAATTGTTTGAAATCGGCGAATTTTCTCAATTTCCGCTTGGGAATTTTCTTCCAGCTCACACGTTCGGCTAGATTGCTCTCGATAGATTTACTTGCAACTCGAAGCTTTCCACTCAAAAAATTATAGCTATACGATGCTTCTTCACCGGTATTACGCTGAACCTCATCGTGCTCAGCGCCGATCAGCACAAAGGCTCCACTTCTATTTTGAAACTTGTACACCGTATTTGATGCCGACCAGCTACCGGCGTTGTAAAAGCTTTTTACAAAAATTTCCAACACGCCATTTTTGATCTCAATTTTTTCAAACGGCTCGTCTTGCGTTGGCCAATCAGAGCCCGCCACAATGTTCTTCGTTATCTCAGACAGTCCATATTGATCACCGTCGGGATTTTTTAAGAGAATGAGAAGTAATCGAGGGTTCGTATCAAATTCGTTCGTGCCCAGTCCAATATTTTTTTGCTTGTACTTTGCGATATTCCCTCGAAGCACTAGAGCTTCGTCACTGATTTTATCTCCGTTCAAATCACCGGAAGCTTTATCAAGTATGGTCCAACCTTTTGGTACAAAGTCAGCAATGCGACTTGCCTCTTTTCGGATCGTTGGATAATCAGCCGCGGTTGGATACTTAAAAGAAGGCTCGTCAGCGGCACAATGAGCAAACATGGAGAGCATGAACACTGAGCAAGGAATTAACAACAGCTTTTTCATAATGATAAACTAGCATAAATTACCGGTTCGACGTAATACAATTCGAAAGCCACCTATGCTAGAAGAAACGAACAAGAATATCGCAATCGATGTCAATGATGACATGAATTTCGAGCCAGAAAAAACAGTTCGATGCAGCAGTTGCGAGCACGAAGTGACCAAGCCATCATTGGCCATTCAGCCGCACGAACATCGATTTCGGAATCCGTTCGGTATCTACTTTCAAATTGCTCTTTACAGCGACGCTCCTGGTGCAATGGACATCGGCGAACCGACAACGGTAGCATCATGGTTCCCAAAGTACGCGTGGTCATCTGCACATTGCGCACAGTGCAAAAACCACCTCGGCTGGTGGTTTCACGGAGCGGATAAATTTGCAGGACTGATAACAGATAAAATAATCAGGTAGCCCAGAGCAAGCGCCGCAGCGATCGGAATTCAGTTAAGCGTGCACCAATGAAACACTACAAACTAGTCGGCCCAATAACGGTTTTATATGTGACATTACAACTGGTGTCAGATGTGACAGCGGGAAAACTGATTCCGTTTTTCATTTTTCCCGTCTCGGTAACGGCGATTTATTTTCCACTGACATATATATTCGCCGATGTGCTCACCGAAGTTTATGGTTACGCAGTAGGGCGGCGCGTGTTGTGGACGGTCTTATTGTGTTCTGCTCTGGCGGCTGCTCTTTATCAACTGGCGGCGTGGTTACCTCCGGCTGCTGGATTCACAGGTAACGCAGCGTATGTTCAAATTTTGAGTCAAGTGCCACGCATCGTAGTTGGCAGCTGGGTCGCTGTTTTTGCAGGTGAAATTCTCAACGATTTCGTTCTTGCAAAAATGAAGGTGTGGACAAAAGGTGCACATTTATGGTCGAGACTGCTCGGATCAACGATCGTCGGACAGTTGATGAACACTGTGTTGTTTTACACAATCGGACTTTATGGAGTGATACCAACAAAACTATTGGTCGAGTCGATTGTTTCGGGTTGGCTGATCAAATGTGCCGTGGAAACGGCTCTAATACCTCTAACGTACGTAGTAATCAATAAAGTTAAGCAAATAGAAAACGAAGATTATTTCGACAACAGCACGAACTTCAATCCGTTTTCTCTGAAGCAGTAATCGCACAAATCAGATTTGATTTACCGAAGTTCACGGATACCGGGCAAAATGTGGACTTAAAGTCTTCTCTGCGGCACAACTCGCCTTATAATTTATTTGATAGTAATAAGTTGTGAAGAGCTAGAGGAGTCCCATGAGACGCAAAGCATTGTTGTCAGCAGTGTTCATAATCGGTTTAGGCGCTTTTAGCTTGCCTCCTGACGTGCAAGCGAGCACCAAAAGTTTAGGCGAAGGGCACACGCCGTCGATATCGTCGGACGGTCGCGGCCATGTCTTTATAGTTTTCGAGGGCGTAGACAGTAGAACAGGCGCTGCTGACATTTACTATTCAAACAGCAACGATGGCGGAAAAACCTGGACAAGACGATTAGACGTTCATCCTACAGAAGGAGTCTCGACTCGCCCGCGAGTCGCAGTTGAAAAAAATGGCGCCATAGACGTGGTTTGGACTGACACTGCATATGGTGTATACAACCCAGAAATTTATTTCACTCGCTCGACTGATTACGGTCGCACGTGGATTACTCCGATCAACATAAGCCAGACACCGGGTGCTTCGCGCGACCCACAGTTGGCGATCGGGCCGGACGATTCACTGCATGTGATCTTTGCAGACACCCCAACTGCTGCCCCTACACGAGATATTTTTTACGCATCTTCAACTGACGGCGGAAAAACATGGTCCAAAGATCGACAGTTGGAAAATGTGAGCGGCACACCGGGTGATTCATCTGAACCAACTTTAGCTATCGCTCCAGACGGAACAGTTCACGCTGCATGGAAAGAAGAGGATCCTACTTCAGCAACGAACCATCAGATCTATTATGCGCAGCGAACACAGAATGTTTGGTCAACAGCCAAAGATGTCAGCAACACTCGACGCTACTCCTATCATCCTGTCGTCGCCTGCGGTTCGACCGGCAAGGTCTTTATTACCTGGTTGGACAGAGCTGACCGTGAAGGCGCTGCTGACATCTGGTGCGTCGCCTTAAACGGCAACGGTCCGCTGCCGCAGCCCATTCGTGTTACTGACACAGGATCAATTGCAAGTGCAGCTGAAATGACGACTGACAGAACCGATCGAACGGCGATTGTCTGGCCGGATAGAGCGCTTGGTCTGAGCCTTCCAAGAATTCGGTTGAAGATGCTGTCGAACTCGTCGAACAACGCTCATCGACCGATCAAAATCTCCCATTCATCGGCAATTCAAATGGCTCCAGCAGTAGCAATTGATGGTGATAAATTGACCGTGGTCTGGGAAGAAAGAAGTCTAAACAGCAACCCTATCAAAGTAAAATCAATCGACCTGCCCAAACTTTTCTCTCGGAACTGATCAGTGCCACAAGAGGAGAAGCTGTCCGACTGCTTGAAGGCAAGAGATCCCCGCAGGAGAATAGCAGTGCCGCTAATGCCATCCAGTCGACATTTAGTGATCATCATAGTTTTGGTGCTCAGTACAATTCCTCGATGCGTCCAGTCCGCTAGTTTCGAAGAACTTGAAAAGAAAGTGATCAAAGATTCTGGAATCACTGACGAACTTCCCCGCACTATGCCAGTCGCTTTCACTACTCGCAAAATCGCGAAGGGGCATGCGTTCAACGTAGCCGACGTAGAGGAACGAAAGATCAACATCGACCAAGTTCCCGCCGATGCCGTCATTTCATGCAGGAAACTTGTAGGCAGAAAAAGCTTTACGGCGTTGAACGGGGCGGAGGTCGTTTCAATTCAAGACCTCGGCTTTGAAGTGACTGAAAGTCAAATTGCAGGCATGACGGCGAGAGATTGGGGGAAATTTCACGAAAAGATGGGATCGGTTTGTTATGCGAACGTGGCGATAAAGCCAGGTGAAAAGCTCAAAGCCAACCAGTTAGTCGATCACAAGATGCCACTACGAATAGTGCCTTGCGATGCGGTAACCCACTCATCACTGGTGGCAGGGCGAATTTGTAAATTCGGTTGTGCCAAAAGACACATCATAATGCAGCATGACGTTTTCTAGGGTTCTCAAAGACGATTCTGGCCAAGGCGTTTAGCGCTTAATTATCCATTCGGATTCGGGAGTGCCCGGAGAAACTCTTCTCAATTTGTCAGCGAGCGACTCTTTCCAAACAGGTTGTGAAGCTGGAGCTGCACCACGCTGATTTGCGTGGTTGTTCTCAGGCTGTATCTCCCGGCGAATCGCATCAGTTCTGGAGCGATTCAGTGGTTGAACGGTTGTGTCGAAATCATTTGACTGCCTCGATTGCATCACAGAAAACGCCGCTAATCCGGCGGTGCCACCAGCAGCATGAGCAACTTCTATTTTCTCCGCTTTGACCATTTCGATTGCTCTTTCCCAACCAGTGAAATCCACTGGTGGTGAATCTGAAGTCGGAGGACGCATGTTTCGCGATTCAACTAGAAAATTGGCGGTGTCTAATGCAGTGGTTGGGAACAGCTGATCGGTAGCTCTCAAGAAATTGGGCATCTCCTCTGCCCCAATCAATCTCATCCAACTTCCAACCGGCACACTTGGACGGCTTTTAACAACTTCTTGAACCAGTCGAATTTGATCTGCCGGTGAGAGGTCTCGCATCATACTGCCCAACTCAATATTTCCAGTTTCCGGAATATTGAATTTTGCGGGCGCCGATTTCGGTCCACTTACACCATCAACTGCTTCGGTTGGTGCGGTCCGAGAACCTGCGTCGGCCGAACTGTTAGTCCACCAACTGCGAGCCATTTCGCTGCCTTTTGCAACGCCATGTCCGATACCACCCATGGCGGCACCAAAAGCTCCATAATACAAAGCAGATTTTCCAAGCGTACCCGCGTCGAATGTCAAACCTCGTCCATTCACAAGCGACGTCACTTCCGCATTGACAATGCCACCAGGCGCGCCTGATAATGCACCCAATCCCATTTCTTGCATAAAAGTGCGACTGCCAGGACTTCCTAAAAATCCGACTCGCCCTAATTGCGTCGAAGCAGCCCCCATCACTCCAAATGTGGCGGCATCGATGGTGGCATTTTTTAGACGATCTTGGAATGAACCTGGAGTGAAGACGCCGCCATACAATGCACCTGTTGTAGAAAGTGATAGTGTCGATGAAAACAGTCTATTTTCAGCCAGTGAAGCTGAAATCAATCCGCTCTCGGCTCCCGTGCCTAAAGCCTTGGAGACGCCAGCCCCTGCAAACTTGGAGAGAACTACAACATCTACCGCAGTGCCGCCGAAGTCGCCTATCTTGGCGGCATAAGAGTTGTGATTGTAGTCCTTCGACAGGTCGATTTTGGGGGCGATCGTGCCAATCGTCGCGTTGTAAGGACGAGCCAATGCGCTGTCAACCAAGCTGATGCCAAAGTCCGAAAGCGAGCCTAGTTCAGTGTGCGCGGATTTTTTGCTATCGTCGCCGAAGTGTTCGACCATATCTCACCACTGGTCCACAGGACCTCTAAACATTATTCCCAAGCTCGGGCTGAACCCCTTTATATATCTCACCGGCGACGCGAAATATTTGTGAGAGTTCGCCAGAATTTGAACCCGCGGGGATTAAATCTCTTCCTGCTGCCTGAAACGAGGCGCAGGACTAAGGCCTCAACTAAAGTCGATGGATAATTTCGGCAATCTGCTTTCTGTGAATTCCCATATGCGGAGCCGCGAAAAGGACCCATTGCTTGGCGTTCATTTTTCCAAACCACGGATGCTGATACGTGACATTCGGGTGTGCATCAAGATTTAGTGACGCAGCGACATCAACGTATTCTTTCGAGTTCGACAGAAACTTCGAAACGATTGTCGCTGCATCTACCTCACCTGGTTTTACGTCAGCGGTGGAAGTTTTCCCGGCCGGTGTAACCCCATTCGTCAGCGCTTTGACCAACTGCAATGCTCTCGAATTGACTATGACAATATGCTCGAGAGCCATAGCAACAGACCAAAAACGCGAACTGTCCTCGAGCCCAATCAACCTCGGAATCAGGCGCTGCTCGTTCAATTGAGTCACACTCAGAGCACTAACCAGCGCTTCAATTTGAGCGCGCTCGCTGTCAACTTCTGCCAGTGCTTTCTGGATGGATGTAGTATTCAAACGCAACGGAACCAGTATGTAATTTGCCACTGCCCATTCATAGAATGGCAGACCGGCTCCGGGTTTGTCTAATTTCGGAATAGTTGCGTTAGCCATTCGTAGCCTCATTGTGCCTTCATTCAACCCACTTGCATTTTGCAAGTAGATGTTATTATACAAATCCCACTTGCAATTTGCAAGTAGTTGGTAGAATGGAAGCATGAAGATTGAAACATCACAACGTTCAGAATGTGTATTTAGCAATGTGCTCGATCTGCTCGGAGACAAATGGACACTGCTGATTGTTCGAGATTTGATGTTTTTCGGCAAACATGAATATAAGGAATTTCTGGCGAGCCCAGAGGCGATAGCCACAAACATTCTCTCTGATAGATTGAAAAAACTTGTTTCTGCAGAAATCGTGGACGAGCAAGAGCATCCCGAAAACAAATCGCGTAAGTTTTACTATTTGACGAAAAAAGGAAAGGCATTGCTGCCCATTTTGATTGAGATGGCCAATTGGGGAGCGGTCTATTTCCCCGCGCTCGAACGAATGCAGGGAGTCTATGCAAAGCTCAGATCTAATCCCGACAAAGTGCGAGCTGCGGTGCTGAAAAACCTTAGTAATTGGGAAAGTGAAAACTTATGATCAAACCCGTCTTAGCTGGCTCAATCAGCATTATTGATCGATTGGCAAAACGACCGTGAAAACGGTCCCCGCACCATCAACACTTGTGCAGGTTATTTGTCCACCATGAGCCTCTACTAACTGGCGGCACAGATACAATCCTAATCCGGTGCCAGTTCCATATCTCTTTGTAGACTTCGCTTGCGAGAACCGTCTAAACAGTTGTTCCACATCATCTGGAGCGATGCCAGAGCCATTATCAGTAACTTCCAGAATATAATGCTCACCCACTCTCTTTCCCGACACTGTTATGATTCCACCGGCTTGCGTGAATTTGATAGCGTTGCCGACTAGATTCATCAACACCCGTCTCAGAGCAATTATGTCCACCGTTATAGTGTGGTCGCCTGACAAAAAGTTTGTACTCAAGTCGACACCGCCAGCTTGTGCAGCACCACGCAACTGTTCGACACAAATCGCGGATAACTTTGCCACTTCGACTTGAGAAAAATCGAATGGCGGTGCGCCCGCATCAAAGCGATAAACTTCCAGAAGATTGTGGATCAATGCGAGCATGTCAGAATTTGATTGCCTCATCAACCCAATTAGCTTTCGCTGCTCGTCCTCCAGCGGTCCAAGTTGGCCTTGCATAAACATCTCTAAGAGCCGCTCAGCACCAATCAATGGATTCTTCAGGTCGTGAGTCAAGGTTGCTATAAAATCCTCGTGCTTCTCGAGCACTAGCAGCCGTTTAGCGTTTTCCTGTTCTTCCTTCTCGCTAGTCACATCTGTGCAAATACCAGCCATAAACACAGCAACTCCCGACCGATCTGAAAGAACTTGGCCTCGCGCTGTTATGTAATGAGTGGAACCATCTGACCAAACAGTTCGGAACTCGGTATGATAGCCAGTTTTTTCCTTTACAGCTGACTTGATTGCATGCGCGGTGGCATCTCTGTCATCGACGTGGATTCGATCTAAGAAGTGTTGCAACGTATCGCCGAAATTATCTTCATCGCACTCGAAAAGAGCTGCATGTCGAGAGTCCGATTTCAGTTTGTCGTTGACGAAATCCCATGACCAGACCCCGGTATTGGAGGCCTTCAATGAAAGCTCGAGATTAGCGGCAATCTCGCGTGCTTGAGCCTCCGATTGTTTTGCTTGAATAGCACTTTGACGAACTCCTTCCTCCCATGATTTGCGCTCAATGGCATAGCGAATGCTGCGTGCAAGTGTGCTCTCGGTAATTTCGCGTTTTAAGATGAAGTCCTGTGCGCCGAGCTTAACGGCTCTCAGTCCAATTTCTTCGTCTTCGAGACCAGTGAGTATGATGATTGGAGCGAGCGGTGCGTGCTCGATCATGGAAACACATGTTTGCAGTCCATGGCCGTCCGGTAACGACAAATCCAACAGAACAACGTCAATGCTGTCGCTGTTAATCTCGTGCGCCGCAGCCAGACTTGACACTCTCTGCACCTTGTAGAAAGCCGAAGGAAGCATCTCCTCGACATAGACGGCATCAGCCAAGTTGTCTTCGACAAGTAGGACTGAAGTCTGCTTAAACCTGCTCGGAACCAGATTCTCCTCAATGCGACGGGAATGTTTCAAGTTGTCTTCGTCTCGCATAGTGAGATGTTGCTGTGTGCTCATTGTTTAGGGGCAAACTTCACTGCTGTGAACCAGAATCCGTCAATTGATTTGACTATTTTGATGAATTGATCGAGATCTATCGTTTTAGTAACATAGCAGCTCGCCTGCAAATCATAGCTGCGGATTATGTCTTCTTCGGCTTGTGACGTCGTGAGAACCACTACGGGAATGAGCTTCAGCTCCGGCGAACTCTTCATCTCTGCAAGCACTTCTCGACCGTCTTTTTTGGGCAAATTCAGATCAAGTAGCACCAAATCGGGGGAAATAGCGTCTTTGTATTGCCCTTTCTTGTTCAGGTAATCCATAGCCTCCATGCCATCTCGGACAACGCTAACGTCGACTGCTATTTTCTCATCTTTCAAGACTTCAAGAATCAAGGTCAAATCAGCGAGATTATCTTCCACCAAAAGTACGTTCATTTATTCGGACCTCTTTAAACCAAGCAGTGTGATCTTCCCACTTCCACCTTTGATCACATCCTTAGTGATACACGGAATAGTGAAGTAAAACGTGGTTCCGTTTCCGGGCGATGACTCGGGCCAAATTCGACCACGATGTCGTTGCACAATTTTTTTGCAAACGGCAAGGACTATGCCACTTCCCGGATAGTCTTCCTTGACCTGGAGTCGCTGAAAAATAACAAATATACGATCCGCAAATTGCATGTCTAACCCGATTCCGTTGTCTCGCACGCCAAAGAGCCAGAAATTGCCCTCTTTTCGTACTGAGATTTCGATGACAGGCGCTGAGTCTCGCGATTGAAACTTGAGGGCATTGCTCACCAGATTTTGGAATAGCTGCAGTAACTGCGAGGTGTCGCCCATAACTACTGGCAATTTGTCGCAGGTGATTGTGGCAGCAGATTCATCGATGGCAAGCTTGAGATTAGCAAGTGCCATGCTTACGATCGATGAGCAGTCTACTTCTTTAAACTCCTGTGCCTTGGTTTGCAGGCGGCTGAAAACCAGCAGGTCATTTACAAGCACCTGCATCCGTTTTGATGCGTCTGTAATAAAGTCGATGAACAGATCGGCCTTCTCATCAAGATTGCCTCTGTACCGCTTAGAAAGCAGCTGTGTGTAGCTCGAAATTACACGTAAAGGCTCTTGCAGATCGTGCGAACAAACATAGGCAAACTGCTCAAGTTCTTCGTTCGATCTGCCAAGCTCACTTATTTTTTCTTGCAGAAATTCCTCTTTTCGGTTGCGTTCGGTGATGTCGACAATTGCCGCCAGGACGAAGTTTTCACCGTCGATTGTCAGAGGGCTCAATCCAATTTCGACCGGAATCAGAGATCCATCTTTTCGTTGTCCGAAATAGTCTCCTTTGGTCATTTCTTTTGTCTGGGGAGCGACAAAGAGACTATCGCCAATACATGCAGGTTGACCGCGTAACGCCTCCGGCGCAAGCAGTTCGATCGATTGACCTAAAAGTTCCTCGCGTCCGTAGCCAAAGAGACGCTCAAGCTGGGAATTAACCAGCGCCACCTTTCCATTTTGATCGACCATGAGCATGCCATTGGGAGCCGCTTCCACTACCAGGCGGAGGCGCTGGTCGGATCGGCTTTGCTGCGCAGCCAGCAGCACTACCTGCGCCTGTTTCTGGGCGGCGGCGATCACATCTCTGGCTTGCTTCTGTGCGACTAAAAGCACTATTTCAGCATGCTTCTGCAACGTCACATCACTAGAGACTTCAAGTATCGAAAATGGACGCCCATCTGAGTCTTCCTTCAACACCCATCTACTTGCGACTATTACCTTGCTGTTGTCCTGCGCATAGTTGGTTAGCTCTCCTTCCCACCGCCCGCACGCATGCAGATCTTGCTCAATTTCTTGGAGTGGTGTCACATATTCTGTCTTGAGAAGATCGTTCGACTTTTTACCAATCGCTTCTTCCTTCGTAAATCCGTACGTCTCTTGAGCGCCTCGATTCCAATAGCCAATCACACCCTCTAGATCGCGCACTATGATTGCGTCGTGGGTAAGATCGAGAATCTCGGCTTGCTCCCTCTGCAAAATCAATCGCAACAGCTCGGTCGGTTCTGTTTTGACAGGGCGCTGTCCAAAGCGCGTCTGCTGCGCGGCAGCAAGCACAACCTCAGCTTGCTGCTGCGCAGCGGCAAGGACGTCCTCGGCTTGCCGCTCTGCAGCTAAGAGAAGTACATCAGCCACCTTCTTTGCACTGATTTCATTGCTGTTAATCAATATGGAGGAGCCGCCGTCGGGGTCGGTTCGTAAAACCCATCGACTCGAGACAACCACCCTTCTGCTGTCGCGCGCAATATTAGTCAGCTCCCCTTCCCAACGCCCGTAGGTGATTACATCTTGGACAATGTTTTGCAGCGGCTTTGGATATTCGGTCTTAAGCAGTTCTTGCAACTTTTGACCGATGGCTTGTTCTTTGGTAAACCCGTAAGTTGTTTGGGCGCCTCGATTCCAATAGCCGATTACTCCGTCGAGATCGCGCACTATAATTGCGTCGTTGGTCAAATCAAGCAGCTCTGCTTGTTCCTTCTGTGCGCTCAACCGTGCCAGTTCGCCTGGTTCAGTGATTGGCTCAAGTGAAACTCGACTTTTAAACATAAAGTTGTGCCCGCTGCTTTGGTGAATTACCGGGTTTCCTGGGTTCCTGGACTTCCTGGGTTCCTGGTTTTCCTCGGTTTCTGCGAAGCATGGGGCTGGCATGGTCCGCATCGTCCACATATCGCAGACTTAAAAACTTGCGAGTGCCGTGCGAAGCTGAAGATGAAACGGTTCCCTCTTCAACAATGCCCGCGAGCAACAATGTAGCTTCGGTCGGGCAAGGCACAGACGGCTTAGGATGTTGTGCCCGCCTCTCGTTGGAATGTCTAAGGGAACGCCAAGTTCCCGCAACATCTGACGGTGCTTAGGGTCAAGGATGCGGCAAGTCGTGCGGTGCCTCGGTCGCGTTAATCACAGAGGAGATCACTGATCTCCTCATACCCAAATATGTTAGTTATTATTAGCAATGTCGACTATAGCACTACATGTCATATTATTGACTGGTTTTAACGCAGCTATGCCTTTTGAACTCCGCATGGTCAGGGCGTCTTCCTCAAGGGTGCCTTCTTTGACTTCATTCACTTGGTGCAAGCTCAACATCCCCGACTGGTAAGAATGCTCATTAATTCGCAAATGGAACGAACTGGATTTGCCCAAACGACTAATTCAAGATGTTTATAGTCGACAATGCCCCCGGGCATAAATTACTAGCCTCTCCTATCGTTAATCGCAGGATGGTCCCCTGACTATTTTATGAAGTACGCCTTCTCCATTTTTCCAATAGTGATGGCATGTGCCGCGTTGATCGGTTGGCTGTGCGACATAGACTTCCTCAAACGATTAGTGGGTTCAACAGCAATAAATCCAATTTCCGCCATATGTTTCACTTTGCTGGGCTTGGAAACAGCTCGCCTCTTACGCCAACTCAATCACCCCAATGCAAAATTAATCGGTTTAGTGGCTGTTCTAGTGGTGCTCGCAGTCAATACAGGAAAACTCGGTGAGGTGTTTTTTCATACGCAAATGCATTTAGACAAAGTGCTATTTGCAGAGAAACTATCGCGCGAAACCACTCCGAATCAGATGGCACCGAACACAGCTTTCTGCTTTGCAATATTGAGCATCATTACCCTCATGATGCGCTCCGCATCAAACCGCATTGTGTCAGCCGCTCAGCTGTTAACAATCGTTCCAGTCTCGGTTGGACTAACCGCAGTCTTCGGTTAGGTGATTGATACTGGTCCAGGAATCGCAAGCGATCAAATTGCCAGGCTCTTTAAAAAGTTCGGTCAGCTCAATACCATACAAACAGAATTTCACAGCACCGGCTTGGGGCTGTCGATTGCAAAGGCAATTGTCGAGCAGCACGGCGGAATGATCGGCATCAATGGTGAATTGGGTAAGGGATCCACTTTCTGGTTCACTTTGCCTGCATGACAAGCACTACGCCAAAGGCGGCTCACCCCCTCGAACTGGAAAAGAAGTTTACACAGAGTGGCGTGATCCGAGCGGAAAAATCACAAAGGATAATATCGACGAACCGGCAAGTCCACACCGACCGAAGACTAATACACGGAGTAAAGATAATGCACAGATTAGCGAGCAATCCCAATAAAGCGCTTTGGGAGAAAGGTGATTTCACTCGTATCGCAGAGAGCATGAGAGAAAGCGGAGAAGCTCTCGTCGATCGGATCGGAATAACGGAAGGTCTGAAGGTTTTAGATCTGGGATGCGGCGATGGGACAACGGCACTGCCAGCGGCGAAACGCGGCGCGGAAGTGTTAGGCGTCGATATCGCGAGCAATCTTGTCGAGGCGGGAAACAAGCGTTCCAGCGAACACGGACTGACGAACTGCAAGTTTCAAGAAGGAGACGCCTCCGATCTCAGCGAACTAGCAGACGCAAGTTTCGATCTACTCGTCAGCATCTTTGGAGCTATGTTTGCCCCAAAACCGTTCGATGTGGCCAAAGAAATGGTGCGGGTGACGCGTCCTGGAGGTCGGATTGTTATGGGCAATTGGATTCCCAACGATCCAACATTGGTGGCTCAAATATTGAAAATCTGCTCATCATATGCACCGCCACCACCGGAAGGCTTCATCAGTCCAATGACGTGGGGCATCGAAGATAATGTGATCGAACGATTTCAGGGAGCCGGAATTTCCAAAGAAAAAGTGTCATTCATCAGGGACACTTATGCATTCAACTACTTAGGTGCACCATCAGAATTAGTCTGTGCCTTCAGACAATTCTACGGACCGACAATGAATGCATTCGACGCAGCAGAAAAAGATGGTCGGGCCGATGTTCTTCAGCAAGAACTGGATAGCTTATTCAATAGCCAGAATATAAGTGCAAATAAAGAGACCACCTCAATTGCTGCAACATTCTTGCGCGTTACTGTTTTAATTTGAGCATACACAGCTCTTTGCAAAACCGTAATCTGTTAGAGACATAATCCGTTACAGCTCTTGCCTGTTAGAGACTGTTAGCTCCAGATCTACAAAAGGCACGTCTTTAGAGACGTACCTTTTGACGAATTCATTGACGAAACAGGATCGATTGATTTGGGTTTAGAAGCGGCCCACCGGCACTCTGGAAGCCCTAGCATGATCGCCTGTGAATTGCTGCTCTTCCGTAGAACCCTTGAGCGCAGAAGTTGATGCTTCGCCACCACTGATGGTGTTCAGTACTTTATCGAAGTATCCTGTGCCGACTTCGCGTTGATGACGCACGGCAGTGTAGCCATTCTCTTGATTGGCGAACTCTACTTCTTGCAAAGCAACGTAAGCAGGCATTCCGACCCTTGCATACTCCTGGGCAAGTTGGAATGCGCTCAGATTGGTTGCATGCCATCCGGCTAGAGTGATGAATTGATATTTGAATCCCATATCGCCAAGTTGAGCATTGAAGGTCGCAATCGTCTTATCATCCAAGTGTTGTTTCCAATTGAATGATGGAGAGCAGTTGTAGGCCAACATCTTGCCTGGGAATTTTGCATGCACGGCTTCAGCAAATTCCTTCGCCTCTGCCAAATCTGGCTTCGAGCTTTCGAACCAAATCAAATCAGCGAACGGAGCATAAGCGAGAGCACGAGCAATGACCGGCTTGATGCCTCCTTGGACTCTGAAGTATCCTTCGGGCGTTCTTTCGCCTGTGATGAACTGCTTGTCGATCGGATCGATATCCGAAGTCAAAAGCGTCGCATCCAAAGCGTCTGTTCTTGCCACAATTATTGTTGGCACTCCAAGCACATCGGCAGCCAAACGAGCCGCAGTCAAAGTGCGTATGAATTGCGAAGTCGGCACGAGAACTTTGCCGCCAAGGTGACCGCATTTCTTTTCAGAAGCTAACTGGTCTTCGAAGTGAACGCCGCCTGCACCAGCTTCAATCATGCTCTTCATCAGCTCGAAGGCGTGAACAGGTCCACCGAATCCAGCCTCAGCATCAGCCATAATCGGCACATACCAGTTTAGATCATCAACGCCTTCAGAAGCATCTATTTGATCGGCACGCATCAATGCGTTGTTCAAACGTTTGACCAAGTCCGGCACGCTGTTTGATGGATAGAGACTTTGATCGGGATAGGTTTGCTTGGAAGAATTGGCGTCAGCAGCGACTTGCCAGCCACTAAGATAGATGGATTTCAATCCACCTCGAACCATTTGCACGGCTTGCGATCCATTCATTGCACCAAGAGCGGTGACGAACTTTTCAGTCTTGAATGTTTGCCAGAATCTAAGCGCGCCCTTTTTGGCCAGAGTGTGTTCGACCTGTATGGATGGACGAAGACGAACGACATCTTCTGCTGAGTAGTTCCGGGTAATGCCTTGCCACCGGGCGTCCTGTTCCCATGATTCTATCAACTCAGTGACTTGTTCGGCTCTTGTCAAATCCATGTGTGTACCTCCTGGAAGGTTCTCTGCGCATTAGCTGCAATAACGACTGAGTGGACTGGCGCTATTAAGATGCCAATCTGACATCGATGTTCCGGCGCGTTTCTCAACCTGTTCAATATATTGATATATTGATTGACTCAAATCAACACATCATTTATTTAATCTTCTCGCTAGATTTTGATGTATATGTAGCGGCGCCCAGTTGATATATTGATTAGGAATTATAAATTCACCTTTTGTCGAGCTCCTGACTTCTCCGCCAAGCGAGGCTAGAATGGTAGATACAGCAGTAATTAGTAGTGGATTGGACGGCGTCGTCGTTGCCGAAACTCGCATCTCCGATGTAGATGGAGCGAAGGGCAAGCTGATCATTTGCGGTCACGACTCCGAGGAATTAGCGTTCAATTCCACGTTTGAACAGACTTGCGCGCTGCTCTGGACTACGGGCGGCACGACACCGACGTCCGAAAAAGATCTGGAAGCCAAATTCGGCGGAGGGCGAATTGAAGCCTACGAACTCTTGAAGAAGAGTCCTTTTGTATTGCAGCAGTCGCATCCAATGGATGCTTTGCGCAGCGCCACGAGTTTGATGTCCAGCGGCACTCAAATCGACTGGGCTGAGTACGCACGAATAACAGCTGCACAAGCAGTGTTTGCGGCTAACTGGTCGAGAG
>JBBQFO010000083.1:0-19061 GCA_038322035.1 Candidatus Obscuribacterales bacterium
ATGACCTGTGATCCTGACGGGGAATCGCAAAACGCGACCTGTCGGACCTATAGAAACGGGGCAAGCTGGTAATTTATGAGCTGAGACTGAGGATATTTTGCCTCTACATATAAATGATGTCAAGTTAATCTGTGCTGGAAAGTTGGAGGCGTCTTTTCCTCGAAATCCCCGCAGAGTCAATGGATGAAGATTTTAAAACTGAACCGACATCGGTTCAGTTTTGGAGGGCAGCACTGTACCTGTTAAAGTCGCGAAACGTTTATCTGGCAATGCTTTTGGGGCTTGGGTTCGGCTGGTTAACCTAAGAAGCAACCGGAGCGCGTTCGGTCATCGTCAGTTTAATGCCACGGCTTTCCAGTTCTGCCAGGAATAGTTTGACCGGAACGCTTGTTTCTTGTTTCAGTACTCCACGGTCCGTTATGTCTCCGCGTGCCATCATCTGAGCGACGATGGAGGCTGGAAACGCAGTCATTCGCATCATCGCCGAAACTTTGTCTGCCTGATCGTTGTAGTCGATGCACTCCCATACGATTTGCACTGGTTCGCGATCCTTGACACCAGTGACGGTGACTCGAACGAGCACCACATCTGGTTCGTCTTGAGGCAATGATTTGACTAAAAGATCTGAGAGCAAATCGCGCGGTTTGATCTTGCCAGATGGCAGATCAACCAATTCTGAGCTCATTAGTCCAAGATGTTTAAGCAGAAAAACTTGGTCGCAATGTCCTGGATAACGGATTGTTTTGTAGTCCATGTGCTGGATTTTTCCAGCGTACGTTTTGGGAAGAGTTGAGATTCCGCCTGAGGTGTTGAATGCTTCCAATTTGCCGAACGGTTTTGGAAATTCAATCTCCTCATTGTCTGTGAGAGATGGAACTTGAAATTCTTTTCCATCGCGTACGACTGTGCAATCTTCTACGTATTCATTGATTAGTCCGTCGATTGCGAAGAACTGCGCATACTTGAGAGGACCGTCTGGATCGACTGGTAGTCCGCCGACTCGAATACGCATCTCATAAAGTTCGTCTAAACTGTCGGCCGCATTGACAGCCAACATTGATACCATGCCCGGTGCTAAACCGAGGTCGGGCATGATCGCTATATCGCGCTCTTTTGCCAGATCATCGAGCAAGAATTCTTTCGCTACCATCTCTTCGTTTCCGCCCAGATCGACGAAGTGTGTTCCAGCTTTCAGTGCGGCTTTGGCCAAATCATAGTTGTGGTGGTAGGTGACACAGCTGATGCAGGCATCACATGCTGCCATTAACTCCACTACTTCGTCGAATTTTTTCACATCCAACTCAACCGGAACGATTTTCGGATCCGCCAGCATGTCTAGCAAAGCTTCCACGCGCTTGATATCGAAGTCGGCGACGATTACTTGCTCGACTTTCGGACTGCGAATCAAGTCAAATACTGCGGCATAACCCATACGGCCTGCGCCAAGCACTAGAAATTTCACTGCTACATCCTCACGGTGATTTGCACGACGGCAGCTTATTTGCTGCGCTGAAGCAAAATAATACCATCAGCTGGCGTTCAGAGGAGCTTGTTAATGCGCAGAGAGAGCTTGGCAATACTTTGGCACGACGTAGACAATGCGCAGGCAACACATCGAAGAGCGCTTGCTAATACAGATTAGACGGTTGATCTGCGTTTACCGCCGTCGACGCACAGGGTTGAACCAGTAATGTACGACGCTTGTTCTGAGCATAAGAAGACTGCGGCAGCCGCAAATTCTTCAGGAGTTCCTAATCGTCCCGCCGGAATCGGCTTGACGTATTCAGCCATGTATTCTTCTTCGGTTTGACCTGTCTTTTCTCGGCGGATTCGGATCAGATTTTCAATGCGCCCGGTCCAAATCGCCCCGGGGGCAATGCAGTTGACGGAGATGTTGTGTTTTGCCACTTCATCGGCGAGAGTCTTGAGCATTGATGTTACTGCCGAGCGCATCGCATTTGAGATTGCCAGATTGGTAATCGGTTCTAAAACAGAGAGCGAAGTGACACAGACAATGCGTCCCCAATTCTGTTCTTTCATATGAGGAATGAAGGCTTCGTTCAACT
This sequence comes from Candidatus Obscuribacterales bacterium, assembly GCA_038322035.1. Taxonomy (GTDB): domain Bacteria; phylum Cyanobacteriota; class Vampirovibrionia; order Obscuribacterales; family Obscuribacteraceae; genus PALSA-1081. The sequence continues at coordinate 2,067 of JBBQFO010000083.1, forward strand.
GGGCAACTGCCGGAAACAGCTGCTGAAAACCTTCTTGCCAGTCTGCTTGAGTTGTATCCTCGACCGAGGTTGGCTTGGGTCCACCAGTGTTGTGGACCAGGATATCGACTCCACCGGCAGACAATGTGGCTTCGATCAGCTTTTGCCGATCAGCTTCTTTTGATAGATCGCTTAAAATCACTGTCGGTTTGATTTTTGTTTTTGACTCAATTTCGGCTGCCACCACGGATAGTTCGTCGGCACTACGGGCGCACACAATTAGCTCTGCTCCTTCATCTGCAAGAGCTATGGCGATCGCTCGCCCAAGACCTTTTGACGCAGCACAGACTAGCGCTCTTTTGCCTTTAATTTTTAGATCCAAGGTCGCACCTACTTGTTTTTGTATTTATAGGAGATTGTTTTTGTTTGCGAGAAAAAGTCGAGGCTGTACTTACCGCCTTCACGTCCCAATCCGGATGATTTTTGTCCACCAAATGGAGCCCTTAATTCGCGCACAAACCAGCAGTTCACCCATACCATTCCGGACCTCAGTCTGGTTGCCACACGATGACAGCGATCAACGTCCTGACTCCAAACACTGGCTGACAGCCCGTAGGGGGTGCTGTTCGTCATGTCGATGACCTGCTCTTCGCTGCTGAATGGTATCAATGGTACTGCCGGACCAAATATTTCTTCCTGGCAAAAACGCGAGTCGAAGGGCAGACCAGTAAAGACGGATGGTGCCAGGAAATTTCCATTTGGTAATTCACTGATTCTGTGGCCCCCGGTCAGCAACTTTCCTTCTTTCTTACCGATTTCCAAGTAGCTTTCGACTTTGCTCAAATGCTCTTTGCTGATCAGGGCTCCCATTTGTGTTTGGGGATCAAGTGGATCGCCTACCTTTATCTGTTTCACTTTTTCTACAAAACGTTCAGCAAATTCAGGGAAAATTTTGTCTTCAACGAACAGTCGTGAACCAGCCAGACAGATTTCTCCCTGGTTCCTGAAAGCAGCACGAACAGAGGTGGTTACGGCTTCTTCGAGATTCGCATCTGCGAAGACGATGTTTGCTCCTTTGCCGCCCAGTTCAAAGGAAAGCTTTTTCAGTGTCTGCGCACCAGCGGCCATAATTGCTTTACCTGTTGATGTTTCTCCAGTAAACGAAATGCTGTCCACAAGCGGGTGTCGTGTCAGTGCTTCGCCGGCACCATTTGCACCAAAGCCGTGCACGATGTTGAATACGCCATCTGGCAATCCCGCTTCTTGTACGATTTCTGCAAATAATGTGGCGGTGTAAGGCGTCCATTCGGCCGGTTTAAGGATGCATGAATTTCCCATGGCCAGGCAAGGTGCAATTTTCCAAGTCGCCAAATATAGTGGCAAATTCCACGGTGTGATCAATCCGCAGACGCCCAGAGGCTCGCGCACAGCCAGGTGTCTTTCGAACTCTCCAACGGAATACAGGTCCTCGTGCACAGCCTGCGCATAATCCGCGAAGAAGTGAAAGTTGTATGCAGAGCGCGGAATATCGCCCTCGAGACTCTCGCTGATCGGCTTACCCGCATCCATAGATTCTGCGCGGGCAAATGTTTCTTTCTTTGCCAAAATCAGGTCGCCGATCTTTCTTAAAACATCGCAGCGTTCCCTGATCGACATGCGCACCCACGGGCCAGTTTCAAATGCTTTGCGTGCCGCTTTTGCCGCTCTGTCGATATCATCCGCGGTGCCTAATGCGACTGTGGCGATTACTTCGTTAGTGGCCGGATTGATGGTGTCGAACGTCTCGCCCGTTGAACCTTTGGTGAATTCTCCACCTATGTAATGATTGAGTTGCAATGTCTTGGTTCGGACTTCTGTCGTCATGCTCGCTCCTCTTTTGACTGCAATGCAATCGCTTTGATTTCGATAAAGTTGTTGCCTGGTAAGTCAGCTACTTGCACAGTTGTGCGAGCCGGCGGATTGTCGAAGGAGAAGTATTGGCAGTATACGGAATTATATTTTGCAAAATCTTTCATGTCTTTCAAGAATACAGTCACGTCGACAAGATCAGAAATAGCGCAGCCAGATGCTTTTAGAACCACGATCATATTTTCGATAACAGCTTTAGTTTGCACTTCAATCTCGTAAGAGATAACGGAGCCATCGTCAGCCAGCGTCACTCCTGCTTCTTTGCCTGTACTGGCGTCGCGTGCACCTTGTCCGGCCAGAAAAACAAGACCGCCTGCTTTTACTGCGTGACTATAAGCTCCCAGCGGACGGGGCGCTTTGCCATGCTCAATGTTGATCGCAGTGCGATCATCGCCCTGATTACCTTGGCTCATATGACTCCACCGATCGTAAATGTAGTGGTTAATAGTACCAAGGCCATGAACTTCTGATGGTTCTTGGCAGGAGTGACAGGTGTGGCGCCGACTTGCGCATGCCGGAAAAAGGGCGGAACTGGAAATCCAGCCCGCCCGATACCTTTAGCTTTGTCCTGATCAAATTATCGCGTTAGAGGAGCGCCGCCACTTGGTCCCGGTCCGCCGGGACCGCCCGGGAAGCCATTTGGGAAGTCACCGGGACCACCAGTTCGTCCGCCTGGCATTGCTGCGCCCTCGGGCCCGCCTCCCCCGTTCATCCGTCTATGTTTGTGCTCACCGAATCCGCCTGGTCATCCCTGTCCACCAGGACCGCCTCCGCCTGGGACTCCCAGCGCGCCCGCACCAGCCCCGCCTCCGCCCATTTGGGCTTGTCGCTGAGCTCGTCTCTCGGCTCTAAATGCCTGGAATTTGGCTTTCTCTGCGTCATCAAGAGCTCCGTCGCCGTTGGTGTCAAATCGCTTCAACATTCTAGCTTTGCGCTCGGCCATCTTTGCTGGATCTCTGCCGCCTTGGCCGTTTTTACCGCCGCCAATCGCATCTATCCCTGACCCAGTCGCACCAGCACCGGCACCCAGAGATGAACCACTAGTTCCGCCAGCCGGTAAATAGCCCGCTCCGGCCCCTCCGCCCCAGCCGCCGCCGCCTTTCCATTTATGACCGTTTCCGCCGCCCGATCCACCTGCCCCAGGTGACCCTTGAGCGTTGACGCTGTCGACCAGGTTTTGTAGACCCTTATAGTTGCTGCTGGTTGCGCTCGGGTTTGTGCCTTGTGAGAACGCCGGAGCGCAATTCAAGACGATGCACACGCCTCCGACAAATAATCTCATCTTGTTCATTGAGTCATCCCCCATTCGCAGCTTACTCCAGCCTTTGAAAGACAACTGCAGTCCACCATGATACGGCGAGAAGCGCTCCTATCGAGACGATTGCAGTGATCAGTTCAGCTTGGCTCATTTATTTCATACCTGCGTGTATAACTCTTTAACGTCAATTCCCGGCAAAAAGTTCAAAGGAATTTGCGAAATTAACGAAAAAGTTTCCCTGGGTAATAAATTGGTTGGAGGCAAGGCAAAAGTTTCTTCGTGAAATTGAAGTTGTCCCGTCAACTGTTTTCACGACAATCTGGCAAAGTCATCACACTTGATACCATCAACGAATTGAGCGTTCGCCGTCGACAAAGTTTCAGGTGATTATTTATTTCGAACCTGGGCATTTTGCTTTACCCTTAAGCCTTTTAACGCGATGATTAAGGCATGACAGAATCAAATTCAAGCGCATCCCCGTGGCAGCCGCTCTACACCATCGAGCGCAGTGGCATCACGGAAGTTCAAGTCTACGGGATGATTTCAGTTGTCGAGGGGACGATAGGCAGTCAGCCTAAAGAACTCCTCAGCTACGGGGATGTCAATTACATGCTGTGGAGCCGGTCGCTCCTCAAGCCATGGCAACTTCTCAGTCATTTTCAAGAAGTAGTCGATAACTATTCCAAATTGAATCAGTCGCATCTGACTCTAATGATGTCTTCGCACAGCGCTGAGGCTGCGCATTTGAAATTGCTTGATGAGATCATGACGATAGGCGACGTTTCGGAGCATCTTTTGCGCTGCCCTGCTACGTATCCGCTTGCCAATGAAATGAGGATAGCTCTGAAGACGGAAGGCAAACCGCCCAGCTCCATCTATCACAACTGCAGTGGCAAACACTTCGGCTATCTGTTGGCGTTGAAATCGGCTGGGCAGGATTTGGCCAGCTATACGGATCCTGACGGCGAGCATTTTCAACCCTTGAAAGAACTGTTGGCAGATGTGACGCACAGACCAATCAATGACTTTAACTTTGTCACCACCGATGGTTGCCAGCTCCCCAATTTTGGAATGACTCCGAGGGAAATGGCGAACGCCTATCTGCAACTTGCATGCGGTGCTAAGTCTGCAAACAAACGCGTTGCACAGTTGAATGAGCTCGGCCATTTGATGCGCGCCCATCCACAAGTAATCGGTGGTGTAGAGCGCTTTGACTCGCGACTGATGTCAGGCTTGTTTGCCAATGTTGACGAAGTTCCCTTAGTTGCCAAAGAAGGTGCTGACGGATTGCTCGGTGTCGGTGTTGCGCCGAACAAAAAATATCCGCATGGTTTAGGAATTCTGATCAAGTTATCCTCAGGCAACGAGACTCGTCACATGCAAGCTCTGGTAAAGGAGTTGTTCAGGCAGCTTGGATTGCTGAAACACAAACGGGATAAGGCGCACGTAGGGCCACCAGTTCGTACGGATCACATCCGCTCTAATTTCAATTTCGAAGTTTCAGTATCATCGGCGGTGTGAGTGATGACCGAAGTTCACGACCTTCTTTCGAAACCATTTCGCATCGTCGATATTTCTCAGCCAATCAAAAGCGATAGTGCGTGTTTCCCCGGCGACACACCATTCAGTCGTGAGGTGACTGTCTCTCACCACGACAGTAAGGTGATAAATTTGACCGCCTTAAAGATGAGTCCGCATGTCGGCACACATGTAGATGCGCCTGTTCACGTGCGCGGTTCCATGGATTCGGATAGCGAGACAGTCGGCTCGATGTCGTTGGATGCTTTTGTGGGCTTGGTTGAAGTGATCGACATCGCTCCTTTTGTTGGCGCCATCAAACCGGAAGACATCGAAGATCATCTCAAAACTAAAGCAACCAGATTGCTGATCCGCACCAGTCACCAAATCCGGTATCAAGTCTTCGAAGACAATTATGCATTTCTCTCGACGGAATTAGTCGATTGGTTGTACGAACGCGGCACTCGTCTGGTCGGTTTGGACAGTCCATCTGTGGATGATACTCAGTCAAAGACTCTCTGTGCGCATCACGGTCTGCTGGCCAAAGAAATATTTTGGCTTGAAAATTTGGATCTGACGGCGGCCAGGTGTGGCGAATATTTTCTCGTCGCTGCGCCACTTAAATTTATGGAATTAGAAGCTTCGCCTGTTCGTGCATTGTTGCTAGATTGGTCCACACATTAGTCGCAAGAGGTTCAAAGATGTTCGGAAGAAAGTGTTCAGTGATCGGGGTCGTACACTTGCCACCGTTGCCAGGATCGGCATCCTACGGCGGCAGTATGGAGGCTGTCCTCGCTACGGCACTTTCTGACGCGATGTCCTACAAAGACGGTGGCGTGGATGCTTTGATTATTGAAAATATGCACGACGTTCCTTATTTAAGAGGAAGAGTTGAACCTGAGACAACCGCTGCGATGGCTGTGATTGCGCACGCAATTAAATATGAAACTATGTTGCCGATTGGCATCCAGATCCTGGCTGGGGCAAATCTGGATGCATTAGGCGTTGCCGTTGCCGTTGGTTTAGATTTCTTGCGTGTTGAAGGATTCGTCTTCGCTCATGTCGGAGATGAAGGTCTGCACCAATCTTGCGCCGCTGAACTGATCCGTCGACGGGCAATTTTGAAAGCTGAACACATCAAGATATTCGCGGACATCAAAAAGAAGCACGCCTCCCACGCCATCACAGCCGATGTCAACCTTGTTGAAACCGCTCGGCACGCTGAGTTCTTCAAAGCAGATGGTGTTGTCGTGACAGGACCTGCAACCGGCCATGCTCCTCAAGAAGAGGAAGTGAGCAGCGTCAGAGCGGCTGTTGCCACACATGTTCTTGTCGGCTCAGGTGTGGACTATAAGAACATCAGTAAGCTTGCCAAACATGCAGACGCACTGATCGTCGGCAGCTCTCTAAAGTTTGATGGCTTGTGGTCAAATGAAGTTGATCCGGCTCGGGTTGAGCAGTTGATCCACGGTTTGGCTGCGCCAGTGTGAAGCTAAAATCGAGGACCTAATGCTGCTCGTAACTGTGATGCAGAGTGGACCATGGGTCTGCAGATTTAACTGCAGCATGACCGCCTCCCCCTGTTGAAGCTGCTATGGCGCGAGCTTTCTTGTGTTTTTTGGGCTTGTCGGTGGACGCCGATTGCATCATGTCGACGATCGATGTGCTGTATGCTCGACGATGGAGTGGTGGCGTAGTTGATACCGCCTGTTCTGATGAAGGATCCTCTTCACCGTCTGTTTTGGCGGCATGATTCTTGTTTGGATGTTTTGTAGTTGTCGGTTTGACAGCAGTTTCTGGTGGCGCGGTGGTTGATGTCTGGGTGGTCGTTTCAGGTGAAGTCGTCGCGGTCGGAGTCGGTTGCACTACTGTACCGGGCGTAGCTGTCGTGGCTGAACTTGGAGGCGCTGCCTGTTGAACGGGTGGTTGCGCTGGTCTATCTGTCATTTTGCGCAGCTCCAGAATTCCCAGTCCTCCCAATACAACAACTGCGAGCACTACAGCCCACACTTTCATCGAAATGCCGTCAACAAATTGCGAGAGCAACTCACCTGGGCTGCGCTGATCGCCTGGCGCAGACCTGAGAACTTGGCTCTTGCCTGGTCGAGGAATGGCGTTTTCCAGATCTATCCGTAATTCGTCCATCGATTGATGGCGGTCATTGGGATCCTTAGCCAGGGCTTTGAAAACAACCTGTTCTAAACGCTCAGGGATGTAGAGGTCGGGACGAGCTTGTTGAAAAGATGGCGGCATCTCGCTGATGTGTTTCGACATCGTGTCGACCATCGTTTTACCAAGGATTGGCAGTTTGCCGGTCAATGTTTCGTAGACCACAATTCCCATTGAATAGATGTCTGAGCGCTGGTCCAGTTCTGCACCTGTGCATTGCTCTGGGCTCATGTAGACAGGACTTCCGCAGACTTCTCCGGCTTGAGTGAGTCGCTGTCCATCCGCTGTCGTATTCATCAATTTCGCCACGCCGAAGTCAACCACTTTGACAAAGTCCTTCTCTTCGTCGTAATTGATGAGAACGAAGTTTGTCGGCTTGACGTCTCGATGGATTACGCCCATCTTGTGGGCGTGGTCTAGTGCATCGCAGGCTTGCGCAAGGATTTTGATGCTTCTTTCGACGCCTATTTGACCTTCTTCTTTGATCACGTCTGCCAGCGAAATGCCTTGCAGGTAGTCCATTACGATAAAAGGTTGACCACTGGGGCTGATGCCGAAGTCGTAAACCGTGATCACATTAGGGTGGCTGATTCTGCTTGCCGATTGCGACTCTTGTTGAAATCGCTTAACGCTCATGGAGTCCGAAATCAACTGGGCTTGCAACATCTTGATAGCGACGATGCGGTCCATCAGCGCGTGACGGGCTTTGTAGACAACACCCATGCCACCATGGCCGATCACTTCTTGGATTTCGTAATTCCCAGCTAGGATCGTTCCCAGTAGTGGGTCTTGCACGACGCTGATCAGCAGAGTGCCGTCGTGTGGACATGCAGCGACGATGCCTGTGAATTGCCGATTGCACTCCAGGCATACTTTCTCATGTAGTCGTTTGACGTCGGCCGACACTTTACTCCGTAACCGTATTTTTTTCGCGCCGGGGCGCGATGTCATTGAAGGGCGAGCTGATAAAGTATGTACCCATGTATCATAGCCCACTAACCCATTCAGCCGCCAAGACGTGGAACTACCGAGTGGCGGCATCTGGAGAGAGTGCCAGGCCGGGTCCAGACCGAGATTAGCTGGCTACAATGCTGTGGGCTCCTGTGGTGGGCTCGACCTTGCCTTCTGACACTTCCAGAAACAAGGCGCCCTCGACCCATTCCGGCTTGAAACCAGTCACGTGAGTAGTGGTGATTAATGTCTGAGTGTCGTTTTTGACTAGTGACATGAGTAGTCCCTGTCGATTCAAGTCAAGTTCTGCGAGCACATCGTCGAGCAGCAAGATAGGCGGTTCGCTCAGATTTTCTTGCACTCTTTCCAGTTCAGCCAGTTTGCAAGCCAGTACCAGGCTGCGTTGTTGTCCCTGACTGGCGAATTCTACTGCGTCTGCTCCGTTCAGCGAAAACTTGATGTCATCGCGATGTGGTCCGCACAGAGTCTGCTTTCGAGCAATTTCCTCATAGCGCCTTTGCTGCATCAGTCTGATCAATGTTTGCGCCAATTCGGCCTCTGGTTGCTCAACAATTTGGCTGGCTGAAACTGTATCCACTGCTTCACCGTCATCATCGTCTCTGGATTCCTGGGCGCGGAAAACATATTCCGCAGTCAATTTTTCACGTCTTCCCGAGATGTGTTCTTGATGTCGCTCAGCTCGGGGCAACAGCTCATTAAGCAGGAACAGTCTGTGTTTTATGATTGCTGCGCCAAAGCGTGCCGTTTGCTCGTCCCACACTCTTAGTTGATCTTGATCGTCCACACTCACTTTTCCTTTCTCGAAAAGCAGCTTGAGGAGACGGTTTCGTTGGGCCACGCTTTTGAGATACTTGGCCATCGTATCTTGATACGTCGGACGCAGCGTAATCAAAATGTCGTCGATCCAATCACGCCGAAACTTTGGACCGCCGCGCAAGAGGTTCAAATCAGAGCTTTTGAAACTGACCGTGACTAATCTGCCACGCAATGATTTTGCCGAACCGACAGTCAATCCGTTTACTTTGATTTGTCGCTCAATGCCTCTAGTTCTGGGTTTGTCAGTGCGAGCCAGAGCAAAGCTTGCCGTTGCTTCTGCGCCTCCACTTTCGAAAACCAATTCAATCCGCATATCGGTGGCGCCAGCCCGGATCAAGTCTGCATCCTGCTGAGCGCGTGTTGAACGGCCCAGGGAAATGATTTCAATCGCTTCCAGGAAATTCGTTTTTCCTTGTGCATTCTCGCCGATCAGCACATTTCGCCCATCACTGAGGTGGACCGACGAGCGCACGTAATTTCTGAAATTTGTCAGAGAGACTTTTTTAACTCGCACAATAACTCGCTAAGGCTGCCGTTATGCCGGGAGTTTGTCTTTGGTCATGCCGTCATTCGACTGGTTGATTAGCGCTCTTGCAATGTTGCAGTCTGCAGCAATCTGGGTTTTCAAAGCCTCGATGCCATCGAACTTTTGCTCGGCCCGCAAGTGGGCCGTGAAGTCGACTTGAATCGTTGAGTTGTACAAAATTTCGTCAAAGTCCAAAATGTGCACTTCAACGAGAAGCGCAGCACCACCGGATTCACTCACTCCAGGTTGTGGTTTGAAGGTTGGTCGGTAACCGACGTTGATTACTGATGGCAGACTTCTGCCGTCGGATAGTCTTGCCACTCCGGCATAAACGCCGCGACCAGGCACAATCTGATATTCACATATCGCCATATTTGCGGTGGGAAATCCGAGTTTTCGACCTCGTCCTTCACCCCTGACGACCTCGCCGATCAATGCATATGGGCGGGACAAAACTGACCTAGCGTCTTCTACTTTGCAATTGATTACGAGATCTCTGACGCGCGAACTGGAAACTTCCTCGCCGTCAACAAACACCATCGGCGCTGCGTGCACGCTGAAATCTAGCTCGGCGCCTAGCTTTTCGAGGAGAGATGCATCTCCTTCGCGGTCTTTTCCGAAGTGATGGTTATATCCGACTGATATTGACTTGGCCCCCATCGCTTTAACCAATATGTTTTCCACATATTCCCTCGGGCTCAGGCGGCACAAATCTTCTGTAAAGGACAGAACCAGCGTTGCTTCGACGCCGAGGCTCTCAAAGAGCTCCAGGCGCTGCTCAATCACGGTCAAAAGGAGCGGCGAGAAACCTCTTGTCAGAGCTCGTGGATGATCTTTGAAGGTGACGACGCCGGCAATAACTCCCAGTCGCTTGGCTTCCTCGACTGCTTTTCCTATTACAACTTGATGTCCTGGATGCACTCCGTCAAAGAATCCCAGCGCAATTGCTGATTTCTTCAAAAGACCAGGTGTGGCTGCGTAAAAGGTTTCCAAGGCAATTTCCTACTGGCTGATGAACGCTCCGCATGGGCTTCGCGCCCCAGTATTTTAGCCCAGAGATTCAAAGACTGCTTAGACTAGAGTAGTTTCATCTGGAAATATTGCGGAAACCCGCCAGCGAACAGCGCGGAGTCGGATTTTTGCAGGTGCTTTGTGCTAAAATTTAAGTTGTGGCGTTAACTGTCTATTGATAGCGAGTGCCTTTCTCTGTCCGACTTTTCAAGCATGTGCGGGTTTCTAATTCCAGGTTCTTTCGAGCTGTCGAACTGTGGAAACCATTTATATTTGGGTGTCATAAATGCCGAACAAACAAGATTCATCAGCAGGTACTTCAATAGTGACTGAAGATAATTCAGAAAAAGAAGAAAAGCCAGTCCGTCCATCATCAGAAACTGGTACCAACGCAGAGGACTATAACGCCAATGCAATCGACGTTCTAGAGGGCTTAGAAGCTGTTCGTAAACGCCCGGGTATGTACATTGGCAGCACAGGACCTCGTGGTCTGCACCATCTTGTTTGGGAAATTGTCGACAACTCAGTTGATGAAGCACTTGCGGGTTTTTGCAAAGTCATCGACGTGATCATCAATGAAGACAATTCGGTCACTGTTCAAGATGATGGACGCGGAATTCCGACTGGGATTGTTGAAAAGTCCGGTAAAAGCGGTGTTGAGACTGTATTCACTATCTTGCACGCGGGCGGTAAGTTCGGCGGTGGTGGATATAAAGTGTCGGGTGGACTGCACGGTGTCGGCGCTTCAGTTGTGAACGCATTGTCAGAGAGACTGGAAGCAGAAATTTATCGTGACGGAAAAGCCTATAAGCAAGCCTACAATCGTGGCGAGCCAGACGGTGGCTTAGAAGTTATTGGCACTTCTGACAAGCGCGGAACTAAAGTTACGTTTTGGCCCGATGACGAGATCTTCCATGACGTCAATGAAGACAACGAGCAAGTCAAAATCGTTGTCGAATGGGACGTGATCATTACTCGTTTAAGAGAAATGGCGTTCCTCAATAAAGGACTGAAGATCGCTATAACAGATAAACGCGAAAAAGATAAGAGCGAAGTTTTCCACTATGAGGGTGGAATCGCCAGTTACGTTGAATACATCAACGACACTCGCGAAGTGTTGCATCAGCCGCCAATTTACTTCGAAATGGAGCAGAACAATATCGTTGTTGAATGCTCATTGCAGTGGACTACAACATTCACTGAGTCTATCTATACTTTCGTCAACAACATCAAAACCGGAGATGGTGGCACTCACTTAACTGGTTTTAGAAATGCATTGACCAGAATTGTCAACGATTATGCTCGCAAAACGAATCAGATCAAAGAAAATGATGCAAACTTCACTGGTGAAGATGTTCGCGAAGGTTTGACTGCAATTATCAGCGTCAAAGTTCCTGAGCCCCAATTTGAAGGTCAGACAAAAGAACGACTCGGTAACCGCGAAGTTCAAGGCGTCACTCAATCAATTGTTTCTGAGCGCTTATCTGATTGGCTCGAGTTAAATCCGAACCCGGCCAAGAAAGTTATTCAGAAAGTTGTGCAAGCACGCTTGGCACGAGAAGCGGCTCAGAATGCGAAGAAATTGATTCGCCGTCAATCCGTTTTGGAGAATTCATCACTCCCAGGCAAGTTGTCCGACTGCTCAGATAGAGATCCTGGCAAATGCGAAATTTACCTCGTGGAAGGTGACTCCGCCGGCGGTAGCGCCAAGACTGGACGAGACAGGCATTTCCAAGCCATCCTGCCTCTGCGCGGCAAAATCTTGAATGTGGAAAGAGTGCAGCCAGGGCGCATTTACGAGAACACCGAAATTCAAGCGATGATTCAGGCTCTTGGACTTGTAGTCAAAGAGGATGATGAGGAAACTGGTGGGAAGAGTGCAGGTTTGTTGCGTCCAAACGCTGAGAATTTGGACCTCTCAAAACTGCGATATCACAAAGTTATCATCATGACGGACGCCGACGTAGACGGCAGTCACATCCGCACTTTACTTCTCACCTTCTTCTTCCGATATGCGCGTCCGCTGGTCAATAACGGCTATGTGTACATCGCACAACCACCGTTGTTTAAGGTGACAAAAGGAAAGCGTGTCGAATATTGCTACAACGAACACAAGTTGGAAGCAGTTCTGGCAGAAATGGGTGAGAAGGCTGAAATCCAGCGCTTCAAAGGTCTCGGTGAAATGCAGGCGGAACAGCTGTGGGATACCACCATGAATCCCGAAACCCGAACACTCAGACAAGTGACAGTTACTGACGCATCTGAAGCGGATCACGTCGTTGATTTGCTCATGGGAGAATCCGTGCAACCACGCAAGGATTTCATCATGAACCATGCTCATGAAGTTCAACATCTGGACGTTTAGGATTCGGCGTGATCAACGTAGCAAATGTGCTTACTGTGGGAAGAGTCGTACTGGCTCTCGGCACTGTCAGTTTGCTCTTTGTCCCCGGTGAGCAATTTCGTTGGGCTGCTTTCGCACTGACGATCATCGTAATTTGGGCCGATGGACTGGATGGTTATTTTGCCAGAAAGCTCAAGCAAACCTCGAAGCTAGGTGGGGTTCTCGACATCGCTGGCGACAGAGCCGTCGAACTCGTTTACTGGATTGTTTTTGCCGTTCTCGGTTGGGTTCCTATCTGGATTCCCATCCTCTTTGTCGTTCGCGGCACATTTGTCGATGCTATGCGCAGTCATGCTGCTGAGGATGGCTTCACCGCATTTGGTGCCAAGACGATGATGCAAAGTAAAGTTGGAAAATTTTTGGTTGCTTCGAATTTCAGTCGATTCAGTTATGCAATTGCCAAAGCCGTCGCCTTCTGTTTGCTGATCGCAGCTAATACAACGACCGGTAAAGATACTGTCGTGCCGGCGATTGCGAATTTCTGTGTGTACTTCTCCGCGGCGTTCTGCCTTGTGCGCGGGCTGCCTGTGTTTTTTGAAGGCGACAATATTTTTGTCTTCAAACCTAAGGTAGATGTTGCAACAGTTGAATCTCCGAATCCAGATGTCGCAATCGTCAAAGACCAATCCCCAAGTTCCAAAGCTTAAACTCTGAGCGCCTTTCCAGTTGAAGCGCGTTGACAAGAATGGGCATCCTACGTACTGCGCAAGGGGCGCGGTAACCTTTTGGTAACGTTGCATTGGCAATCTAAACGAGAAGGGTAGGGAAGCCAGTCTCGGATTCGGTTATAGGGGAAATGCAATGTCGCTAGGAACACAACCAAAGGCTCTTGATGCTACTGCCGGGAAGCCGGCTGATAATCCCCAAGCACAGGTACAACCGAAGTGGGACGTCAACCACCGAGAAGTTTTGAATCAAATCAAACAAGACCGTGGGGGCGCGCATCCTGAAGTCAGGACCGCTGCTCCAATTTCTCACCGCGATGTGCAGCAGCAACAGCAACAACAACAACAACAACATCGCGATGTTCGACAACAACAGCAGCAACCACATCCGCGAGCGGAAGTGCAGCGTCCGGTACCGCACACACCAGCACCTTTAGCCAATCGCCCCGACGTACAACATTCTGTAACACCGCGCGAAGGGCGTCCGCAATATGGCCAAAATCATCCTCAGCGTCCCGAAGTCTCGCAGCCGCAGCAGATTGCTCAGAACCCTCAGGCTCAACAGCATCATTGGCACAGACGAGACAACCAGGCACTGAATCAGCATCCCACTGAAATCAATCGCACCGTCATCAATAACAATCAACGTTATGAATATGGAAACAATGGACAAGGTAATAACAACAAGTATCTATATGGTGGATTGGCCGCCGGCGCCCTGATCGGTGGCGGCGCAACGTATTACGCTAATCGAGATAATTACCGTGACTACGCTAATGGTCAGAACTACAACGGCGGCTATTATTCCGATCCATATCGCAATTTGAATAATCAGAACAACCAATACAATCAGTACGATCAATACAACCAATACGATCGGTATGCTCAGAACAATCAATACGATCAGTATAGTCAAAACGGTTTGAGTCAGTACGATCAAGCTCGTTATCCGAACGGTTACGCCGATAACAGCTACGCAAATAATTACGGTCAAAACTACGACTCAAACTACGGCAACAATAATTCTGATTACTTGTATGGTGGCACGTCATACGGTGGATCACGATTCGACAACGGATACTCCAACAGACCAATCTATGAAACGACCGTTATACAAGACTATCGCCCTGTCTATCGCGAACAGAATCCTCTAGCTGTAATTCCGCAGTTGTTTGGCAGTTTGATTGGCGGAGTACTCGGAGGCATCACCAGCAGTAATCACCACAGACGGTATTACAATCCCGCTGACTGTTAGGCTGATCCCTGATAATAAATAGAAGACGCACTCAACCCTGTGCGAGTGCGTCTAATTGATCGCAGGACCGGTGCTGCCCGCGGTGGAGTGCATCCCTGCTTTCCCTCACTTGAGTACCTGCGTTGTATTTATTTTGACGGTGGTCTCCCACCATTGTTCCAACGCAACCTAATACGGAATTAGGACGACCAGAGTTTCATTTTTTGACGTCGCCAAGTCTGACTTGAGGTCATCATAAATCTGGTAATACTCGTCTAAACTTTGGTCAACATAAGTTTCAACGTATTCCAAACCGAGCGCTTCAAAAAATTCGCTAATTGTTGGTTCAAAGCTGGGGTCCTCTCGCGGGTCGACGCTCTCCATCTTTTTCTTCAATTCCATTTGGGCTTCATGATCCATCACCCAATGAACGTATTCGCATTCGGAAACGAACTGAGCGCCAAGAGTTGAGCCGAAAGTCGGCAACTTGAGCTTCTTCGTCATCCAGTCACTCAACCCACTTAGAAGCCAGCTGTCGGTAGTTCCACCCCATAGTCTTTCCAACCCTTCTTCGCTACGCATGCGTTCGAAGAGAGCGTCGACCTCGTCTGGCGAATCCCAATTGAATTTGCGAAATTCTTCGAACGAAGCTGGACTGGCAAAAAAGGCGATGTAGTCTGACATTTTGGTTTTCCAACGGGGGAGCCCAATTATATGCGAAGGTATAAAAAACCTGCTGGCTCTCTAAAGTTTGCCGCCGTGTTGGCGGAGAAATTCGGCAATATCCTTGAACCCTTGATCCTTCGCAATCGCTAACGGCGTACGGTGTCCGTCGCGTTTACTGGTCAAGGCATTGACATTGGATTTACTGGCTACCAGGAGAGTGACCATCGGCAACTTGCCTTCCATGACTGCCCAATGCAGCGCTGTATACAGCTGAGGCGATGGGTCGAGACTATCGTTAACCCTACTGTCGTGCCGATCGGTAACGGCGCCAACATTAGCTCCATGCGCCAAAAGCAGTTTAGCCATTTCGACAGAACCCAATATTGCTGTCAGATGCAACGGTGTGCCACCGTCAAGACCCTTTCGATTTGGATTGGCCCCCTTCTTCAAAAGAAGCGTCGCGGCCTCGAGATTATTTGCGCGGACAGCGGATTCTAACGCCGCCTCTTTTCCAGCCCAGGAACTCGGATGGCCCTCTTTTGCCGCTGCTTCCGCATCGCTGTCGTTGAAGTTAGCACCTTTGTCGATCAACCAACGCATCATGGCGTTTGATCGTCTAGTAATTGCCACCTGTAGCGGTGTATCGAACTGCGTGTCTCGCGCATTAATATTCGCCTGAAGCAACAAAAGCGCGTTGGCCATGGCCAGCGAATTACTGACAGCGGCCCAGTGCATTAGCGACTCGCCTTGCCGATCAACCTTGTTGATAAGACTGGGTTTTCTTTTCAGAGCATCGGTAACGGACTGAATCCTACCCAATGCGGAGTCGGTAAATAAATCCGTTTTCGCTCCGTTTTTGATTAAAAGAGCAGCGACGTCTTTTCGGTTGAACCAGAGGGCTTCGCGTAATGCCGTGTTTCCATGCCGATCCACGACATTCACGTCGGCTTTATGCTTCAACAAGAAATCGACGAACGGAACACTTCCACTTCCAGCCGCACGGGTTAATGGTGGCGGATCTCCAGCCTGTACGGACGCGTTGTACTGCATGAGCAACTCTCCGCCAGGCAGCCAACCAACATCGGCCGCCGCGCTCATAGCAGTAGTGGTGTCACCTTCCTTCCAGCCGTCAGATTTTTTCGCCGCGAGAGATGGATCCTTCTTCAGTATCTCTTTGACCTTGGGAAGGCTGCGATTGTTAATCGCCTCGCCCAGCTCATACTCCGAATAGGCAAGCACTGCCGGCGAGGATATGAGCAGCAGAACGAGCGCACTGAAACTGTTTCTCAATGGAGACATGCTGGAAAGCTTTTCCTTAAATTCTCAGACTGGCTGTTGACGATCATAAGCCTTCTTGACACTCAATGCTCTGGGGTAAACACCCGAAGATCGGTGGAACATACGGGAGTGAGGAGCATTTTCGCTCGTCAATTAGAAGAGGTATTTAGTGAAAAAAAACGCGCCCATGTCGAGCGCGTTTTTGTATTGTTCGCAGATCCGGTGCTGCCCGCGGATGGATGCATCCCTGCTTCCACTCACTTGAGTCTCTGCGTCATGTAATAGTCGACGACCTCATGTTCAATTTGTTCCAAGCCATTAAGTGCCAACCTCAAAACTAAACCGATGTCGGTTGGGCCTGGAAATAAATTTGAAAACCACTTTCAAATTGAACCGACATCGGTTTAGTTCGGAAATCAGGTTGGATCGGCGGTTGGGAGCCGGCCGCTTTGGATGGGCTGTGCGTTTCCAGGCGTAAAATTGATCCTGGTGTGGAACACCGCCATACACGCCTCAGCTATTTTGGCTGGACTGAATTCAGTTAAACATTCTCTATTGGCACAAGTTTTGTTGTAGTTGCATGGGCGGCAA
>JBBQFO010000084.1:0-18487 GCA_038322035.1 Candidatus Obscuribacterales bacterium
ATGCGTTCACACCATCACTGTATGCTTGAATGTCGGCACGAGTTTTCGTGGATGTTTTTGTCCATTCCTCTTTAGCGATGCGATTGAATCCAATCGTGCGATTCAATTTGTCTTCGGCTAATGAAGACGAGCCGAGCAAGCCAGAGAGCTCGCCGAGCGCCGTGCGTCGGAGAATATCCATTTGAAACATTCTTTCCGATGCTGTGATGTAGCCCTGGGTAAAAAATATGTCGTGCGGTGATGACGCTTCGATGTACGGAATACCGCGTTCGTCAAATTTGACCATCGCCGAGCGTGAAAGTTGCGGCGCCGAGACGATGCCGTCCATGACTGGCAGAGAGCGTTGTGCAAGCCACCAACCGAATGTCGGTACTCCCAATAACGTCAGCAAAAGAACGAGCGCTAATATTCTGAACACGAATTCCACATAGGGTCGAGCAGTCTATCGCTGCCAATAAATTATATGCTGCAATGCTCGTCTGCTCTTATTCCAGCAAGCGCTTGATGAAATTCGTTACCGTCGAAAAACAGCAGTTAAGACGCAGGTATATTTCATCTGCTTGTTCCCAAGAGGACTGCTTGGCAGCTCTTTCCAGCTCCTGGCTGAGCTTCTCCAGTTCTTCGATGGTCATCACTGCGCTCAGACCTTTTAGTTGGTGAGCCTCGGTGGCTAAATCTTTATCATTGTGCTCGCCAATATGATGTTTTATTGATTTGAGCAGTTTCTCACTCTCGCCCAGGAATGAGTGCAGCAGTTCAGGCATGCCTTGTTCGCCGTAAAGCGAATTGAGTTTGACAACGTTGAGCGGCGCGTTGGGATCGGCTGTTTGCGGGTCGAAATTCATGATGGCGGGCGTGGGAGGACCATCTTTGCCGAGCCAGCGTTCGAGGACCGCGATCAGTTGTTGTTTGCCGACAGGCTTGCTCATGTAGTCGTCCATGCCTGATGCGATGCAATTTTCACGGTCGCCTCTCATGGCGCTTGCGGTCATCGCGATAATTGGAATGTGTTTGCCCGATGTTTTTTCAATCTCGCGAATGGCGCGGGTGGCTTCAAAGCCGTCCATGTCCGGCATCTGGCAGTCCATCAAAATCAAGGCGTAGTCGCCAGTTTTAATAGCCTGGATCACTTCGACGCCAGAGCTGACTGGATGCGCATCGATGCCCATTTTTTTCAACTGGCGAACCCCCAGTTCTTGCATGACTGCATTATCTTCTGCAAGCAGGACTGGTTTGTCGCTTGTGTAGGAGGGTCCGGAAACTAACGCTAAAGAAGCGTTGGCAAGTTCTTGCGGCTTTGCTGAATTGACGTATTGACTTGCTTTGGGAGCTGGTTGGAAGGTTGTCGTACCTTCGCGGCGGCAAAGTGCACGAATTGTTTCAAGCAACTGAACTTGTCTGATCGGTTTAGTCAGGCAAGCGGCGACGCCCATGGCAAGAGCTTTATTTACTTTGTCTCGTTCGTCGAATGAGGTGAGAAATATTAGTTTGGCCGACGACACTGTTGGTGTTTCAAGTACGTACTTGGCTAACTCGAAGCCGTCAATCGATTCGTTTCCTAAATTTATGATGATGATGTTGTATGGCTCTGTGTCCTGGAAAGCTTGATTCAGACACTGAATTGTCGAAGCTTTTGAATTTGCAAATGTTGCTCTCACCAGCGCAGTCGAAAAATAGTTCTCCAAGATTACGCGCGTAGCTTGAGCTTGATCGACAACGAGAACTTTGGCATTGCTTAAATCGCCCGTTTCGCTGGACAGCTCTTGTTCGTGCGAGAACGGCACTGTGAACCAGAAGGTTGAACCTTCACCTTCCACGCTCTTTACACCAATTTCTCCACCCATCAATTCGACCAAATTTTTGCAAATCGATAGTCCTAATCCGGTACCGCCATATCTTCGGGTGGTTGATCCGTCCGCTTGAACGAATGGCTGAAACAGCAGTCTTCGTGCTTCTTCCGACACTCCTATGCCCGTGTCGCTGACCTCGATGCGCAAGAGAATCTGTCCGTTGTTATCATTGTCAGCGCGCACCGCGCGTAACATCACCTCGCCTTGCTCGGTGAACTTAATTGCATTGCTTGTCAGATTCAATAGAATTTGACGCAGTCGCACTGGGTCACCAGAAAGAGTGGCTGGAATGTATGGATCTATCTCTGTTAGCAGTTCTATTCCTTTTCTCCGTGCCGTTGAAGAAAGCAGATCAGCGCAACTTTCTAAAATGGAATTGATGCCGAATTCAATTGATTCAAGTGCTACCTTCCCTGCTTCAATCTTCGAGAAATCCAAGATGTCATTGATGATTGTAAGCAGCGATTCTGCTGACTCTCGGACAATTTTAGCGAATTGCTTCTGTTCGTCTGTCAAAGCGGTGTCGAGCAGCAAATCTGACATGCCGATCACAGCGCTGATCGGCGTGCGTACTTCATGGCTGATGTTGGCGACGAACTCTGATTTCAGTCTCGATGCCTGAAGGGCTTGATCATAAGCCACTTCTAGCTTGTGAGTAAGTAGTTCCAATTCGCGATTGACGGCGGCTAAAATTCCGACTCGCTGTGCTAAATCTTGATTGAGATGTTTGATCTTGTCCTGGGCGCTTTTCAGATCAGAGATGTCCATCATCATGCCATTCCAGACAACGTCTCCATTGCTTTGAGCGGTTGGAGTAGACGATGCTTGCACCCATCTGATTTTGCCGCTGCGCGTGACGATTCGACCTTCGAACTTGAAAATGTTCAGCGTTGCCATAGAGTCCTGGACCGCCTGAGCCATGAGGACTCGGTCATCTTCATGAATGATTGTACCGAAAACAAGCTCCGGGTCATTCTGTAGCTCTTGCGGACCATATTCCATGAGGGTTCGGCAGCTTTCGCTTATATACGGAAACGACTGTGAGCCATCGGCATGAAATGTGAATTGGTAAATCAAACCGGGCATGTGACGGGTCACATTTTCTAGCCTCGCCTCGCTCTCTTTTAGCGAGAGTTCGGCTACTGCGCGAGCTCTATTCAGCTCATCGTGTGCCAGTTTCTTGTCGGTAACGTCGATGGCGAAAACGATCACACCAACGATTGCTCCAGTGGCATCCCGGCAAGGTATCTTGTCTGTTTGCACCCATTTTTTTTCACCACTGGCGGTGAGCACCTGTTCCAAAATGCTTACTTTCGGCTGTCCGGAATTGATTACTATCAGGTCATCTTGGTAGTATTTTTCCGCCTCTTCAGGATAAACGTCGTAGCAAGATTTACCGGTCAGTTCTTCAGCCGATTTCCCCAGAGATGCTGCGGCGGCTGAGTTGACGTGCAATATTCGATTTTCGCAATCTTTGTACCAAACCATGGCTGGCACAGAGTCAAGAATCAATTGAGTTTCTTCCCTCTGCTGAACAGCATTTGCTGCGTCCAGGGAAATTCCAATCATGATCGCCGGTTTGTTTTTCTCTCCAACGATGTTGACAATCTCTCGAAGCCAACAATAATTCCCGTCTTTTTTGCGGCGACGTAAAACAGTATCGTAGAAAGTGATGCCTTGCTGAAACTCTTCAATCAGTCTGGCTCTGTCGTCTTCATGCAAACTGTCGGCCCAGATCGATTTAATTTGCAGGCATTCTTCAGCCGTGTAACCCAACAGATGTTCGACCACGTTGTTGATCTGCGTCAAAGAGTGACTGTGCATGTCCATTCGCCAGACAATGCCGCCCAAAGAATTAAGGAATTCTTTGTTGGGGGTGCTCGAATGCTCAGCTTCTATCGGTGGCATTGATTTTAGGGAGGGTCTCAGGCTCTTAGTGGATATTTAGATCATAGCTCAGTAGATCACCCGAGCTCCGAATTTAGGAGTATTTATAGACTGCCCATTTAGTCTCTCAGTCTAAATTCGTATTTATCGAACCTAATAAGACCGACGATCATGCGTGTATGCTTGAGCGGATGCGAATCTCCCGCCAACTGATACTGATTATTTTTGTCTACTTCCTGACCCGGTTGCCCTGGCTCTTCTCGGTACCAATGGCTGAGGCTCCGGACGAGTTTTCTCATTACTGGGTTTTTCGCTTTGTGGCTGAGCACATGAGGCTTCCGTCTGCAGCCGAAGTGGCGACTGGTGGACCCTCGGGCGTTTACGGTTCGCTTCCGCAGCTGGGATATGTTCCCCACGTTTTGGTTTGCAAAATTTTGCCGATTGGAGATCTCTCTTTGGTCGGACGATTCGGCAGTCTTTTGGCCGGATTAGTTGCGGTCGTCGCAGCATATTTCATTGGACTGGAAATTTTTGATGTTGGCTTATTGGCGCTGTCGCTGCCGTTGATATTGTTGTTTCATCCGCAGCTCGTGTTTATAAATTCCTACTCCAATTCTGATACCACTACTTGCGCTCTTACCTCGGTGATTTTGTATCTGTGCGTGCGTATGTTAAAGGCTGGATTGAACGGTCGAAAGGCGTTGCTGTTAGGCTTCTTGCTGGGCTGGACGGCGCTGACTAAATATTCAGGAGTGGCAATATTTCCGGCCACTTTGGTAGCTCTGTTGGCGGCTTTCTATATTCACCGAGTTTCGTTCGGTAAAGTTGTTCAATACTTGTTTATCGTCGGTGCAACTTTTGTCGCCACCTGTGGATGGTGGTTTCTTCATTCAATGCAGGAATTTCACGGCGATTTGCTCGGCACAAAAACGATGAGAGAGACCTGGGCTCGCACTTACAACAAACCGTTGGCATTCCACATGCCAGTTTCACATGTGATCAAAGATCAGGTCTTCTGGAGTACCGTGCATGATAGTTTTTGGGGCGTTTTCGGCTACATGACTCGGTTTTTGTGGTCTTCAATTTACTACACTTATTTGGCATTCTTGGTTCTCGCCATCGCGGGCGGTGCGCGGTTAGTGGTGACTAAATTGAGCGGTCTGAAGTCAGAATTATTAGCTCTCACTACTAATCGTGAACGATTTATCGCTGCGGCGATCTGGTGGACGTTTGGTATTTTAGCGTTCGTCAATATCGCCGCGATGGTCGTAGGTGCGTCCATGAACCTTGGTGGCGCCCAGGGCCGTTATCTTCTTCCTTCCGAGATAGCTTTGATCGCACTTTTGCTTGGCGGTCTTTCGAAGTTGGGAAAATTCGGCAATTATTTAGTGGTTGGGTTAGTCGTGTTCAACGCAATCGTAGTCATTGGTTCGTTCTTTATGCTGATCAATACAAAATTGCCTGAATCAGCTCAAGGTTACGGATTTACCACTAAATTGTATTAGTCCAATTGTTTTTGTTGCACTGGTCGGTGATGTTGAAAGCCCGTATTGACCACTGGGCTAGACTCAAGGATACAAAGGGTGGCGGGCAATTGTTGGACTCCTACATTTGGAGAATCCTGTTATCCCGGAGTACAATAGTTCTATGTATCGTGTTTGATATGTAGACAACTTTAGTGCACCCGGTGTCCGCCTTGGAAGTGCTCGAGCGTATGGGATTGATAATTGCCGCCAAGCGCGCTGAGATGTGTATTGGTCAAAAAGAGCTTGCCGACCGTGCCGGCATCCACAGAACTTACATCAGCGACATAGAACGTGGTCGGCGCAACGTCACCATCGGCACTCTAAATAAGATTGCTGAAGTCCTCGGCATGACCGTTGGCGAACTTCTCACCATTGCCGAGAAGCCTGGTGCCGAGCTTGAGTTGAAGCCTGGACACGGGAATCCGGTCGCGGAATTAGATTTGCCAGAATTGCAACCAGAAGTCGATAAGCGCATTTGTTAAGCGCATCTTTTAGCGTAAACTTAATACACGAGCTCTAACTTTGAGTGTCCGTCAACCTTGGTTACTGCTATTTGGTTCGGAAACATTTCTTTTATATCGGCCATGTGAGTGATAACCAAAATTCGTGCAAAATCCGTTTGCACTGCACGAATAGCTTTCACTAGTCTGTCTCGGCTGACTTCGTCCTGAGATCCAAACCCTTCATCTATAATCAATGTCTCAAGTCGAGCTCCTGATCGTCTAGCGAGAAGTCTCGACAGAGCAACGCGCACAGCGAAATTGACCTTGAAAGCTTCCCCGCCGCTGAATAACTCATAATTTCTGGTGCCCATCTCGTCTGCAATCACTAATTCCAACGTCTCAGTGATGCCACCAGATTTAGTCTTGTTTTGAGTTATCAATCCCACGTGCATCTTGTTCTCCGTCAATCTAGAGAGGATGCGGTTGGATTCGGTTTCGATTTCCGGAATTGCATTTTCGATAATTACGGCTTGGATACCTTTTTTTCCGAAAGCTTCGGCGAGGAAGAGGAAGTCATCGATTTCTTTCTTGCAGTCTTCCAGTGCTTTCTTTTGTGCGACGAGTTCGCCAAGATCTTTATTCAGTCTTTCAATTGTCGATTCGAGCACAGCTACTTTCTTGCCGAGCTGCTCTCTCTCTAACTGATTCGCAGTTAGTTCTGCAGATTTCAAATTGAGTTCAAGCTTGAGATTGGGTGCGTTTTCAATTTGCGCCTTCAGTTTTAAAAGGTCGCATTCGAGTGTGACAACGAGAGCTTGTTTGCTTTCAAGCATTTCTCGGCATGATTTCTCAGATTGCTCCAATGCAGGTCGGTCGCTCAAGGCTCGTTGCAAATCCCTGAATAACTCGCTGTTAGGCAGTAGTTCTGAAATCTGATGCTTGAGAGCATCGTGAGCATTGCGGTCATATCCGATGGCGTTTAGTTTTTCTTGCAAACTTTTGAGTTGATCGCGAATTTCGTCGCCGTAACTTTCACTGGAGATTTGATTGGTTAGATTAGTGACCTTCTCTTCGTAGTTCGGCAGCTCGACCTGCAATCGCTGCATCTCACTTTTGTCGCGCTGCAACTGTTGATAGCGCGCCTCAATGTGGCGCTGCATGCGCAGTTGACTTTGCAGATTGGAGTATACCAGCGGGTCAAACTCGAGTTTATGGATTTCAGCTTTGAGTGAAATCAAGCTTTCCTTCTCAAGCTGCGCGTAGTCGAGCTTCTCTAGTTTGATTCGCGTCGTTGCAATTTCATTTTTCAGTTGCAAGATTTGATTTTCAGCGCGTTCGATTGAACCAAGCTTTTCGTTATACTGCCCGATTTGAATATCGAGGCGCTTGCGTCCATCAAGCGTTTTCCGCAGCTCTGCGTAATGTTTACGAAGGGTCGCTCTCTCTGCCTCCAGGCGCATACAGTGATCTTTAAATTCGGAGATTTGCGCGTCCATTGCTTCGTTGTGCTGCAAATAGCGAGTCACTACAGCGGCTCGATCGACAATCGGCGCCGAGCACAAAGGGCAGATGCTCGAGTCGGCGTGGGCGTGCAACTCGGTCACTTTCTCTAGATTCTCTTTCTGGTTGCGTTTGAGCTGGTCGATAGATTGTTCAGTTGTTTCCAGTGCCGATTTGACTTGCAGACCTTTGTCTTGCACGAGATCGAATTCTGTTTCGAGTTTTTCTAATTGAGACGTTTCTTCTTCGAGAAGAACTTTTTGACTGGTCAGTAAATCTTTGCTGAGAAGTAATTTCTCCAGTTCTTGAGCTGAAAGCTCCTTCTGCCCTAAATCGGCTTCTAGTCTGATTCTTGATTCGGCGATAATCGATTGCAGCTCATTCACACGAACAGTCAACTTTGTGAAAGTTTCCTGACACTTGGTCATGTCAGTTTCTTGTCTGACAAGCTCTTTGTAGTGACCATATGAATTTTCGATTTTCTCGGTGTCTTGCAAATCGCCAGTCAGCTTTAGCAATCTCTTCTGCGTTTCAGTAAGATTGGCTTGGGCACCGCCTAATTCATATTCTATGCGACTGCGGATTTTGGCCAACTGAGTTTGCGAATCCAATTTTTGTGATGTTAGCTCTTGCATAGTTAGAGCTTTGCGATCCAGTTCTTCTGCTTCGAGTTTCAGAGTTTTGAATCGATTTGCGGCACTTTCAATTTCAGGTGACTGTTTGAGCAGCGCATCTATTTCGCTTAATCTGCGCTCCAGGTCCAGCTTCTGTGCCGCTAGCTTTTCAATGTCGCTAGTCAGATCTGTAAGTTGTGATCTGCTTGATTCGACACGCTGTTCTGCCAGTGTTATCTGTTGCCAGTCTTTTGTTAACTGTTCAAGCAAATTTGCTGTCAGCTGAGTTCGCTCATTTGAATTATCGAACTCGACTCGCAATTCAGCAAGCAATGCTGTGGTCTCCTGAAATCGAGTTTCAGTCTGCGTTTGTGTGCTAAGCGCATTTTCGAGATAGTCCGCTTTCGCTTTCAGAGCGCGGGCCGAATCTTTTGCTTTTGCTTGCAGTCGATCGAAATAAGACAAACCGAGAATTTCAGAGAGAACTTGCTTTCTCTCTGATGGCAGTCGCGTGGTGAATTCGTCGGCTCTGCCCTGGCGCAGGTAGGCGCTGTTGACGAAGGTATCGAAGTCCATGCGCAATAAATCGCAAATTGTCTTTTGCGTTTCACGCATGCTGCCGGCAGTCAGCGTACGCCAGGATCCCTCTTGTTCCGTTTGCCCCTTGTCGAGGCACCCTCGAGCTGATTCGACGGCTCCGACTGCTGTTAAAACTTGTGTTTCGCTGCTAAATACTTGCAGTTCCAGAGTGCCTTTGCTGGTTCCCTTTGTACCGCTTTTAGAACTGCCCTTTTGACGCGAGCGACGCACACGATAGCGCTGACCTTCGTGGGTGAAGACAATATCGACCCACATTTCCTTTTCGTTCAATCTGATCATCTCGTCAGATGAAGCGCGTGCACTCTCCCACAGCGACCAGGTGATCGCATCAAGCAATGCTGACTTGCCGGCGCCGTTTTGGCCGGATAGACAAGCGACATCGATCCCCGACAAATCAAGAGTGGCGTCGGAGTAACTCATAAAATTATGCAGCGTAAGACTATTGAGTATCACGTCGTTATCGATTCTAACGGAGATGCGACCATACTTTTCATGCCCTTTTTTTCATCATTGATCTATTTCCAATGTATCGCGATTAACCGAATTTTCCCCGCCTTGATTGGTGCATTTGCGCTCCTGTTAGTGCTGTAGACTGATACCAGGCAATGGTTTTCGGTGTTCGAAGTTTATTCGTTGGTCGCTATTTCTTCCAATTCGACTTAACGGTTTATGCATCAATGTGGTATCACGATCGATATCATTAAGCTATCGATGGTGATTGCGTATATGCATCAATACGCTCTTTAGACTGTCGAATGATGTTGGATAATTAGGCATAGCGTGTGGATTGATTTGTATATGTGACTGGTTACTTCCTGCGTTCTCCTTATTTGATATACGTATGGCAGCGCCAAAAAGTTCAATATCCGCAGGCTGGTAGAACCGGAATATTCGAAAACCTCTGTAGCAGTGGTCCCTGATCGCTGAATTGCCAGCTGCGGGAATTTCAGTCAAACTTAAACCCATGGAAACTGCAGACAAATCCCCAAGCCATTCAGAGAATGACAAGCATCTCGCGTTCGTTTTCTTGTCATTCTTCATCTCTGGATTTGCAGCTCTGATTTATGAGCTTTGCTGGCAGCGTTTGCTGCTGCGTATATTGGGA
The DNA here is from genome assembly GCA_038322035.1 of Candidatus Obscuribacterales bacterium. Classification (GTDB taxonomy): domain Bacteria; phylum Cyanobacteriota; class Vampirovibrionia; order Obscuribacterales; family Obscuribacteraceae; genus PALSA-1081. Next base: position 9,526 of record JBBQFO010000084.1, read on the forward strand.
TCGACACTGCCGGCGGTGACTCTGGTGCTGTGCGTTTTTATGACCGGGCTGGCAACTGGGTGTTTTCTTTCCGGCAAGTTCGTCAAGCGTGTTGGCAATCCGTTGCTCGCATACGGTTCGCTGGAGCTGGTGATTGGGCTCTTCGGCTTGCTTTCACTCTGGCTGTTCGACAATCAGCCAGCTTCGCTGGTTAGCTTCTATGACTCTGCCACCACGCAACTGCTCGGACTTTCCAATGTAGATTCATTCGAACCTTTCAACAGCTTATTCTGGTGTAGAGCTTTCTATGCGTCAGTGCTCTTGTTAGTGCCGACAGCTGCGATGGGAGCGACATTTCCGCTCGTTTCTAAGTTTCTTGAACAGACAACGCGAGACAAAAATAATCAAGGAACAGCCTATCTCGTCAATCTTGTCGGTGCTTCCCTTGGCACTATCTGCGCGGGATTTTTCCTGATGCCGAATTTTGGTTTGACAATCAGCGTAGTGACCGCTTCGATTTTAAGTGGGCTGGTGTTCGGCTTGTTGTTTATGCAGTGTCGTTCGCTTCGACAGATTGAGCAGAAGGAGCAGTCGCAGCTGCTCGGGGATTCCTGGCGTACCCTTGCACCTGTTGCCTTCGCAGTGTTGGTAAACGGCGCCGTCGGCATCAGTTTAGAGGTGGTCTGGTCGCGGTTGTTTTCGCTGCTGGTTGGCAGTTCGACATACTCTGTGGCTTCAGTTTTTGCTGTCAGCATAATCGGGCTTGCCCTTGGAACGTTCATTTTTCAGAGAGTTGGCGATCGGGTCCGCTCGCATAAACTTTGGCTCGCTGTTTTGTTCTGCCTTATTGCTATTTGCTTGTATCTGGATCTCTGGTTGATTCAGCTGATGCCGTGGCTTTTCAACCTCAATCACGAGTTGCTGTCCAAATCCAATTCATTTGTTGGATATTTACTTGAGCGAATTTTCGTAATATCACTGGTGGTGCTGCCTGGATCAATTTTCTGCGGCGGAGTTTTTCCGATTGCACTGCAGTCGATGGCGGAGCAAGGAGTGCGAAAAAATATTCTGGGATTGCTGTACACGTGTAGCTCTATCGGCTCGGTAATTGGTGCTGCCTGCGCTGGCTTTCTCTTTGTGCCACTGTTGGGGCGGATGTTTACTAGCGGAATGGAAAGCACAATTTGCTTGATCATTGGCATCGAAATTTGCTTCGCTAGTTCCTTGATTGCTGTTTCTTCCTCAAGGCGTCTTTTGATTGTTGCTCCACTAGTCTTATTGGCATTGCTGTTCTACAGACCAGCTTGGAACAAAGCGCTCATTTCCAGCGGCATTCCATTTCTCTCTCTGCCGACAAGAGCGGCCACGACCAAGGAGATTTTCGATCGAGTGCTCAGCGATTCTGCTCACAACAAGCTACTGTTTTACCGAGAGGGTCTGAATACGACCGTAACTGTGAGCGCAAACATTCCTCAAAACATCGTCTACTTAAAGAATGATGGCAAAGTTGAAGCGGCTCTGCCATTCGACCTTGATCGCACTGCAGACAGTAGTGATTTGACTACACATTTTATGCTTGGCAAACTTCCTGTTTCCATGAATTCTGCTGCGCAGAAAAATGTCTTCGTGGTTGGGCTGGGCAGTGGTGCCACATGTGGCGGTGCCCTGGACGAGTCTTCAGTCAAAAAATTGAAGATTGCTGAGATCGAACCAACGATTTTTGAAATTCAGCACTACTTCGAACCTGCTAACGGTGCGCCTCTGCGTCCTCAGTGGCTAGCCAGCGGCAGGGTTGTGCCCTTTTGCGGGGATGCGAGGATGTCCTTGAATTTCAGCAACGAAAAGTATGATGTGATTATTTCTCAACCTGCTGAACCATGGATCAGTGGCTCTTCTGACCTCTACACTACTGAATTTTGGCGAATTGCCAGGGCGAGATTGAATCAACATGGCTGTTTTTGCCAGTGGATTCAGTTGTACGCAATAGACCCTGAATTCTTAGCAGTTTTACTGCGCACCTTCCAAAATGTTTTTCCAAACACCTACGTTTACCACTATCCACACGCTGGCGAAATCATATTGCTGGGCACGATGCAGCCGCTTGATGCAGGGCAAAAAAACAGCAATCAGAATCTGATCGCAACGCCAGACGCACTGCAAAAAAGCTGCTCGGTCTTGGGTCAGAAGTTCAATGATTTCCGTTTGAACAGTGACGATAATTTGCTTACAGAATATGCGCTTCCGCCGAGACTGTATTTAAGCGAAAGTTTGATTGAGGAAAATTTGAAGGCGATTTCGAGTGTGAAGTAACTTTGGAGGCCGGCTCGATACGACCAACTATTGGTCGTCAAGAATGGGTTTTATCTGAATTGTGGCGTTAACCCTATAAGTTATATGGGGGCCGTCCTAGTAAGAACCATCGCCATAACAGTGTTTTTGGAGTTTAATCAATGATAGGTTGTATTCCTCTATGGGGTCATCCTGATACGGCATCCCAGGAAAATCAGCGGTAAGTATATATATGACCTATAGACTTCTTCTTATCGAAGACAGCCCAACTCAGCTTATGACGATCAAGAGAACTCTTGAGGGGGAGGGCTACACAATTCTAGAGGCTAGAAACGGCGCCGAGGGCTTGGCCCGCGCCTACAACGAGCTTCCTGATTTGATCATCTCCGATGTCGTAATGTCTGGAATCAATGGCTATCAGCTGGCTCGACTGGTTAAAAACGACCCTGACCTGGCTCAAACGCCAGTGATTTTGCTGACTAAGCTCGACGGCTCCGTGGACCGGTTCTGGGGTCTTAAGTCTGGGGCCGAGCGTTATATCCCCAAAGAGCCGGGTTTCCCAAATTTGATTAAGGCTGTTCGCGAGATTCTTGGTGAGGCCCAAATTCAACCTCGTCTGCGCATTCTCAGCGACGCCAGTCGCAGTCCAACGCCCGAAGAGATCAATAATCGGCTCAACCAGCTGCTCGAACGATTGTTGTTCGAAGCGACCATTGTGGACGAAGTTCGAAGAATCGGCGAAGACATTTTGGATCTTGAAGTGATCACCGAGAAGCTGTTCGCGCTGTTAGCTTCGATTATTACTTATCAATCCTGCGCTCTGGTTGTCAATCAAGGACGGTTCTCGAGCTTGATGCTCGATCTCTCCAAAGATAGTCAGGAGTCCGCGGTCAAAGCGTACGTCTCGAAGGTCGCCTTACAGCTTGGTTTGCCACCGTTAAGAGAAGAGGCGCCTCGGACGGCGAACTTCCCTGAAAACGCTCTTACACAGCCAATTGATATGACTGGGTTGCGGCTAGGTTTGCTGATCGTGCTGCCTTATCCGAATCAGGCGTATAAGCCTGGAGATCAAAAAGTGGTGCGCTTGATTGCAGAGCAACTTTCAATTGTTTTGAGACTCTATCAATCACATGCACAACGAGAAGGGTCCCCTGTTCCGACCTCTTAGGTTATTTGCGCTTTTTCTTCTTGTCCTTGTCTTTCGGGTCGCCCTTCTTGAGCTTGCCGAGACTCCTCTTAAAGAATCCTTCACCACCCTCTTCACTTGGAGGTTCGTCATCTTCAGAGTCCTGTTCATCATGCTCTTCGTTTTCTTCACCAGAATCGCCGCTGTGGGCTGCCTCAGCTGAGCCTGCCTCGATCGATTCTTCGAAAATATCTGTCGTCTGGAGAACTTCCTGCAAATAATTATCTTCGGCAGTCGATTCCAAATTGGTATTGGATGCGGTGCCCGGGTTGCCTTTACCTAGTGTCACATTTGGTGCCACTGAGGTCGGAGGATGAATAGAAATCGGCTGTGTTTCTTTCGTTGAGTGGCTGATCGGTTCATCGTCGTTGGGCTGTTCCCAATCAAGTTGATCTTTCCAGCTTGGTACTGCATTGGCTAAGGTAATCGGAGTTGATTCGTCCGATTGCGCTTGTTGTACTGCAGCTTCTGGCTCAACTTGCGCACTACCTGTAGTAGCATCAGAGGCAGCTGTGTCTGACGGCTGTTCCCAGTCAAGTTGATCCTTCCAGCTCGGTGCCGCGTTGTTGCTGATTTTTACCTTGTCTGGTTCGCCGCTGCCCTCTGTATTAACATTGCCCAGCAAATCAGCGAGGCTCTGTTTTTCAGGGTTTCTGTCCATTAATGATGCGTCATCATCGACTGGCAGCGGCTTACTCCAATCCAATTGATCTTTCCAGGTTGGTACTGCCGATGATGCGTTCAAATTTGTCGGAGCTGATTCGGTTTGGCGAGGCTTGACCGCTACTTCTTTGATAGTTGGAGTGTCAGTTGCATGGGCATCGTTAGGTTCGGCAGCTTTCTCGGTCAATTTGGCTAGTTCTGCTGCTGTTATATAGCCGTGCTCGATTAGTGTGTCTGAGATGTTCGCGCCGCGAGACTGCGATAACTCCATGGCCACCTGGAATTGTGCGACGGTGATTTTTCCGTCTCGCAGCAGGGTTTGTCCTAACAAAACAGAGTCTAAATCTCGCTCTTGAATGAATCCCTGGCGCACCAGGAATGTTCCGAATTGCACTTCAGGCATGGCCTTGTGCATATCACACGCGATCTCGAGTTCTGCCTGCTCTAGCAGTCCGGCGCATTGCAACAACTCGCCGATTCGCAGTGGAGTCCGTTGACCGATGCGCTGTGGACCGTCCTCGACGTGCGGCACCGTCCCATCCTTCGAACCGCGCAGTCCCATGTCTCTGAAGTCGTAGTCTGTCCGTGTGACTGGGTCACACAAAATGTCGCGTGCCACCCAGTTACGACGAAGCTCCTTCAACAACTCATCTCGTTCAGGTCTGACCGCACCGCGTAATTTAAGAAGAATTTTTCTGATTTTGCGCAGGAAATTTTTGTGGATTTCTTCGAATGGCGACATCTGTGAGACGCCCAGCATGGCGTACAAATCTGGTGGCTTTGGCACTACTGGCAGCGGCTCTTCCTGAGCAGTGGTCTCGGATGCAGCCGACCTGTCAAGCGCCGGCCGCACCGTAGGTGGTGCAGGTAATGCAGCATGATTCGGTATGACCATCACAGGGATGCCAGTGAACGGAGCCGTGCTCGTCTGTGGCATCGGAACAGGCGGCTGCGGCTCAGCGGGCTCGGCTGTCATCCGTAGCGCTGCCAGTTTTTGAGTCTGTGATTCGTCGGTTTCGTCGGGTTCGAGATACAATGAAGCGGTCGGATTCAAAATCGGTAATTCTGACGTAACGTCTTGTCTAAGCAGATCTTCTGCTGCGGAGTCAGAGTCGCTGCTAACAAATTCGGCTTCGATGAAGCCACCACCGGTGGGGGCACTCAGTGTTTCAGCTAAAGCTTGATTTTGGCTCTCTGACTGCAGGCTGAAATCGATGTCCGGCTTGCTAGACTCTGATTGCAGGCTAAAATCGATATCTGGTTTCTTCGACTTTGGCTGCGTCGTGAAGTCAATGTTTGGTCCTTTGGATTGGGAGTGCAAGCTGAAGTCAATGTCTGGTTTGTTGGACTCTGACTGAAGCGAGAAGTCGATGGCAGGCATGTTTCGCGGTGATGATTGACTTGCTTTTCTGGACGCATAGTCTGCCGCCTGTTGACTGCGAATGTCGTGTGATACCTGCGGCATGTCTTGCGTGGCGTTCTGCCCAAGCGCAGGCAACTCGTCAGTGGGGGGGAACTCCGACGTCGGCAGATTCTCAGTCGGGCTTTGCTCGACCAGTGGCAAATCTTCAGTCGTGTTTCTCTGTATTTTTGGAAATTCCGTGGTTGGAGCTTGGCGCAGTTCTGGAGGTAGGTCAGTTGCCTCTGATGCAGGTGCGAAGCCCGAAGCCATGTTTCGGACACCACTGTTTTGCGGTGAGTAGAATTGCCCATCGAACGACGGCGGAGGCGCTATTTCTTCAATCGTGGAATCAGCTTCCGCCGCTCCGACTGTTCCTGCTGCCGCTGTTTCGATTTCAATTGTGGCGGTTACCTGCTCTGAATCAGGCTCTATGACATGTTCAGTTTCAGTGGGTTCAGTCTTCGTGACATACTCTTGCTCTGGATTATCCTCCGCTTCGACTGCGACATTCGCATCGACGTCCTGTAACACAGTCGGTTCTGCGCTCTCCCCATTTTGCGAATCTTGCTGCTCGACTGATTCTTCGTGCCGTTCCATTGACTCGGCGATCTCGGCCATTCCCTCACGATCATCGACCGACTGTGCAATGCCTTCAGCTTCGCTTGACTGGATGTCATCGGACTCCGTCTCGGTGATGGGCGGATTGGCTGGCAATGACTCATGTGAGCTAGGGGGAGCCGAGCTGATGAACTGTCCATAGCTAGGTGGCTCCACGAGCGCATCGAACGGACCCGGCTGGATGGTTGGATTTTGTGCTGGACCAGAAACAGGCTGAAACTCGGCACTCGCTCCTAAACTTGAGGTCGGTGGCTGGAATGTAGAACTTGAACTAGATGTCGAACTAGAGGTTGGCGTCGGAGAGACCTGATTGGCCGCAGTTTCGATTATCGACGAGCCGAAGATCTCTGCATACTCGCTTGAGGGCTGGTCGAACGGCAAAGTCTTTTTCGCGACTGGAGGGGCCTTTCGCATGCGAATGTATTCTTCTTCTTCACTGAGATGCTGTTGAGGCGGCGCACTGACCGCATTATCGGACTGTTCTGCCTCTTCTGCGGACAATAGGTCACGGGTTTCTTTGTATTTCAAATACTGAGCGATAGCGTGCGCTTGCTCTGGATCGCTCAGTTCTTGGGATTCCTCGAGTTCGCCCGCGTTTACATACTGAACTTCAGGCTCTTGCTGAACCTGAGGAATTTCTTCGTCTTCAACATAGTGCTCTAGTTCCGTCGGCTCTTGCGCCTGCTCTTCCGACTGCTCTTCCTGCTCCTGCGCGTCCTGGTCATCCGTCATGTCAGCCGACGTCTGAAGGAGTTGGCCATACTGAGGATTTTCAGAATCGGCGAAAGCCGCAGGCTGTTCTTCAGTTTCTTCGTAACCCGCTTCGTGACCTGACGTGTCACCGTTCGAGCCCGTCGGCGTCGTCTCAGCCACCACCGAATTACCATTGCCGGGCTTCTGGTCTTGCAAGAGCAAAAATAGCTGGCGATGCGCCAAACCAACTCCATCAGAATCGCCCCGTTCGAAGCTTTGTTTCAAAGCCGCCGCTAGGACGCGAGTTTCCAGCTCGATTCGGGTTTTGATGTTGGTCGGACTAGTGGACATGTGTGGTTATAGCCTGCCTGAACGCGCCTCATCCGGTAGGTAGTGCCCGCGGTCACCGTAGTAATTATGCCTTTCTGAAGCATTATTAACACCTGTTCAGCAACGGTATTAGGTTAGAAATTAGATGAACTAAGAAGTTTACAGCAATTGTCTACACAGAAATACTCATTGGCGCTGGCGCTTGGGAGTTTTTGATTTTTCGGCTCTATAATTTGGGTCACAAATTTATTGGCAAATTGAAAACCGCCAGAGCGAGGAATTCTGAACATCGAGATTACCCAGGCCGTTGAGCTTTTGTCCGAGCGGGCCGAAAGGCTTTCGGTAAAGTTGAGCGAACGACAGTCTGATAAGTTGGCACGTTATTTAGGGCACCTGGAAAAGTATAATCGGCACACGAATCTCGTCTCCAATGCGACACCCAAAGTCGTCGCACTGGATCATTTGTTGGACTCTATTTCGCTTGTTGAAGTCGTCTCCAATCAATTTCAAAAGCGTAAAAAAGGCAGCGCGAGGCTAATTGATATTGGCTCTGGCGCTGGTTTTCCTGGACTCGTATTGGCGGTTCTATTTGAAGACGCAGAGATAACTTTGATGGATTCAGTGGAAAAAAAGACGCGCTTCTTGGAAGAAGCTGTCGACTTGTTGGAATTAGACAACGTCACAGTTTTGACGGAAAGGGCCGAGTCAATTGCGCACCACCCACAGTATCGTGAAACTTTTGACGTGGCCACTGCCAGAGCGGTGGGTGCATCCGAATTGATTGCTGAATTAGCGCTACCCCTGCTGACTGTTGGTGGATTATTGATTTTGCAGAAAACAGAATCGCAACTTGTTGACGAAACACACAGAGCTCGTAAAGCGGCCAAATTCCTTGGCGGTGTGATCGGCAGTGTCGTCGGGTTGGACGAAAAAGTACTTGAAAAGCCGCGGTCACTGATTCTTGTCACCAAGGAAGAGCACACATCAGACAAATATCCGCGGGCCTGGAAGAAAATCAAAGAGAGTCCGCTCGGTAGTTAAACCGCCGCGCCCTCAGCTGCTTCTGGTACTAGCCAACCTTCTGCGGATGCTTGCATTTTTGCTCTTTCTGCGCCGTTGTCAATCGTCAATTCAAACAATCTTCTCTGGCTGCCGAAAACATATTTGGCTCTGTTTACAAGTGCCGTGATGTCAATGCAGTCGTGAGCGAAAATTATGTTGTCGGGATGTCGGTACCACGAGTCGCCAGGCGGAAGCACAATGTCAGCAACCATATCGCCAATTTCAATTTCCTGGCGCTCTTTTTGAGCGCGAGGCGGCCAGTTCAAAAAGTATTTTTTCGAGTCAAAGCCAAGACTTTCAACGCGTCCAAGATATGCCGAGGTTTGTTCATCGACCCCAAAGTTAGATTCTTCGTAGGCGCGAAGTTCGTCGACCCACACTTCTTTTAAAACTTCGGCGACAGTCTGCATGTGCGGTTCAAGCCGCCACATTTGAGATGTCGGCAGGTAGGAGCGTGAAGGTCTGAACTCCCAGGAATCTTCTGTATATCTAACTTCGTACTGGTGCGTATGCGCCCAGGCTGTCATTAAGACGCTCATCCAAATGTTATTGTCTTTATAAACCTTGGCATAGCTTTTCTTAAACCAGTCTTGCCAATCATCGAATCGGTCATATTGCCCCGATCGTTTCGTTAAACCTTCGCGCCACTCCTTTTCGTCTGGCAGTGGATCTTCTGCGTGGAAAAATTCTTCCCAGTAAGCGCTGACGATCGCTGGTTCGAGCAGAACCAAATCAGGCTT
>JBBQFO010000085.1:0-18345 GCA_038322035.1 Candidatus Obscuribacterales bacterium
GAGGAACCTGAATTAGCGGTCTTTTGATCCAGCCTTGATTGCTGTGGGTCGCTCTTGGTTGTGATTTCATCTTAAGCAGTGATTTTGTCAAAACCCGTTCAAAAGGTTGTCAAAATTGGACCATGCACCTTAACTCTCTACAATTAGAGTGGCGCGGTAATCTGGATTAGAAGCAGTCGCGTGATAACCTAGCAGAGGGCGTCCAGTGGGTGTATGAAACTTACTCTTCCGCAAAAAGCATTGATATTGGTGGCGGTGCCACTGGTATTTGAGTTGGCTTTTTTGGTGGGGCTTGGGGTGTTGCTCGATCAGGCAGAGCATGAGCGTGTACGTGAAGCCCATGCGCGCGACGTCAGTACGCACCTGAGCTCACTGATGCGGCTCTTGCTCGAACGTGAAACTGGAATTGTGGTTCGACATCTGTCGGAGAACAATTCCAGTTTCAAATCTAACTTTGAAGATCTGAGTGGCAAGATCATGGCCCAGTACGACATTCTCAGGGAGCTTTGTAAGGATAACCCGCGTGAGCGCGCTCAGATGGAAGAATTTGCCAAGGTGCGTTCGAGTCTAGATGACCATTTCAACAAAGCCAGATATTTGATGGAGCACGATCAGAAAGTGCTTGCTCTAAGGGAATGGGTGCTGCTGCAAAAATACGTCGGCCAAATTCACGACACTGTAGTCAGACTTGTTGACGAACAAGAAGTCATTCAACAGCAGAGAAAGGCTGTGTTAAGCCAATATAGAGCTCAGATTAACACCATTCTTGTAATTGGATTTTTGCTCAACATTTTAATTGCCGTGGGATTAGCCGTGCTGTTCAATCGCAGCACGACAAAACGCCTGAAAGTATTGATGGACAATACTTATCGTTTGGCGGTTGGTGTGCCGCTCCACGAGCCTCTTTCCGGCGAAGATGAAATTGGACATATCGATTCCACTTTTCACCAGATGGCCGAAGCGCTTGATGCGGCTGAATCTGAGCGCGCTCACATCGAGCAACTGAAACAAGAATTCGTACAGATGGTCAGTCACGATTTGCGAGCTCCAGTCGCCTCATTGCAGATGTTTCATTCCATTCTTGCCAAAGGAGACTTTGGTGAACTAGATGAAGATGGTAAAAAACATCTTGCTGCTGCCGAAGAAAACACCGAACGCATGTTCACTCTTGTATCCGATTTACTGGAGATGGAAAAGCTCGAATCGGGGACGATTCGACTGGAGCGTCGTCCGATCGAGGTGGATAACGTCATCGAGCCAGCCATCATTGCTGTGCAAGGCGCAGCTAAGAAGCGTGGCATCGAGGTAGACATCATGGCGCACGACAATCCCAAAATCTTCGGCGATCGAGAGCGTCTTATACAAGTGGCGGTGAATTTGATTACCAATGCAATAAAATTTTCGCCTGATAGTTCGTCCGTCCTCATCTCAGTGAAGGAACTACCCACACAAGTGGAAATCCGAATTGCCGATCAAGGCGCCGGCATCGCCCCCGAGTTGCAAGCTGAGATTTTCGAGCGCTTCAAACAATCGGGCTCGAAGGAGCAACAATCGAAAGGTGCTGGACTGGGGTTGGCGATTGCTCGCTCACTGGTTGAACTGCACGAGGGACGCATCGGCGTCGAGTCAGAAGTAGGCAAAGGAAGTACATTTTGGTTTCGAGTGCCGCGCTCTGTTGAACCACCCGTGGTATAAAAGTCTGGAGCGTCGGCTTCCAAGCCGGCTTGGTCTGGTGGCAACATGGCAAAAATTCTGATAGTTGAAGACGATGTTGAGTTGTCGCAGTTGGTCAATCGCTGGCTGACCAGTGAACATCACACTGTCGAAACCGTTGCCGATGGAGCGGACGGGCTCTCTCGCCTGAAAGCGTATCAATATGATCTTGTCATTTTGGATTGGAATCTCCCGAACCTGACAGGTCCCGAGATCCTGCAAGCATATAGGCAGTCAGGAGGCTCCGCTCCTGTGTTGATGCTGACAGGAAAAAACACAATTGTCGATATCGAAAGTGGATTCAAAGCTGGCGCCGATGATTATTTGACCAAGCCCTTCCATGCGCGTGAACTTACGGCGCGTATTGGTGCTTTGCTAAGAAGAGGTCCTTCATATCTCGGTGACGTTCTGAGAGTCGGCACTCTCGAACTAGATCGAGGCAACTACATCGTTAAGCGAATGGGGGAAGATATTCAGTTGCTCCCCAAAGAGTTTAGTCTTTTGGAATTTCTGATGCGCAATCAGAATCGCGTCTTTTCTTCTGAGATGCTGCTAGAAAAAGTTTGGGTCAACGATACGGACGCCACAGCCGATGCGCTTACCAGCTGCATGAAACGTCTACGCAAGAAAATCGACGTGGAGGGTGCGCCTCCGTTGATCAAAACTATTCATGGTGTTGGTTACAAACTGGTCGCGGATATTTGAATTGGCTCAGTTGCAAAATTTTATCCAAAAGATTTGTGGCGCGATCTAGCCAGATATTTGTTCTCTGATTTTTTCGGCTCGGGCGATCAGGGAGTCGGCTTGCTTCGTATCTCCAGTTGCGCGCTTAATCTCCGCCAGCGGCGTTAGCATCTCGATTAGGTCTATATGAGTATCACAGCGTTGTGTTTCCATTTGATCGATAGCCGATATCAATAGTTGTTCCGCTTCTGAATACAAACCCCTCTTGAACAAGACCTTGGCCAGGTCTTTTTTAAAATTAGGTATCTCTGGGTGTTCAGGTCCATTGCTGACAACGATTTCAAGAGCTTCTCTCAATAGTGGTTCGGCTAGCTCCAGTTTTCCTTGCTCAGAGTAAAGCAAACCAACGCCGTGCTTGGCAGAACTAATCAGTATGTGCTTTGGGGGATAGGTCTTTGTCCTCACATCGAGTACTTTCATTAAGGCTGTTTCCGCTTCATCGTATCTCTTCAGATGAATCAATAATCGTCCTAACATCGACAGATGAGGCATCACTTCTCGTGCGTCTTCCTCAAAGATTCTTCCGATTTCTACTAAGTCGCGTCGTCTAATTGGCTCTGCCGCAGCATAATTTTTCTTTGTCTCTAAAACCCATGCCTGCGAGAACAATGCGGAAGCTAGATGCACTATGTATACACGTGCTTTTATATCTCCCTGTATCTCTGCGTTGCGGGCCGCCGATTCTAAAATAGCTATGTTCGATAAAATGAAACGATCGGCTTCTTTAAAATCGCCTTTTGCTAAATAGAGAGAAGAAAGTTTGCCTCGGATATATGCAGCACCATCAATGTCGCCTTGTTTTTCGATTTCTGCAAGTATTTCAAGATCGACTTTGATCGCATCCTCTAATCTGCCTAAACTCATTAAAGAAGTTGATAGATGCCGCTTAAGCAGGAGATCAAATGCGAAAGATCTTGGCAGAAGGTTAATTTGTTGGACGAAAAAAATTCGGCACCACTCCACTCCGAATGTGGCTAACTTAGCTGCGCTGGCAAATTTGCCTGCTTTGACTTCTCTTTGAGTTATTCGCAGAAGCCAGTAAGGAACGGTTACTGTCAGCGCATAGTAGAGCGTGAAGGAAAAAACTACTGCCCCGAAAAGGTATTGCTTCGAAATGACCATCACTACCGAGATTGCCAGCCCCAGAGCAGGGAAAGCAACGAAGTGTGGGGACCTCAGCGCAGGTTTTGTTCGCAAATCTTTGGGAGGTGTGTCCACGTATTGGTTTCCTAGTGCATAGGAGAAGATAGACTGAGTAATTTTCTAGTTCTGCCGACTTAACGTCCAAACACTTCCACCAGGAATAGCCGGTCACCTGCTGACGTCGCGCCAATGCCGACCAAATGAGCTTCTGAGTCCATGATCGCGGGACGATGTTGAGCTGAGTCCATCATTTGATCGTGCAAAATTTTCACTCCCAGCAAGCCCAGTCCTCCTACATTTCGTCCAATATTTTCGTTCTGAAAATTAGTGATTCCAGCCTGCTGTGCACGTTCCACTGCGCCGCGCCCGTTTAAGTCCTGGTGCGGATTGTTGTTGGCATCGCGCACATCGTACTTGCTAGCATTTTTTGCCAAATAATCGGCGTACGACTGTGCGTATTGAGCTAAAGTGCCGTCACTTTGTAGTGGCGCCACACCTGCTGTCCCACGACTCTTGTTCAAGAGAGTGAGAAGATACGGTTTTGCGCTGCCACTTGTCAAAGTAACTGACCTGGCTGCATGAGGATCGCCCGATGAAGTCCCCGCTGTCGTAGCCTCAAGCGTGCTTGCATCTGGTTGTACTGAACCACTCTGCACTTTTGCTTGCCCGTTGTTATCAACGGCGACAGTGAACGATATCGGACCTTTCTTCGAGCGGTGTGCTAGCCATGTGTCCACAGCCCTGGCCGAAATCATCGAATAGTTATCCACAGTCAGAAGCACCGTACCTGGTACCAGATTCATTTTCTTGCCCAACTCGGTCGTTGGTGCGGAGACAACGAAAATTCCCTGGTTTGCCACTTTGTTCAAAAGCACGTACGCCGAAACGCAGGTGATTCCTAGCGTATTTGAAACTGTCTGAGCGTTTGAGGTTCGATAGGCAAAAGATTTTGCTTGCGCCATCGTCTTTGTTGCCTGTGTCATCGCAATCAATGTGATTGCAAATATGAATACGGAGATTTGACTTTTCTTGCTCATTTGATTTCACTGCAGGAGCTATTTATTGTACCGCTCATCTTAGTGTGTCGCTACCAAACGCCTCTATCTACAAGTCATTTGGGCATTTAACGACTCCATAACAGTTGGAGATTACAGTGTGTCCACTAGTCTGACCGACTGGCTTACTAACTGAAGGCAGAATTTTGAGGGAACGCAAATGACCCCCATTGATTTGACTCGCGATGTCAAAGACGCCAAGGAGACTAAAGACAGCACGCAACTGATTGCGGATCTTGACCTTCTTCTTCATACTACCGATAAAGAAACGATGAAATCGAAGATCGCTGCCACCAACGAAGCGAACAGAGATCTAATTGATCAGAAGATCTTGCCTAAGCTGATAATCGTAGACGACAAGGGATCCGAAAAAATATCCTTTGGCGACCAGTCGGTCAAGTTTTTGTTAGATGGCTCGCGAATCGAGTTCACCGACGAAAGATGGCCGCAAAACGCAACTGCGGTCGTTAGAAAAGATGGCAGCAAAACTGAAGTTCAATGGGTCGGCGAAACTGTGGTCGGGTCAATTCTGAATACAGACTTGTTCGGTAAACAAACCAAAGTTGAAGCCAAGAATGGCGTCAAAATTGACTGCGACAATGCCACCGGAAAGATCACCACGACAAACGCTGACGGCACCAAAACTGTTCAGCGCACTGATGGAGTTGTTGAACATCAGGACAAGGACGGCCAAGTAGTTTCTTACACAGATTCTGCCGGTCGGACATTGGCCTTGAGTAGTTCAATGCAAAACAAGGTAGATGCTGCTGCTGGCAAGATCAGCTCGGCTCTTGCGCAAATTGGCGATCCACTTAAGTCACGGGATTGTATGGACCAGTTGTATGCAATTCTCAGTGACCTGGATCCGTTGCTCGCAGCAGCAGACACAACGGTTGCTGCGACCGCAAACAGTGCACACGTGCAGGTAACTGCCGCAATGTGCGGAGCCGAATCACGCAGCAACCTTCAAGCTGGTGCCAACTAGTTGCCGCTGTTGAGAATTTCTTCTTTCTTTTTCTGCAGTCCCATCAAGTCCTGGATAGCCAGGCTGCCACCGGCTGCAGTCACTGGGATCGAATTTCTGCCGAGCCAATCGCGCACCTGATATTGGTTCGAGAGAACTCTGCCGATGCCGTGGCTTGCCATCTCTGGAAAACGAGCGATGGTTGCTCCTGGTGCTAGTTGCAATTGTTTCAGAACTGGTGTGTTGATCGGGTCTACGTGCGGGTCGCCGGCCAGGAACTTGTTGCCGAAGAAGTCGGAGAACTCGTTCACTTTCGTTTGAGCCGCCATCGGTTCCATTCCACCGGCGATCAACTTCAACATTGCAGGTTGACCAGCGCCGTACACATGCGTCATCTTCGTGTTGTTGATGTCGAATGGAATTGTCTCAGGTGCTTTGCCATTGTTGATGGCATCAGTCCATGAGTTGGATACGCTTTCGATCTTGGCGTAGTTCTTTCTCAAGTCAGGAAGAATTTCGAACAACGTGTGACCTTGCAAGCGAGGCAACGGTGTGTCTACCTGCAGGTTAACCAACTCAGGCAAGAATTTCTTGAATGATTCCAACGGGATTGTGATTTGTTGACCAGGTACGTCTTCGCTTGCGATTACGATGTCGCCTGGTTTTCCAGCGTCCTTGGAATATTGTTCCAGAGCGGCTGCGTGTTTCAGCAAAGCTGGATCTGAGGTTCCATCTGGATTGATTGCCAATTTGCGAATCAATGCAGCTTGAATTAGTGGTCTGACTTTGTCTACTGGGTGAGCTTCGATGCCCATCGGATTTTCAGGAGATCTCATCGCTTCGGACATCACTGTTCCGTTGTAGAGTTGACCATTTTTTCTCAATGCTTGGAAGTATGGAGCCGCTGATTGACCGGTTTCTGCGGCGGCTAGCCAATCTGCCACTGTTTCGTCTGCCCATGCTTTTGCCAAGTTGACGACGACATCTTTCATTGGCATTTGGTCTGGCAGTGGTGCCATGTCTGTTTCGACTGGCTCGACTGGTTTACCGTCAGGACCTAGTTCACCTGGCTTCGCCTTTGGAATGGTGATCATTTCGTCGGCTTTGGCACCAAACGCTTTTTCAGCAGCTTGGGTCAGTTTCGCGTCTCTCACTTGTGGGTCGAGCTTACCTAATTGACCGAATTGATCGTGTCCAAATTCATGACCGTAGATGCCTGATGTGAGGTGACCTCTGGTGCCCAGATCGCGTACTGGATATTTAACCAGGTCGATTGGCCAGACTGGCTCTCCGTTCGGTCCATAAATTGCGCGCACTGTGTGAGGACCCTGGTGCGATGTCACCACTCTACCTGTCTTAGGATCGCGACCGACAATCATTTGATCGTCACTGAGTTCAACCAGGGCAGGCAGTGGCTTTTGAGCCATTGCTTTGTGCGGATCAATGCCCGCCTGAATCATGTTGCGTACATAAGTTGTCTGGTTTTCTGCAGCGTAGACATTCATGCGTCCGACGTGCTGACCGTCCATGCCGTTGTTGTAGTTGTGAGCTTGGCTTGTGGCATCTGATAGTCTCTTGAACAGACCTTCTACTTGCTGCCAGTTGCGTGGGTTGTCGCCAACTTGGTTAGCCAACTCCATCATCGCGTTTCTTGCCAGCAAATAACCTGGGTCAAGCGGCTTGAAGTTTTGTTCGGTGGCAGCGTGGACAACCGAAGTTGGTCTGCCTACTGCATCGCGAACTGCACTGGCCGTGTCGCTGACGCTGGCGATTTGAGTTTTGATTACGCCGGCCAATTTAGTCATGTTTTCTGCAGTCATTGCTTCTGCAGTGGTGAAGATTTTGTTGCCGCCATTTCCGGAGGCGGTGGCGTCTGTGCCTGCTTTGACCGCTGCATCAGAGCCCATGACGATGATCTCAGGCTTGGCACCAGTCGTACTGGTACTTTCAGGAACGCCTTCAGTCAGTTTTTCTGGAACGAAGATACCGTGGCTATTTTGCTTCCAACCTGCGACTTGATCCATTGGTCCAGTCGTATGTGAGTCGCCAGTCGTTGGTTTCGCGGCCGGCACATCTTTAGGACGTAGACCGGAAAGTAGCGTTTCTACTGTGCCGTCTAAACCATGAGCACGTCCGTCGCTGCCGATTACGCCTTGTGAGTACATCTTCTCGCTGTAGTCGTGGCGACCATGAGCTTTCTCACTCGAGACGAGAGTTTCCATAATTGCTTCTGGAGTCATAGCTGCGACTGTTGGTTTCGGTGGATTCAACTTGTCGCCGAAGCTGCGCATGGTGCCGTCAACTTTGCCGATGAAAGTGCTGAGACCGACGCCGATTGTAGAACTTGTGCCAAGGTGATCTGTCTTCCAGCCTTCCAATGCCTTCCACTGTGTTGGCGCGAATTTCTCTCCCATGACTGGAGTCATTCTGCCGGTGTAGCCTGCAATCTTGCCGGTTAAGTATCCGTCAACGGCGAACTGACCTAGTCCGTTCCCCATGCTTGTCGCTGAACTGGACATGATGTCGTCACCACTCTTGGTGGCAACGTTCTTCCATGCTTCGAAGACTGGAATCGCGGCATCTTTGGCGAAGTAAATTCCCATCGCAGTTCCTGCGATTGCTTTGATTGCGCCTGACTCAGGCAAGGCAACACGCAACGCCACACCGAGTGCGCCTGCGGTGAGAACCTTAACTCCGGTTTCCTGCCAGTTGGCAGGGTCTAAATCGTGTTTTAGAGCGGCAAAGGCGCCGGGAATCGCTTGAAGCGTGCCTTCCACTGTGACTTGACCGACTCTCAGTGCCTTGGTACCGAAGCTCATGTCATTGGTGCTGCCGGCATCGGCTCGCAGTTTGTTACTGGCATCCTGTGCATCGGGCTTTTGCAGAGGCTGATTGTTTAGTACGTCTTTGATACCGTTATCGCCCATTTGACTTCCTCCAAAAATTCCCGTTGGTTCCAGCGTATGTAACGGTGGATTAAGGCTTACGACCTACGGTCGTTCCTCCGTTTTTCCGCTTCGCAGTCAGTCGGAACCGATGTCATGAATTTAACTTAGAAATTGGGGCGCGTCACTTGGTAGGAATACGTATGCAGTGGTGAAAGTCCCATGCCTCCTCTGAGATAATTGAGACCTCCTATTACCGGTGGGTGCGGACTTTGCAAGAAAAAGGGACAAAAACGGTGGCTGATGCACCTCATTTTGACGCTGAAGTTAATGATCGAATCCGAGGTTTAATCTTCGGAGCCGCCTGTGGAAACTCGCTTGGCGGTGCCAGCGTCGGTTTGAAGTATCGGGATATCTCTGGATTTAGAAGTTCTGGCGTCACTGGCGTCCGCAATTTTGCCGACGCCCTGGCTAAGAGTGGTGTGCCGGATCATAAAGCCGGTGAGCTTTTGGCGGATTCCTTGCTTGGTTTGGCTCTGGCGGATTCCTTAATAGGCTCGCGAGGACGCCTGGATGAAACGGATTTGAAGAAACGCTATGGCGAGCTGCTCGAGAACGAGGCTTTTCTGAAGTCATCGCCGGGTGCGGCTTGTCTGACGGGGCTGAGAAAGATGGTGGACGGCATGGCTCCGACCGAGATTGGGGTTGAGTCCATGCATCCGAACGTGGCGGCCCGAGTTTTCGCTGCCGGTGCACTTCCTGGTGGAAGCAAAACAGAAGAGCCCGTGGATATTGCCATCAAGCAAGCGAAATTGAGCCACGGCGATAACCGGTCAGTTGCGGCGGCGGCCGTCGTTGCAGACAGCATCCGTTACTTTGTGGCCGGCGGAAAGCTGGAAACCGCCGATCAGGTGCGGGCATACGTCAGCCATGAGTTCGCCATTGCCGAAAGATTAGACGAGCGATTTGCTGAATCTTGGGATGATGTGGCGCCGGATTTAGACTACTCAAATCCACCTGACGATCTGCCCTATTCCCTTATAAATGTAGAATCGACAATCACTGAGCTTGTCCCGACGGCGGTTGGAATCTTCCTGATTTTCCGACATGACCCCGAAGAAGCTATTTGTGCGGCAGCTCGTGCGGGCGGCGACACCGACACGGTGGCCACAATCGTCGGCGCACTGTCAGGCGCATATCACGGCGCTTCGAAATTGCCAGAGCGTTGGACGAACAAAATTGTCGATAAAGAGAGATTGGAAGGCGTGGCGCGGCAGTTGGCTGCGCTCTGGTCTTAGTAGTTGTTGTACGAAAGCGAAACGAAAAGGGTGAACATTAGATGAGTAAGTTGGCTGATAAGGTCGCCATTGTGACCGGTTCTGGAAGAGGCATTGGTAAGGCGATTGCGACAGCGTTGCAAGCCGAAGGCGCGAAAATCGTGATCAGCGATATCAACGAAGAACTTTGCACTGAAACAAGTGCTGAGTTGTCGAAGCTGGGCGACGTAATGGCGGTTGCATGCAACGTCACCGATACGGCAAGCATCGAGAAGATGGTCGCTGCCGTGATGGAAAAATGGGGGCGCATCGACGTTCTCGTTAACAACGCCGGCATTACACGCGACGATTTGTTTATGCGCATGAGCGAAGACAAATGGCAGGCTGTGATCGACACCAATTTGACATCCGCATTCAAGGTGACAAAGCCAGTACTGAAGGTGATGTCGAAGCAACGCGCTGGTCGCATTGTTAACATTGCCAGCACAACCGGCGTGCACGGAAACTTCGGTCAGTGCAACTATGCGGCTGCCAAAGCCGGTTTGATCGGATTCACCAAAACAATCGCGCTTGAATACGCCTCCCGACAAATCACGTCGAACGCTGTAGCGCCTGGATTCATCGACACACCAATGACTGCTGCATTGGGCGAAGAGAACATCAAAAAATACCTGGAACGCATCCCACTGGGCAGAATGGGCAGCCCCGAAGACATCGCAGCAGCTGTAGTCTTCTTCGCAGCCTACGCTCCATACGTAACGGGCACGGTCCTGGAAGTAAACGGTGGACTGTACACGTAAAGGACCCTTTCGTTACGACCGCTTGAAAAGCGGCAGCTCAACCCATTATGCTTAGCCAATCGCCACGGATATCCGAGCGATCAGGGCACCCATGTCTCAAAAGCCCACTCTAATCCCATTATTAGCCGTTCTCGGCTCTATCATTTCGTTGTGCGTTGGCACGTCGTTTGGTAAGTCGTTGTTTCCGATCATCGGTCCATCGGGCACAGCCGCGATCCGCGTCATCTTTGCTGCTTTTATCCTGGTCCCTATCTTCCAGCCCTGGAAACAGCCAATCAGCCTCAAATCAATGAAGGTGGTTGCGCTTTACGGGTTAGTGCTGGCGGTTATGAATTCAGTATTTTACGAATCCATTCAACGCTTGCCTCTAGGCATCGCCATCGCCATTGAATTTACCGGACCTCTGACTGTGGCGATCGCCTCATCGAGGCGCGTAATTGACTTTGTCTGGATTGCCCTGGCGGCAGTTGGACTGGGGCTGTTGTTGCCATGGGCACCAGGGGCACCAGGGGCAGTGGCGCTCGATGCGCTTGGAATTTGTTTCGCCTTCACTGCGGCGTTTCTCTGGGCGATGTACATAATCCTTGGCCAGAAAATGGCCCACCTCCCATCTGGTCAAGCAACAGCACTGGGAGTGCTTTGCGCCGGATTGGTACTAATGCCAGTCGGCATCATCAAAGCAGGTCCACACATCCTCGAGCCGCAGATCCTGATTGGTGGATTTTTCTTGTGCCTGGGTTCAAGCGCAATTCCGTACACATTGGAAATGTGGGCGATGAAGAAACTGCCGAAAAATACTTTTAGCATCCTGCTGAGCATGGAGCCAGCGGTCGGTGCAATATCCGGCATGATTGTCTTGCACGAATCGCTGACAATTTTGCAATGGGTGGCTGTTTGCAGCGTCATGGTGGCGTCCATTGGAACTACTATGACCGCGCGTCCAACCACAGCTGAAGCTGCTGATTTGAACGAGGCTGTGGCTATTCCCGCTGATGTGCTTTGACTTCGTTTTGAGCCGCTTTTGAGTCCAGAAGTGTCGAAAAATTGCCTAGTTGCAGCTGGTACGATCGCCTAGGACATTTACAAAGGTCCTGTACTTCCGGCCTTAGGAGCCGGTGCTTAAATTGATGCCAAAAAAAATGCATCAATTTAAGCACCCGCTTATAAGGCCGACAGGACATCGTCGCGGCTTCTAATGCCAACAGAACCTTGGCCACTGCAATTTAAGGCGATAAAAGGTAGTATTTGCGGGAATATCCTCTTGGATTCCCTTCCGCTTGGCTTCCGTTTCGCAATAAGTGATATCTCAGCTATATATGCAGATTCACAAGTGATTGCGATTCGTTACTTGAAGAGACCGTGCATGATTGGCGGTTTTTCGCATTGGTCATCCTTTATTCAAAGAATGTACTGATGGAACCACCTTTGTTGATTCGACGTGATATCCTAGTTGCCCTTGGCACAAGTGTGGCCAGCGCTTCTTGTTAGCGTTTTGGTTAAGGGGGTTAGAACAGATTATGGATGAGAAGGAAGCCTTCGAGCGAGTAAAGAAGGTTGCCGTTGCCCAATTGAATGTGAATGCTGACGAAGTCACCATGGAAGCGAGTTTCACCAAAGACCTTGGTGCAGATTCGCTAGACACAGTCGAATTGGTTATGGCTCTGGAAGAAGAATTCGGTATGGAAATACCGGACGAAGATGCCGAAAAAATTACCACTGTCGGTGAAGCTGTCAAATATATTTCGTCGCACATCTAAGATGGCCGGACGTTCCCAACGGTGAACTTCGCTATCGAGGAACCGGCCGGATTGCGGTACATATTCAGATGGCTTCCGGAATCTATTCGAGGAAAGTCTATGCAGTTCGCTGCACGACTTAAGCAAGCTACGAGATGACAAAAGAACGCGTCGTTGTGACAGGTATTGGCACAGTCTCTTCGGTAGGGACTGGCAGAGAAGAATTTTGGAATGGCATTGTAGAAGGTCGTTCTGGAGTTAAGCGTGTCACCACAGCCAGGGTGAAAGATGAGATGCAATCGGCATGCAAGATTGCAGCCGAAATCGTCGACTTTGATCCCTCAAAATATTTAGAACCAAAACAAGTTCGACGCACGGATCGCTTTATCCAGTTCGCCGTCGCTGCAGCTCAACTGGCTGTAGACGACGCTAAGCTGGACATGAAGCAAGAAGATCCGACCCGCGTCGGCGTTGTGGTTGGATCTGCTGCTGGTGGTTTCGAGACAATCGAAAATCAGTATCGCGTTTTGATGGAGCGTGGACCGGATCGCTGCTCACCATTTACGGTGCCTATGTTGATCGTCAACATGGCAGCTGGATGGGTTTCGATCTTGCACAATGCAAAGGGTCCCAACTCTTGTTCAGTCACTGCTTGCGCCACTTCGGCTAATTCGATTGGGGACGCTTATATGATGATTCAGCGAGGTGATGCTGATGTCATGTTTGCAGGTGGTAGTGAAGCTCCGATTACAGCTCTGTGTATGGCTGGATTTTCTTCCGCACGCACTTTGTCGACCCGCAACGCCGAACCTGAAAAGGCCAGTCGTCCGTTCGATAAAGACAGAGACGGCTTCGTCATGGGCGAAGGCGGGGCCATTTTGATTTTGGAATCTTTACCGCACGCTCAAAAACGTGGTGCGAAGATTCTTGCTGAACTTGTTGGTTATGGTATGACAGGCGATGCCTGGGATATCGTTCAACCTTGCGCAGATGGAAATGGTGCGGCGCGTGCGATGCAAGCAGCATTGAAACAAGCCGATATGAAGCCAGAAGACGTGCAATATATCAACGCTCATGGCACCTCAACCCCTCTGGGCGATCGTGCCGAAACGACTGCGATTAAAACTGTATTCGGTGAACATGCCACCAAACACAAAGTGGCTGTCAGTTCCAGTAAGTCGATGACCGGTCATTTGTTGGGTGCAGCTGGAGCGCTTGAAGCAGCGGTTTGCATCATGGCCATCAATGATTCGATTTTGCCACCGACAATAAATTTGGACAATCCAGACCCTGAGTGTGATTTGGATTATGTGGCCAAAGTGGCTCGCAAAGGCGTTAACGTAGACGTCGCACTGTCGAATAGTTTTGGTTTTGGCGGACACAACGCCTGTTTGTTATTCAAGAAGTTTAAGAGTTAGAGCGAATCACATGACTGCGACAAAGAATGAACTAGTCGGCAGAAGCACAAGTGAGCTACGCAAACTTCTCAAAGATAAGTCAGTTTCGAGCCTGGAAATTCTGCGCGCTCATCAAGATCATATCGCGCATTTAGACAAGGATATTCAGGCATTTCTTTGCTTGACTCCAGAATTGGCAGAACAGCAAGCCAAGAATGTTGATGCGATGATCGGGCGCGGTGAGGAGCTGCCTGCTCTGGCTGGAATTCCCGTTGCTCTCAAAGACAATATGTGCGTGCCAGGTTATAAAACAACCTGCGGAAGCCAGATTCTGAAAGACTTTGTGCCACCGCATCAGTGCACTGCCGTGACTCGATTGTTTGAGGCTGGCGCAATTTGTATCGGCAAAACGA
Organism: Candidatus Obscuribacterales bacterium; assembly: GCA_038322035.1. GTDB lineage: Bacteria > Cyanobacteriota > Vampirovibrionia > Obscuribacterales > Obscuribacteraceae > PALSA-1081. Next base: position 14,128 of record JBBQFO010000085.1, read on the forward strand.
ACATGGATGAATTCGCGATGGGTTCATCGACTGAAAATTCTTCATTCATGCCAACATACAATCCGTGGGACAAAAATCACGTTCCAGGCGGCTCTTCCGGCGGATCGGCAGCAGCAGTTTCGGCTGGCTTTTCAGTGATCGCACTGGGTTCGGATACTGGTGGATCGATACGACAACCTGCTTCTCTCTGCGGTGTCGTTGGAATGAAACCTACATATGGCACTGTGTCCAGGTTTGGATTGGTGGCATACGCATCCAGTTTGGATCAAATCGGTCCGCTGGCTAGAAACGTCGAAGATGCTGCCATCACCCTTAGTGTCATCGCCGGTCATGATAAACGCGATTCGACATCGCTCTCAAAACATTCCTTTGGCGAAATCAATTATGCAAAAGGGCTGAGAGACAGTTCTGCTGAAGAGCTTGTAGCAGGTTTGAAGATTGGAATTATCAAAGAATTGAACGGTGACGGCATCGACACGGATGTAAGAAATACGGTTCAAAAAACTGGCGAAATTTTTACAAAGCTCGGTGCCAAGGTCGAAGAAGTATCAATACCCACTGTCAAACACGCTCTTCCCGTTTATTACATCATCGCCACTGCCGAAGCGAGCGCGAACCTATCGCGTTATGATGGTGTCAGATATGGTTTTCGAGACGAAAATGCAGAAGATATTGTCTCGATGTATATGGCGACACGCTCTCAGGGCTTCGGTGCTGAGGTCAAACGAAGAATTATGCTTGGCACTTATGCACTCAGTAGTGGTTTTTATGACGCTTACTACAAAAAAGCTCAGCAAGTTCGCCGATTGATGAAAGACGATTTCAACAAAGTTTTTAGCAGCTATGACCTGGTCATTTGTCCGACCTCACCAACGGTTGCCTTTAAGGTCGGTGAGAAGACCGCCGACCCGTTAACCATGTATTTGACCGACATCGCCACTATCCCGGCCAACCTCGCTGGGCTGCCTGGTATCTCGCTGCCCGCGGGCTTCGGTGGACAGGGCTTGCCAATTGGAATTCAGATTTTGGGTAATACATTATCAGACGCGGTTTTGCTAAAAGCTGCAGCTGCCTTCGAAAAGACCACGGAGTTCCATACCAAGCGGTCACCTATGCTGCTGACCGCAGGAAAGTAACGGAGATGCATATGAAGAGAAAGATTGAATTGCTCGGGCTCTTGGCCATACTCGCTACATCGGTGCCAGCTCTAGCTCAAGGCAATTTCTTTAACAGTGGCGGATCGACCACTCCTCCAGGCGCTGTAGGTAATGCTGACCCAGACGATAACGGCGCTTCATCGTCGTCGTCCTCAGGTTCGTCGAAACCTTCTCCTGGCATGGCGCAAGGAAACAGCAGCGGTGGTGATTACACCTCCGACGAGAAGCGCATGCAAGCTAAGTACAAAGCCAACGTCAGGCACGCAAAGGGTTTGATCGAGAAAGGCGATTCGATGATGAAGGCTGCCAACGGCAATACTAATCATAAGGATTATAAGAAAGGCAAGCTTTTCAAAGAGATCGGTGAAAAATCTCTGGCAGACTTGTCCGCCAACAATCCTTTTCCTGAAGCCGAAAAGCCAGTCAAGGCCGGCAAACCCAAAGACGCTAACAAGCAAGAACTTTAGAGGCACGCAAGAACTTTAGTCACAAGCGATAACTTTAGTTCAACCGATAACTTTAGTTCAAGCGTCGAACCATTTGATCGATTCCAGAGCTATTCTCACCTGCCTATAGTATGACTGATATGCAAGTAGAGGCGCTTGGAAGAAGATTTCCTGTACGTCTTGCCCACTGCGATTGACGTTTATGTAGACGTTGAGAAATTTCGTCACCTCATCACCGCTGGTGGTGAAGAGTCCCTCAATCATCATTACTGGGCGCTGTTGAATGTGCAGAATTCGTCCCTGTAGCAAATTGCATCGGGCTGCATACCTGCTATTTGGTGGATTCAAGTTGATGTATTGATTGTCACCAACTGTCGGTCCCAACACATTCTTCATTTCCATTATGTGTTCTGGCTTCAACACAATTACCTGTTGCGTTGCCTGTTTGAGAAGCTCGCCAAAGCAGTTCGCGTCGTTGATCGAAACTTTGTCGCCTCGACAGAAAATTCTCAGCTCGATTTTTGGATTTGCCAGCGGGCTGAATGTGGTCAGCATCCACTCGCCGCCGTGCGAGAACGACGTGCTGGCTACTTTCCAGCCATGAGGAAGTTGAAATGTGTGGATAGCTCCTATGTGCCTGTTCTTGTATCCGGAGAAGATCATTCCGTCGCCGATCAGCTGGTCATCTGCGTTTTGATAGACCATCGATTCAGCGAAATTGATTAATTCCATAGCAAATTACCTGAGTTTGTTTGCTCACGCCACGCAACTATTTAGGTTGTGGTTCGATGGTAAATCATAATTGTGTTCGAAAAGTGACTAGAACGTAAAAAGTGGCTAAACGCAATCCTGCTAAGATCGTGTCCGTATTGTGCATGTCAGGAGAAACGTTGATGAAACGCCAGATTTGGGCAGGATTACTCGCGCTTGTTATCAGTGGAGCATTTGCTTCGCAATCGTTCGCTGTCGAGCCTGCTACGACCGTCAAATCGCCCAGTGAACCGTGGTGGAAGCATGCAATTATCTACGAAATTTATCCTAGAAGTTTTGCCGATTCGAACAATGATGGCACCGGTGACATCAAGGGAATCACATCTAAGCTTGACTATCTTAAAGGGCTTGGCGTCGACGCCTTGTGGATTACTCCCTGCTATCCGTCGCCGCAGGTAGACTTTGGATACGACATTGCCAATTACTGCGCCATTGCACCAGAGTATGGAACGCTGGCTGATTTCGACGAATTGGTGGCTGAGGCGAAAAAGCGCAACATCAAAATCATTATGGATCTCGTCATGAATCACACTTCCGACAAACATCCATGGTTTGTCGAATCAAGTTCATCCAAAGACAATCCCAAGCGAGATTGGTACATCTGGCGCGATGGTGGTGGCGAAACTACACCACCAAATAATTGGACCTCTATCTTTGGGCGTTCGGCCTGGAAGTTCGATGCCAAAACCAATCAGTACTACTATCACTTCTTCTATCCTGAGCAACCAGACTTGAATTGGCGCAATCCTGAAGTGCGCAAGGCGATGTATGACGTTGCAAAATTCTGGTTGGATCGTGGAGTCGCAGGCTTCAGATTAGATGCGATCACAACACTATTTGAGGAACCGGATCTACCCGATAATCCAGTTTTGGCAGGAAAGAATAAGTTCGGTGATCCGAACACTGATTGGATTCATAACGATAGACTGCCAGAAGTTCACGATGTATTGAGGGAGCTCAGGAAAGTATTCGACTCATATCCAGACGATCGTGTCATCGTTGGTGAAACTGGTGGTCGTGACATTAACGACTTGTGTTTGATGTACGGAAAAAATTTGGACGAAATTCAACTGCCGATGAATTTCTTTTTTGCCTACATCAATAAGCTCTCTCCATCAGAATTTCGCGCTCGAATCGGCGAGTGGGATAAAAATCCTTCCGGTGGATGGCCAGTTTACTTGTTCAGCAATCACGATCAAATTCGTCATTACGGCAGATATGGTGACAAAGTTCACAACGATGAGATCGCCAAGTTGACTGCCACTATGCTTCTCACACTGCGCGGGACACCACTTTTGTACTATGGCGAAGAGCTGGGCATGGAAAACAATGACCCAAAAACAAAAGAAGCAGTACAAGATCCAATTGGGAAATTAGGTTGGCCTGAAGAAATTGGTCGCGACGGTGAACGCACTCCGATGCAATGGAATGCCGCAGAGAATGCTGGTTTTACCACTGCAGCGAAGGCATGGTTGCCCAGTCCGGATAGCTACAAAACGCACAATGTTGTAGCGGAAGAAGCTGACAAAAATTCCGTTCTCAACTTTTACAAAGAACTAATTCGCTTGCGACGAACCGAAGATGCGCTGATCAACGGCGATTACAAAGCAGTAGATGATCAGAACAAGGATGTGCTTTCTTACGTGCGCAGAGGAGAGAAGAAGAGCATTCTGGTGGCTTTGAACATGAGCCCTGAGAGCAAGACTGTTCAATATGACCTGAAGCCGTTTGGGATCAACTCAACTTCGGCTAAAACATTGTTGGCCTCACCGAAAGGTAATAACAACGCCAGTCTTAGTCACCTGACTTTGCTGCCTTACGGGGTCTACGTTGGGCAAGTGCAG
>JBBQFO010000086.1:0-18267 GCA_038322035.1 Candidatus Obscuribacterales bacterium
AAGAGCGTCGCTCACACGCTGTATATCTGCTTGAAAAACAGGGAATCACTCGACTGGACGTGCTCAACTACATTTCGCACGGCATCTCAAAAGTCGGTGGACGTGAAGAAGACGAAGACGGTGGCGGAGAGAGTGCTTACGGCGATGATGAAGAAGGTCGCGCTGTAAAAGACCCGCTCGCCGAGTTCACAGTCAATTTGATCGAGCGCGCCAAAGACAACAAAATAGATACCTTGATCGGAAGAGACGCAGAAATTCAAAGAACAATTCAAATTCTCTGCCGTCGACGCAAAAACAATCCCATCTACGTTGGCGATCCAGGCGTTGGAAAAACAGCCATTGGTGAGGGTCTCGCCCTCAAAATCTTCAAAGGTGAAGTGCCCGATGCCCTCAAAGGCTCGGAAGTGTTCGCACTCGACATGGGTGCATTGATTGCCGGCACCAAGTTCCGTGGGCAGTTCGAACAGCGCATGAAAGCAGTGATTCGCGAGCTACAGAAACGCCCAGGAGTAATTTTATTCATCGACGAAATCCACACCATCGTCGGCGCTGGAGCAGTTTCAGGTGGCTCGATGGACGCATCGAATATTCTCAAACCGGCGCTCGCCAGCGGCGAACTGCGCTGCATCGGCTCGACCACATATCCAGAATACAAATCGGCTTTCGAAAAAGACAAAGCGCTGGCCAGACGGTTCCAAAAAATTGACATCGCCGAACCATCAACTGCAGAAACAATCCAAATCCTGCAGGGACTGAAGGTCTATTACGAGAAGCATCATGGCGTCACTTACTCAGACGATGCGATAATCGCAGCAGCTGAACTAGCGGCAAAACACATCAACGACAAATTCCTTCCAGATAAAGCAATCGATGTAATAGATGAAGTGGGAGCGGCCGTCAAACTTATGCCGGTTGAAGAACGCCCGTCGAGAGAAATCACTACACACGATGTTGAGTTGGTGGTGGCGCGCATGGCCATGATTCCGCCTAAGTCGGTGTCAGGCTCAGACAAAGAACGTTTACAGACCATGGAATCCGAGCTCAAATCTGTTCTGTTCGGACAAGATCATGCCGTCGAGCAAATGGTACGAGCAATAAAATTGTCTCGGTCTGGATTGAGCAATCCTCTCAAACCGATTGGATCGTTCCTCTTCTCAGGACCGACTGGCGTAGGCAAAACCGAATTGGCTAAGCAGTTGGCCAAAGTGCTTGGAATCGCGTTCTTGCGCTTCGACATGAGCGAATACATGGAAAAACATACAGTTTCTCGTTTGATCGGTGCACCTCCAGGATACGTTGGTTTCGACCAGGGCGGTCTGCTCACCGACGCCGTAGCGAAGACACCACATGCGGTGATAGTACTGGACGAAATCGAAAAGGCCCACCCGGACCTCTTCAACATCCTGCTGCAAGTCATGGACCACGCTACACTGACCGATAACAACGGTAAGAAAGCCGATTTCCGTAACGTCATATTGATTATGACGACCAACGCTGGTGCACGAGAAATGAGCGCAGGCGACATTGGATTCGCCTTGTCACCGAGCTTGGAGCAAGAGCTTTTCAAGCCGTCAGCCCCAGTGTCAGACCCAACCGGCAAAGGCAAGAGCGCGCTCGAACGCACTTTCAGTCCAGAGTTCCGCAACCGATTGGATGCTTCGGTCGTGTTCCATCAACTTGGTCGCGCAGAAGTGACGCGCGTCGTAGACAAATTTGCCGACGAAGTGAAAGTGCAATTGCTCGAGAAGAAAGTAGATCTGTCTCTGACAGAAGCTGCGAAGCAATGGTTCACAGTCAAGGGCTTCGACAAGCTGTATGGCGCCAGACCTATGGCGCGTATAATCCAACAAAAGATTCGGGAGCCATTGGCTGAAGAATTGCTCTTCGGGAAATTGCAGCAAGGCGGCAGCGTAGTCGTCAATGAGAAGGATGGCGAAATCGTTCTGGAAATCAAATCATCTGACCCAAAAGGTGAGGAAGTGGTGGTCAAGGAAACTGTCGATCCAAGCACCAAGAAGCCCGAGCCAGTCAGCGACACAGTCGTAAAACTTCCGACCGAATCCGAACCTAAAACTGAGCCAGTCAGTGAGGAAAAAAATTCGCGTTCTAGAAGCCAAACAAACTAGGCGATTGCCCACTCCAGACCGTCTGGAAGCAACTTGGATGTGTATTCGATGTGAATGATTCGACGATGACCTTGATCGCCGGCGGCAGATGAGCGATGCACGAGCAGCGGGCGCATCAACAAGACGTCGCCACTTTTGGCAGCACAAACTTGGAACGCACCTTTAGAGTCGAGTTCGTCAATTCGCTTCTTGGATACGACACCTGTGTAGTGTGAGCTTGGAATCACTTCCAGTGCGCCGTCCTTAGCCAGGCAATCATCCAAATGTATGCGCACCGTCAACATACGCGATAGATATTCAAGAGGCGGCTGTACATGCAAAATTCCATTTTTGACAGACCAGGTGCTAAATCCAGGCGAATCAATTCTCTTCTTCACACCAATGTGCAAATCCTGATGCCAGTTCATGTACCAGGAAGCATCCGGGTCATTGTCCAGAAGCACGGCTCTAACAGGAAAGGCATTGGGTCCCAAAATATCTTTGACCATGCTCAAAATCGTGGCTGATTCTGCCAGTTCTCGAACTTCAGTGACTTCCTTGAGCAGATGCCGCATCGCAAACACGCCTGCACCACGCTTGCGAACGGTGGCACTGACTTTGGCATGTTCAATGGCAGAGAGAATGTCTTCGAGCTGCAATCCGTTGAGAACGCTTTTCCTCAAGGAGTAACCTTCGTCCGTAAAAGTTTTGGTCATGGTCATGTCTAGAAGGCATTCTTGTGTCATGGGTTCCCCGGGCGCTTAAAGGCATATACAAACTAGGAGAGTAATTCTACAGGCAAACGCGAAAAAGTCTTGCTTATTCTGCTCAAATTCACAATCCAGACGAAAGGCGCCCCTGCCACTTTCGCATGTCTGAACAAAATCAAATATCGACAAGCTCTGAAACCGAGTCATGGCGCGCATAATTCGCAACCGGCTAACGACTGCTAAACTGCCAGCACTCCACTTCAGGTGAAAACAAGTATGTACCTTTTTAAATTGGTCACGATGGCAATTGCCGCGACCACGATCCAGTCGCCTTTGACTGAGGTGAAACGTTTGTCTGATGAACCGATTCTCACACCACGACCAGGGCAGTTCGACGACCTTGCGGCTTACAATCCAACCGCCTTGAAAGTGGGCAGCAAAACCGTACTTCTTTATCGTGCGCAAAATAAGAAGGGCACGTCACAGATTGGCTATGCCGACAGCAACGACGGCATCCACTTCACACAGAGCGCAAAACCAGTTCTCTCGCCGGAAACAGACTATGAGAAAGACGGTGGCATAGAAGATCCACGTATCGTCAAAATTGATGGCTTGTATTACCTGACTTACACTGGCTACAACAAAACTGACGCGCAACTCTGCCTGGCGACATCAAAAGATTTGAAGAAGTGGGAGAGAGTGGGCATCATCATGCCAGCGAACAAAGGAACTTGGAACACGAAATGGACCAAATCAGGCGCTATTCTGACCACAAAAGTAAATGGTCAATACTGGATGTATTACCTCGGCACCGCCGATGGTGCAGATCAAATGGGTGTCGCATCATCTACTGATTTAAAACATTGGCAAGACGCGACAAAACTTCCAGTTCTGCCTAAGCGGGTTGGAATGTTTGACTCGAAAGTAGTTGAGCCAGGTCCGGCGCCGCTTCTAACCAAGGACGGAATTCTCCTGATCTACAACGGTGCTGACGACAAACTTGTCTACCGAACCGGGTGGGTTTTGTTCGACAAGAAGGATCCGACCAAAGTAATAAGTCGCTCCGATAAACCATTCTTTGTGCCCGAGAAAAAGTGGGAAGTCGAAGGACAGGTACCCAACGTCGTCTTCGTAGAGGGACTGACGCAGAATGGCGATAAACTGAACTTATACTACGGAGCCGGTGATACCAGCACTGGCGTCATACAGTGCAAATTGAAGAAGTAAGACAGAATCAAGTGAAACACCGAGATGACAACGAAAGCGCCCCTTGCGGAGCGCTTTTGTCTAACCCTAGGGTTTACTTTTTAAGAGAACAAGTTCGCATCTCGGGCTGAAGCTACGAACCAATTGATCAAGCCAGGAACAGCAAGTCCAGCAACAATCATTATCATGCCGACGGCTACCATCCAAGGAGCAGACACACCGTACATACCAAACCACTTTGCAGCAGCTTGTTTGAAAAGGAATGCTTGCACGATCAAAATCAGACCTAAGACAACTCCAGTCAATTCAAAAAGGTTGGCGATAATATTCAAGAGCGCTTCTAAATTGGCGAGATTGTTGACGCGCACGGTACCCGCAGTGTTGACTCCGGTGACGAATGTCGCATCGCTACCCGAAATACCCATAGCACCCTGAGCAATCATCAATGATTTCGTTTCTGAATTCGTTGTTCCATTTGTGCCATTCGTTGCACCAGCAAGTTCGGGCGCAGCAGTTGATTGGAACGCGTCCGACCGAGCTTGGGTGCTCGATTGAGACATGTAGCCTTCGTTCTGCTCATCGTGACCCAGCACTACGGCAGAACTAACAGGAGTGACAAGTTGGTGCTTCACCGCAATTGCAGTGGCATGGCGAAAGTCACCACGAGCGATCAACGATTGCGATTGCTCCTTTGCACTGAGACTGCTCAATTCGAAGGACTGCTGGGCCGTCCCAAGGGTGGCTTTTTCCGGAACTGCTTTTTGCTCCTCGAGTTTGACGACATACTCGACACCATTTGGCTGCCACTTGGACACAAAGCGTCTCAAGTCATGCTTGATCGATCCGTTGCGAGGCACAGCGCCGAACGGTCCAATTTCTCGATGATTTTTGAAGAACTCGTTTCCATCAGTAACGCTGTTGTCCAAAGACAGTTCATAGAATGAAGGTGTTTGTGTGTACGGTGCCATCACATACAGTTCTTTGTTCAGTGTCGGTTGCGGTCCGTGAATCCAGAGAACAGCTCCGTCTTTAGTTTCACCAGCGGTGCTGGCAGCTTTGACCACGGCTTGCAAGTTGTCTTGTCCACCATCAAAATCACTTTGACTGAGCTTTGGCAAGCCAGCTGAAAGCGACTGCATTTCTTGCAGTCTCGGTGTCGAATCACTAGCAACAATCAACGAACTGGTCACGTTGGAAGGCAATGCAGCCAGCCCTTCTTTGATGTCAGCCAAATCAGTTTTCACATTTTGTGAACCGTCAAGAACGACAATCAGATGATTTGGAATTTTCACCGGTTTCGGCTGAATCGTCTGCACTATAAAGCGGTTTGATTGACCCCGATCGGCTACCGCAATGGCGCCAAATGTAGGTTTGCGAGCAGCAGTAACAGAAAGTCCCAGTCCTGAAAGTTCCTCATTCTTCAGGCTACCCATCAAAACGCGTTCTTTGGTTGGAGAAACTGTTTCCTTCAATCCTCCCAGTTTCAACGACAACGCTTCGGGTGAGCGAAGTCTGACTTGATGCTCTCCATTTACAGAGAAATTCGTATCGATAAATCGCGGCAGCGCTAATGTAGCTTCAGTAGCCAAATCGAGCTTGAGCGGCATCACCATCGTAATCCGAACTTTCAATTCGTCTTGTGCTTTGACTGGATAACAGTGCAAAAGTGTTCTGCCACGTCCCAGATCCGATACGACTGCAGGTGTGCTGTGACCAACTGGAGTAAAGTTTTCGGCTCTCGGAGCCTTACCGCTGGCGGCAAAAGCAGCACTTATCGGCTGACCATCCTGCCAGACAGTGACATTCGATATCACCGCACCTGGTGGCAATGAAAGTTCAGCGTGAGCTTCCTTATCTTCGTAGGCCGTATTCTTGAACACGTAAGTCCAACTGATTGTAGAAGATAGCGAATCGGGATTGACAGCACCATCCATGCCTGAGCGCACAAGCGAAAGTTCAGGAATCATGGCACCGACGACATGACGACGCAGGTAGTCATTTGAAAAACCAGACAAATCAGCCGAGCGATCGTCTCTAAACGGCTTTCCAAATGCCGCGAAGTACAATTGCTGCTGCGTGGACGTGTTGATTGGAATGAACAGACCTGGCAGACCCACCGTGCGTGGATCTGCGCATTCAAGGCGCATATCCTGCTCGGGATTTAGAGTGCGCAGCATTTTCAAACCATTGACTTGCTCGTCGCGAGTGTTTCCTGCAAATGCCATGTGTTCAGCAATGCGCATATACATCGACTTTGCTTCGCATCCCACAAATCCAAACACGGCAAGAACTACACCGACGGCGGAATAGATCACCGTCCGCAGTTTCGCACTTTTGAATTCGCGCAGTTCTTTTAATTCATACGCAAAATAGATACCGCCCGCCATAGAGGCAAGAAACGTGAGAGCTATAACCGCAAAGCCTTCCGCAAAGGAGTGAACTTCCTGTACCAGATAAATGTTGACTCGCCCCATGCAAATAGCAGCGATAGAGATGGCAATGAACAAGAAGGAAACACCGATGGCTAGTCCATTTTGCAAACCGCGTCTCATCGCGAAACGCATATCGTTTCGACAAATCGCAGACCATACCGAGAAATTGCCGACTGGAACGCAAAGTGCTAGAGCAATTTCAACCAGTGTTTCGACGGGATGCTTGATCAACAGCATGCATATACGCTCATGGCAAACGCCACCGAACAATACTAAGAACATAGAAGGGAGTATCACGCCGAGCGTCATCACTGCGATTGCTTTAGGACCAGCCCACATACTGCGATGCTGCGGTCGCTGATTTAACTCGTCAGCCCACTTATCGACCGGCGGATCCTCAACAGTCTGATCTCTCGACCGTTGCTCTCGTTCATAGTCAAAATCGATCATAGTAATTTCTCCATAGGTAAAGCAGCAGCCACGGCAGCGCGTAGACACAGCCATATTTGCTTCGACCGGCGCGCCGGAAAGAGCGCACCATCAGTAGTACCGCGTTTGGAACCGCCTAGTAAATTTGCAAAACCAAATGGTTGAGCAGCCCTAGTCTATGAAAAAGGGCTGCGTCTAGCGATGGGGTTTTCCCTGAACTTGACCTGGCTTAAACCGCGCCTGCCAGAAAGAACTGATTGTTGGAAAACGCGATGTGATCACGTGTTTGCTCAATCAAGTAGTCAAAAAGATGTAGGCAATATCTTTCCAATCGATCTGAAGTCAGAGGCTTACCCTCGACCTGCCAGTCGATCAAGCCGATGCCATTGTGTTCACCACTAAAGGTCATCATCGGGGTGTGTTGGGATTCGATGTTTGTCAGAGCCATAACTTTTTCGACGGGCAGAACAAAGAAATCAACCCGATCGTGCTGTCCGCGAACAACCATACTGAAGCGACAGGTAGAAACTCTGGCGCGGTAAGAGGAAACGGTATGCACAGGTCGCCGCAGGCTGTCGAAACTGAGCACTTCTTTGACGAGCGCAGGGCTTGTGCAAGATACAGACAGCTGCGTGCACGCAACAGCTTTATTGAATTGTGAGATGTATGGTTCGAGTGTGGTGAAAACTTCGTCGACAACAGACTTCATCGATTCCGCAATGATGTCGTCCATATTCATTTTCTGACGCTCTTGCAACTTCTGACCGGCTAAGAAATTGAGCGAATCCTTCGTAATATTCTGCAAGAATTCAAGCCGCACATTCTGCACGCGCACTTTGTAGTTGCCCAGGATCTCTCGGGCAAGGTCCAATGTACTGCTCTGACTCAAATCCACATTGTTGTAGATGTCGTCGAACTCGCTTGGATTGATGGCTGCATCTGTGTGTTTACGACGGACATTCTGCAAATGCACTAAGTTAGTTTTTCTCATTCCCACCACGCGGTTGATGATGCCTAAAAGATATACAACGGGCTCTTGACAGTCCCGGATTTAGAATACCTGCTTGGCGTTACGAGATGTACTTAAGTTTTTGCAATCGAATTTATCACCGAATTCCAGGCGTACCAGCCAGGGGCGAAATTGGCAGACTCTCGCAGGAAAATCCCACCAAACCCACCACATCCTCTAAATAATCGTAAACAACGATCGCATATACAGACGGACTACTGCATAATAACCAACCACGTAAATTGCAGAGGCCGTCTGAATCGGATAATTCGTTAGCCCTTCCAAACTCGATATACATCAATGCTACTAACCATCTCAACCACACACGTTCCCGCCACTGACCTCGGCTACTTGCTCTACAAGAATCCGAGCCAGGTGCAATCGTTCGAGCTGTCGTTCGGGCAGGTTCACGTGTTCTATCCCGAAGCCAGCAACGAGAGTTGCACGGTGGCAATGCTTCTGGACGTGGATCCGGTATCACTGGTGCGCGGAAAAAAGGATGGCAGTTCAGAAGGCGGTCTCGATCAATACGTGAACGACCGACCTTATGTAGCATCATCTTTTGTTAGCGTCGCCATTGCACAGGTCTTTGGTTCAGCCCTTTCAGGCAAAAGTAAGGAACGTCCTGAACTTGTCGATACGCCATTGCCCCTGGTGGCAACAGTGTCTGTGATTCCATGCCGGGCCGGAGAGGAATACTTGCGCAGCCTCTTCGAGCCGCTCGGATACGAGGTCACAGTCCAACAACCCGAGCTGGATGACAAGTTTCCAGAATGGGGGAAGAGCAAATATTTCTCGCTGACAATCTCAAAAGTTTGCAAGTTGCGCGACCTTCTCAATCATCTCTACGTACTTTTGCCGGTATTGGATAACGACAAACACTACTACGTCGGCGACGCAGAAGTAGAAAAGTTGCTACGCCATGGAGAAGGCTGGCTGAATACGCATCCTAAGCGACAAGACATCTCGAACAAATACCTCAAACATCGATACAGTCTGGTCAAACAGATAACAGAAAGACTGGCAAGCGAAGAAGCTAGCGAGGATCCAGATGCGTCTGCCGAAGTGCGGGAGGCCGAAGAAGAATCAATCGAACGAAAAATCAGCTTGAACGAAAGGCGCATCGGCACTGTCGTATCCGTACTCAAGCAAAGCAACGCACACAGAGTTGTGGACTTGGGATGCGGAGGGGGCAAACTCCTGCGTGCGCTGCTCGAAGAAAAGGAATTCACGCAAATCGTTGGTGTCGACGTATCCCACAGAGCCTTAGAGATCGCCCACGAAAGACTCTATCTGGATCGAATGCCAGAACGAAAGCGTGAAAGAATCAAACTCATGCACGGATCTCTTACTTATAAAGATGCACGCATAGCAGGATTCGACGCCGCCACTCTGATTGAAGTAATCGAGCACTTGGATGAACCGAGACTGTCAGCGCTCGAAAAAGTTGTTTTCAAGTTCGCTAAACCTAAAGTGGTGGTCGTGACCACTCCAAACGTAGAGTTCAACGTCACTTTCGAAAGTCTTCCAGCTGGCAAACTCAGGCACCGAGACCATCGATTCGAGTGGACGCGAGCCGAATTCGAAGAATGGGCAAATCGCGTCGCCACCACCTACGGTTACAGCGTTCGCTTCTTGCCGGTCGGAGATGAAGACGCAGTTTTGGGTGCACCGACACAAATGGGAGTTTTCACAGCATGAAAATCACACTCCCAGAACTCTGTGTTGTTGCCCTGATAGGTGTTTCCGGCTCAGGCAAATCCACCTTCGCACGCAAGCACTTCAAATCTACAGAAGTTATCTCCTCGGATTTCTGTCGCGCTCTAGTGTCCGATGATGAGAACAATCAGGCAGCAACAAACGACGCTTTCGACGTCTTGTACTACATCGCAGGCAAGCGACTGGAAGCAGGCAAGCTAACCGTAATCGACGCAACAAACGTGCAAGACGATGCACGCAAGCCAATCCTGAACCTGGGGAAAGAGTTCCACTGTCTCAGCGCCGCCATCGTTTTAGATCTGCCAGAAAAAATTTGCACTGAAAGAAACGCGGCTCGCCCTGACAGAGATTTTGGACCGCACGTCATTCCCCGACAGCGCCAACAGTTACGCAAAGCGCTCAAACAGCTGAAACGAGAAGGTTTCAGATATATCTATGTTCTAGATTCAGAAGAAAAAATTGACGCGGTCACAATTGAAAGAGTGCCGCTCTGGAACAACCTCAAACATGAACACGGACCTTTCGACATCATTGGCGACGTACACGGCTGTTTCGACGAGCTCCTGGAACTAGTGACGAACTTGGGCTACACAGCAACCAGATCGGACCAGGCAGAATTTGGTTTCGAAGTCACCGCACCAGATCAACGCAAAGCATTCTTTGTCGGCGATCTGGTCGATAGAGGACCGAACACACCGGATGTGCTTCGGCTTGTTATGAGCATGGTCAAAGCGAACATCGGCTTATGCGTGCCAGGAAATCACGACATAAAGCTGATGCGCAAACTGAAAGGAAATGACGTCAGAATTACACACGGGCTTGCAGAATCACTGGAACAACTAGAGCGCGAGACACCGGAATTCAAAAATGAGATCGTTAACTGGATAGACAAGCTAATCAGCCATTACGTTCTAGACGACGGTAAACTCGTCGTCGCCCATGCCGGTATGAAAGAAAAATTTCAAGGACGAGGTTCTGCGAAAGTCCGCGATTTCGCGCTCTTTGGTGAAACAACTGGAGAGACAGACGAATACGGGTTGCCGGTTCGTTACCACTGGGCAAGCGACTACCGAGGCGACGCGATGGTTGTCTACGGGCACACGACTGTGGTCGAACCAGAATGGGTGAACCGAACAATTTGCATCGACACTGGTTGCGTATTTGGTGGCAAACTTACAGCACTAAAATATCCTGAACGTGAACTCGTTTCAGTTCCGGCACACAAGACCTATTACGAATCGGTCAAGCCATTCCTGCCCGACGCAGACCCAAACCAGGAAATCGAGAAACAGAATGTTGACGACGATGTCTTGGATTTGCAGGACGTGATCGGTAAGCGAGTCGTCCAAACTCGGTTAGGTCGAACTGTGATGATCCGCGAAGAAAACGCTATTGCAGCATTAGAAGTGATCAGCCGGTTCGCTGTTAATCCAAAGTGGATCGTTTATCTACCTCCAACAATGTCACCCAGCGAAACGAGCAAGCAGCCTGGATTGCTAGAGCATCCAGCTGAAGGGCTAAACTACTTCTTGAACCAAGGAGTAGCAAAAGTCGTGTGCGAAGAAAAGCACATGGGTTCGCGCGCGGTTGTCATCGTTGGAAAAGACGAACGTGCCATTGCAAAACGATTCGGGATCACAAAAGAAGGTTCGGGCATCTGCTATACCCGCACAGGACGCAGATTCTTCGATGATCCAAAACTCGAGTCTGAACTGATTGAAGAAGTCAAACTGTCAATCACCAAAGCTGATATGTGGGATGAGTTTGGCACAGATTGGTTCGTCCTAGATTGCGAACTTATGCCATGGTCAGCGAAAGCACAAGAGCTAATCAAGGAGCAATACGCTGCGGTTGGCGCCGCTGCGCGCACTTCTCTGCACGCGGCGCTGGACGCTCTGAACAAAACAGAAGCGCGTGGCATCGACATCAGCGCCTTAAAAGAAAGGTTCACGGGACGAGATCACTGTGTAAATCTATACACTGATTCGTATCAGCGTTACTGTTGGAGCGTGAAGGATTTAAGTGACTACAAGCTGGCGCCGTTCCACATAATGGCGTCAGAAGGCAAAGTCCACATCGATGAAAGCCATCAGTGGCACATGGAAAAAATCGCAAAAATCGCTGAACAAAGCAATGGATTGATCATCAGCACAGTGCACAAAATCATTGACCTGACTGACGCCGAATCCGTTGCAACAGCCATCGCATGGTGGACTGAACTAACAGAAAAAGGCGGCGAAGGAATGGTGATAAAACCATTTAACTTCGTAGCTAGTGGCACCAGGGGCTTCGTTCAACCAGCAGTAAAATGCCGCGGTCGCGAATACCTGCGCATCATCTACGGACCAGAATACACAAACGAAGAACATCTCGAAAGGCTACGCCGTCGAGGCTTAGCCGGCAAACGCTCCCTGGCCGGACGAGAATTCGCGCTTGGTGTAGAAGCTCTCGAAAGATTCGTTCGCCACGAGCCACTTTACCGAGTCCATGAATGCGTCTTCGGCGTGCTCGCACTGGAGAGCGAACCAGTCGATCCGCGCTTATAAAACACTGGACTCGTCCATTAAATACGGAGCATTTTGAACCAGCCACGATGCATATCAGTTGCACCCCCAAAGCATATCCATTAGCGCTCAGCCACACCATATCTGGTGCGGAATGGGCTCCTGGTTTACAATTCCATGTGTATCTGCGGGAATTTATGGATAAGTACGACGCCATCACTCTTGCGCGCAACTTGCTAGCTGACTACGGTCTGCCCAGTTGGGACGTGAAGCTAAATAAAAATAAGCGGCAGCTTGGGGTATGCAAAGAAAGCTTGAAACAGATCGAACTTTCGGAGCACTACATAGCAATGAATTCGAGCGAAAAAGTGATCGACACTATTTTGCATGAGATTGCTCATGCGCTAGTGGGTGTAGCGCATGGTCATGATGCCGTATGGAAAGAGATGTGCAAGAAACTGGGATGCAACCCAAACTCTTGTGAGAAGAGCGCTGAGATGCCCGACGGTGATTGGCGAGCAGACTGTGCAACATGCCAGAAGGTTTTCACCAGATATCGCAGACCAAAGACGCTAAGCGGATTCTATTGCACTACTTGCGGACCAGTAAAAGGTGCATTGGTATTCAAAAACTTGCGGTTGCAATACAAACAGCGCGTCGTTCGAGCTGCGTCCAAGCATGAAGGCACTAAGCAATTGATGCTAAAAATCTTCTAGCAGCGAAGTAACGGTTGGCTAAATAAACAAAGCAATCCGCCGGCAGCTGACAAACTCTCGCTTACCTAAGTCGGCTTGGGCGAATCGTAGCGCCGGAGAGGTGGAATGAATTACCAAGACGAATGTGTGAATGGCTGTAAGACGATGATGAGGGATTTTCCGCCATGAAATTGTTGAGTGCCACCGCGCCTGGAAAAAATGTCAGGAAACCTACGTACAGAAGGAAAGCCACAACAACCAATTCAACCGAGTGCTTAGCAAGACTGACCAAAAACATCGTTTTCAAACCTCTTAAGAACTATAACTATTCTGTCTCCGGCGGGGTAGCCAGAACAGAAACGACTATTTTTCTTAATGGATTGTTCGCGAGGCTAATAGACCTATCTCTTAGCTCGCTTAAGGGCAGCGCTGACTTGTTTGGTGGCGGTGCCGCCATTGGACGTCTTGCTGTTCACGGAGTTGACGGCGTCAAAGACCTTGTAGACAGAATCGTCGAATTCTGGGGCATGCTTTTTATAGTCGCCAATTGCCAATTCGTGGAGCGGAGTCTGGTTATCGCGCGCGTATTGAACCACGCAAGCAACGGCGTCGTGGGCAGAACGGAAAGCGACACCTTTAACGACCAGATATTCGACCAAGTCCGTAGCAAATAATTCAGGATCGGAAGCTGCCTGTTTTGTCTTTTCACCGACAACTTTCATACCTTGAATGGCTAGCTTCATGACCTTGAGACAGGCAATCAGCTCGTCTGCAACTCTAATGGCACCAGGTTTTGTCTCTTGCAGATCTCGGTTGTAGCCAACAGGAAGTCCTTTCAACGTGATCAAAACATTGACCAGCTCACCGACAATCGCGCCGGTTTTTCCGCGCACTAATTCCATCGGATCCGGATTTTTCTTCTGAGGCATCAAGCTCGAAGTCGTTGTCAAATCGTCAGGAAATTGGATAAATCCAAACTCTTTGGTACACCAGATCACCAGTGTCTCAGCGAGTTGGGACAAGTGCACGGATGTAAGTGACGAAGCAAACAAAAATTCCGCAATGAAATCTCGATCGCTTACGGCATCGACCGAGTTGCCGAAAACGCTCTTCAACTCGAGCGCAGCAGCAGTGACTTCAGGCATGATCGGCAAACCGGATCCCACGAGCGCACCGGCTCCAAGAGGAGAAACGCCGGTGCGTTTTGTCGAATCCGAGAAGCGTCCTTTATCTCGCCCAAACATTTCAACGTAAGAATGCATGATGTGCGCAAACAAAAGTGGCTGCGCACGTTGCAAATGCGTGTAACCAGGCATAACCACATCAATGTTCGCTTCGGCTGTCTGAATCAAAGCATCCTGCAAGTCAGCAATCAATGCTTCCACCTCAGAGGTTTTATCCAAAATGAAAAGCCGCATGTCGAGGGCGACTTGGTCGTTGCGACTGCGCGCCGTATGCAAAAGTTTTGCATCGGCGCCGATCAATTCTGCCAGTTTCGACTCGACGTTCATGTGAACGTCTTCGTATTGCGATTCGAGAATGAACGTTCCTTGTTCGTATTGCTCGTTCAGAGTCTTCAGTCCGGATTGAAGGTTGTCCGCCTGGGCTGGAGTAACCAGCCCAGACTTTTTGAGCATTTCAACATGAGCGAGGCTGCCCTTTATGTCAGCTTCAACGATAGCCTGATCCGCTTTAGCGGAGGCAACGAACTCAGTGACTATGTCACTTAGTTGTTCCTTGAAGGCTTTTCTTAAAACTTTCATTGCGCTTGCTCCATGCCGTTAACCTCAGACCATTGATGTTGATGAATCCGCCAGAATCGGCCTGATTGAAGATTCCCATTTCTTCGAAGCTGGACATCTTGTGGTCGTACAGCGATGACTCAGAACCTCTTGCAACGACGCCAGAATGACCTTTGTACAACTTCAATCTCGCCCAACCTGAAACAGTCGCTTGTGTTTCATCGATGAACTTACGCAAGAGAAGATGCTCAGGAGCAAACCAGTATCCGTTATAAGTCAGTTCGGCGAACTTTAGTCCAAGACTTTCCTTCAAATGAGAAACTTCCCGATCCAAAGTCAGTGACTCAACTGCCTGGTGCGCTTGCATAAGCAAGGTGGCGCCTGGGGTCTCGTACACACCACGGGATTTGATGCCGATGTAACGGTTCTCAACTAGATCCACACGTCCGACACCATGGGCAGCACCAAGTTGATTCAACGTCTCGAGCAATTCGATTGGTTTCAACTGCTTTCCGTCCACTGCGACAGGTATGCCGTTGATGAATTCAATAGTGACTTCAACTGGCTTGTCCGGGGCTTGCTCTGGATTTGTTGTCCACTGACAGAGATCATCTGGCGGTGCAGCAGCAGGATCTTCCAGAATTCCGCCTTCATAACTGATATGCATCATGTTCGAGTCCATTGAATATGGTTTTTCTTTTGAGACCGGAACCGGAATGCCATGCTTGGTTGCATAGTCGATCAAATCGTTTCTGCCAGTGAAACTCCATGTGCGCCAGGGAGCAATCACTTCGATGTGAGGGGCAAGCGCTTTGATTGCCAATTCGAATCGCACCTGGTCGTTACCTTTGCCGGTAGCACCGTGGGCAATGGCATCACAACCTTCTTTCAACGCAGCAGTGACCATGCCTTCTGCAATACAAGGACGAGCAAGACTCGTGCCCATCAGGTAAGTGCTTTCATAAACGCCATTCGCTTTGATTGAATTGAAAACATAGTTCTCAACGAAATCAGCCCGCAAATCTTCGATGATGCACTTATCAGCACCAGTCTTCATCGCTTTTTCTTCAACGCCACTGAGGTCGTCCGTCTGCCCAACGTTGGCGCAGTAAGCAACGATCGGCACGTTGTACTTCTCTTTAAGCCAGGTCAGAATGCACGATGTATCGAGTCCGCCGCTGTAAGCCAGCAGAATTTTTTTCATTTTCCAATCCCCTTGTGTTGATTTATTGTGTCATGCTGCGCAAAGTCTTTACGACGTTTGCTGTTTTCGACTCAGCGTTTACTACAAAAAAAACTGTGTTATCTCCCGCAACACTGCCCAATAATTGAGGCATTTGCAGATTATCTATCGCTTCTGCGACATACGACGCAGCACCGCTGTCAGTCCTAACCACGATCATATTTCCCGAGTGGGTGATGTCCTGGATGAATTTGCTTATCGATTCAAGCGCTGCCGGTTTCGGCGTCGGCTTCGGTAAGGTCTGGCGACTAACATATCGGTATGCTCCTTCGTCTTCAACTTTGACCAATCCAAGTTCACGAATATCTCTCGACAAAGTCGCCTGGTTTACCGGAATCCCCATCTTCAGCAGCGCCGTTTGCAACGCTGCCTGCGTATCGATGGATGATTTCTCAATCACCGTGAGGATTTTTCGCTGGCGCTCGACTCGTGTTTGAACTTGCATGTGCATAATTATTCACGCGATAGCATAATTATGCAATCATATCTGTCCATAAATTAAGAAGGTTTACAGCCCAGAATATGATCGAGTCCAACACTGGAGTTAACCCTATTGCGTCTATACTCCTTAATGCTAATGTACGAGTAGCCGAAATTCACACTGGTAAACCTTCACATGCAAACCCCGGACGAAAAGACTGACGAGCCAGTAGACGACAAGAAAATTGGCATAGTCGAATTTCTTAAATACATTCTGATGGTCGTTTGTATCACCACTTTGTTAAAAGGCACAATCGCCGAAGCACGCTTCATTCCATCAAGCTCGATGGAACCAAATCTGAACATCCAAGATCGAGTTCTAGTGGAAAAACTCGGACCAGTGTTTGGCCGAGAGGTCCAGCGCGGCGACATTCTCGTCTTCTATCCACCGCAAATCGAAACCGGAGTTGCCGATAACGGACTACTCGGAAAGTACATCCCGTTCGTCCCAGAGAGCCCTCCCGCCTTTATCAAGCGAGTCATTGGTCTGCCAGGCGATGTGATTAGCATCGTACACGGAGTTGGAGTCACAGTTAACGGTAAGCAGTACGAAGTCGAAGGCGCCACCACACCTGAGTACGATCTATCCAGACTGGGCGACATTCACGGCTACTCGATGAAAGGCGCGTTCATTCGTCCTTATGGAGCCAGCACCAAAGAAATCATTGTGCCGCAAGACTCATATTTCATGATGGGCGACAATCGCAACGCAAGCGCAGACAGTCATGTATGGGGCTTCGTCTCGCGCGATCGAATTGTTGGTCGCGCTTGTCTCGTCTTTTGGAAACAAGAGTGGCTGCAGTCGCTGTTGCACGGTCGCGGATAAAATCTGCTTTCTATCGCTGCCACTTACCTGTATATTGTGGACAGAAGGTGTTTTATGAAGTCAAATCACTTAGTATTAATGGGCTTTTCCTTCGCTATCCTGGGTGCACTTTTTGTCCCTGCGGCTCAGGCTGAACATGTGGATGTCAGCCAAATTCCAATTGCAGCAGATGAACCGATACCGCCAATGGGCTTTCCGCCGCTGCCTGCACGGCTAGATTTGCCAATTGCTCAAGCTGCGCCTAGAAGCGGCTTCAAACCTGCAACGCCTCCATATGAATATCATGGTCATCCGGTTTATTCACAACCTTCCAAGGATGCATTCAGCCAACCGGACCAAGCGGAACAAGCTCCTGTAAGACAACCAGAACAAGAGCAGCGCCGTTTCGATAGGTTCGGGGTGATCAATCCAAATCAATCGCAAGAATCACATGTGGAAGCTCCAAAACCAATCACTATCGATCAATCACACTCTCAAGAACTCTCGCTGCCGAATGACGGACAGAACGGACCGGATTACTCCGGCGGTCATGCGCCACGCCGGGATGGGACCGGACAGCAGTTGCAAGATCAATTCATTAAAAAACCGTTTCAGACCATTCGAAGCAGGCTGGGAATCTTCTAGCACCAAATATGGTGCTCACAGAAATCGCGAGATGACAAACAAAGTAAATCCAAATTTGATACTGCCTGCGGGTACTCAAATTGTCACGCTCGTGTCCATCAATGCTCGCAATGCATTTCCCGAGCGACGCTGTGGTGTGGTTGGAAAAATCATCAAATCGCCAACAGACAATCAACACACTTACTTGATCCAGTTTCCAGATGGTCAGCAAGTCAGTCTCAAGCGCGCCGAAATTGCAATTCGAAAACAAGTGCAGGGGCTGAATTTTGATTTACCAGCCGACGCACTTTCCGACCGAAATCTCTACGATTACGTTATCTATCGCTGTGTCGTCGGTTCAACCGCTTTCGGACTGTCAGACGAAAATTCAGATCTGGACTTGCGCGGCATCTATCTGCCACCCGCATCGTTGCATTGGTCACTCTACGGACTACCTGAACAAATTGAAAAGACAGAGTCAGACGAAGTCTATTGGGAATTGCAAAAATTTCTGACGCTGGCGCTCAAGGCAAATCCAAATGTTTTGGAATGTTTGTATACGCC
>JBBQFO010000087.1:0-18239 GCA_038322035.1 Candidatus Obscuribacterales bacterium
ACGATTTACAGGCCTGACACTGTGAATGAGAAACAAGGAGGAGGTGGCCTCAGAATCGGCCCTCCTCCTTGCTTCTCTTGCTTAACTCGAAGTCAACCGGACCTCGCCGTATTTCCGCGCTTTTATCGCGCCGTTAACAGCTTTGAGAGGTTTATTGTAGAGCTATCTGCTGCTTGGGAATGAAAACGGCTTTCATTTTTGGCCTGCAGAACTACTGTTCAAGCACATTCCAGTTACTTGAACATTTCATTGGTTAATGTCGTTTACAGATGTAGAATGGTCTCAGAACATCCTGTTATCAAATCTGCGAGGAAATCTATCATGGACGAAAAGTGTTGCGAAGCAGGCTGCAAGAATTGTAGTGCTAAAGAATGCGCGAAATGTGAGAACTGTGAGTGCTGTTGCTCATGCTGTTCGTGTTCGAAGTCTGACAACTGCAGTTGCTCGAAATAGGTTCGAAAAGCAACTCCATGTTGGTTGAATTGACTTGTATCTACGATACGCCGCTGTAACCGATCACTTCTCCAGCCAACCGCCTTCAAAACCGGCAGCTCGAAGTCCGGCAATCAAGTACGGGCACTTTTTCATTGTTGCCCATGGCAATTGCGATTGATAGTTTTCGATCATCATGATCGTCGGACCCTGATTTAATCCGAATCTCCATGGAGAAACCCAGCCTTCGTAGCCATCGGTCGACTGCGGAAAGGATGGATTATAACTAGCGTCAAATCCGTACTGGCATAACCCCTCCTCGCCCAGAGTTTGGATCATGTGGCGGATCGTCTTGAGCACCATATCTGGTGCAAATGGTAATGACGCCACCACCGCCCACGGAGAAATGGTGCCATCGTCTGGCCCGTGTGGCACTCCGCGCGCAATGTAATCGTGGAAGACTCGTTTCACACCTTTAATAGTTCGAAGCATGGGCCCGGGACCATCGCTGGCTGTGAGCCCCCAGCAATACTCCCCGTAGTGTGAAAAATTCTTCGGATTTTCGATCGCATATTGTCTTTGAATAAATGTGGCGCGTTTGCTATTTTCGAAATAATCGAATCCGGCTAGTTTGTTGAATTCGTCCTCAATTCCGCGAAAATCAATCCACAAGTGTGACATCTGGTGAATGAATAAAGGACCGGCATGCAGACATTCAATCTCGTAAATTTTCATGGTCTGAAATGTCGAAGTCCACTCGTGGTAGCCTTTTGGATTAATGGCGTGGGTGGGAGAACCGAGAGCCATGATGTATAGGAGCATGGCTTCTGAATAGTTTGTATCCCAGCGGTGTTTCTCAAATTTCTTTTCTGGAGTCCAGCCGTGTGAGAAAGTTGCTGCACTATCCAATGCCCAGGGCCACTCCACGCGCCGGTACAGAAAATCGGCGATTTCTCTTAACTCTCTCTCTCCCGCATCGTCGCCATCAAAGTAGCTTAGGGCGGTGAGTATACCGGCCATGAGTATGGCCGTATCGATAGTTGAAAGTTCAGATTGCCAGGTTCGCTTGCCGCTCTGGATGTCAAGAAAATGATAATAGAAGCCTTTATATCCTGTGGCGTCGGCCGCTGTGCCCTGCTCGCTTGACTGGAGAAAATGCAAAGCGGCAAGAGTGCGTTCAATCGCTTCGGTTCGAGAGATGAGTTTGTGCTCGGCGGCGATGGTATAGGCTGATAGTGCCATACCTAGAACAGCAATGCTCGCTGGCGCACCGGGCTGGTTTTTGTCTGCGACGAGACCGTTGGCGGGATTCCACTCTTGTCGGAAGTAATCAAAGCTTCTGCATTTGAGGTACTCAAGCATTGCATGTTCATGCCCGGGAGCGGCCAGTGCTTGCAGTTCTTCAGTATGGGAAGGTGTCATTGTCGCTATTCTGGCACACACTCTCGTTTTGCATGCAATCTGGCAGTGTTTGAAAGACCTCCGCTGCGCCTAGTTATAAAATCAAATGGAACATTGGCGAAAGCCTATAGTCGAGCCAGCGACTGTACCACTGGCTGCGAAAGATACTTTTCGCATTTTGATTATGGACACTCTCGAACATACAGACAAGTTGAAGGCCGCGTGCAAGGATGCCGGGCACTCAGTTGCGGCGGCTCAATCGATAAAGGAAGCCTTTGTCTTTTTAGATGGCACTGACTGACAGCGTAACAATCATTCGTGTTTAAATTAGATGATGACAAATTTATCGGATGCGAACGGACTACGAAATGAGAAGCTATCGGAACTCGCCATCCGTCACGGCTTTAGTCTCGATGCCGTAGTGACAATATTGGATGGAATGCGCCTAAGTGGAGGGAGCCTGGCTCAGTTCAGCCATCCTGAGCTCGGTGGCATGGGGCAGTGGTCATCTGGAATGCTAATGATCGGCGAAATGTCCAATTCCGCCCTCAAGCAGAAGGTCCAGTCATTATGCGATGAACTCTCGAACCTTGTTCAAGAATCTGCTGCGGATAGCGATGTGAACAAGTTCGGGTCGTCATATCAAGCGCAACCAATTAATCCGATGGGGCATCCGAAAGCGATGGATCCAATCAAATCGATGGAGCATCCCAGAGCGCTGGATCCGATCAAACCGATGGAGCATCCCAGAGCGCTGGATCCGATCAAACCAATGGAGCATCCGAAACCGATGGATGCAATTAAACCAATGGATGCGATCAAGCCGATGAATGCAATCAAGCCAATGGAGCAACTGAAACCTATGGAACCGATAAAGCCGATGAAGCCTATGGAACCAATGAAGCCGTTTAATCCATTCGTTAGCACCCAGTGGTGGCCAACGTCTTTAGGAACCCCCGGTTCGGTTGGGTCTCAGAATCAAAGTCGTTATGCATATTTCCCGGAGACGAATCGTTTAGCCATCGAGCACAATGCTAAGGTCACCGTATTCGATACCGGTGCACACCAAATCAACGGCGCATCGCAAGCGCAAGGTGAATCTAGTTCGTTAGCGTTCGACAGCCAGCTTGGACGAGTGACATTATCCGAACTAACAGAAGTCGAAACCCCAGAGGGTTGATAAGCAGTCCTTCAAAAGTTTCTCTGCCGGGGACACTTACTGTTCTTCGCTCTCTAATGTATTCTTGTAGGGTGATCACCCCTCTTAGAAGCAACTTTTACTATGTCGACGACCTCGTGGATTCAAGCCAAAGACGACGCTTTGAAAGCAGAAGCTGTAGGTGATTACGCCTCGGCTGTTACCAACTGGCTGCAAGCGATAGCTCTATTGCGCGGAGCTGAGGCAGATGTCAAAATTCTTTGTGCGGCTCTAGAGCGATTGGCAGCCGTTTATGTGCAAGACAAAACTGCGGATTTGGCGATAGAACCGCTCCGTGAGTCATTGGCGATCAAGGTCAAAGAGCTCGGACATCTGCATTTGGCAGTCGGGCACGTACAAAACGAACTTGCCAAAGTGCACTTCTTGTCAAAGAATCTCGAAGAAGCGGCAGTATTGGCATCGCAGTGCATGAAGTGTTACGAGTCGGGATTCGGTGAAGACAGCCAGGAAGTGGCTACGATCGCTCTCAATTTGGCTGCTACTTATCATCTTGGTGGGCTATATGCCGAAGCCGAGCCTCATTACAAGCGGTGTTTAGCGATTCGGACGAAAACCCTCGGCGCCGACGATCCCCACACTGTCAAAGTGCTGCAAAACTATGCAAAGCTGTTGCGCGAAATGCACCGTCCTCAAGAAGCTGATTTCCTCGACCAATGTGCTTTCGGATCGATTACGGGAAGTTGGAAAGCAATCGAAATACCGGAGAATGAAGCTGTCACTAAAGTTGATCTCTGCGAATTCTGCGGTAGTAAACTTAATGGCGCTGAAAAATGCGGCAAATGTGGAACTGTGGTTGCTAATTAAGCACTGAATATGGTGCCCTATTGTTTTGCTTGCACAAATTTGTTGTGCAGTTGTCCGCATGCTGCATCGATGTCCGTGCCGCGCTCCAACCGGATTGTCACCGTTTTGCCGGTGCGCTCGGCAAGCTGTTTGAACTTCAACTGTGCTTCTCGGGACGGACGTTCGTAGAGAACTTCACCGAGGTTATTTTCGGTTGGATTGAACGGAATTAGATTGATCATGCAGTGAACATCTCGCACCATTTCGGCCAAAGCTTTAGCTTGTTCTGGTCTGTCGGTAACCCCGGCCAGCAGTACGTATTCAATGGTGACGCGACGTCGAGTTGAATCCGCATAATCCTTCAGCGATTCAATTAACGGACCCAGCGGATATGTTTTTGTAATCGGTACAATCTCTTCGCGTGTTTTCGAATCTGGCGCATGCAGAGACAATGCAAGGCAGACTGGCAGGTCTTCTTCGCGCAATCGTTCGATGCCGGGAATGACACCAGATGTGGAGACAGTAATGTGACGAGCTCCAATTCCAACTGAGTCGATCAAAGTATGGATAGATTTGATCACTTCTTCGGTGTTGAGAAGAGGCTCACCTTGACCCATATATACGATGTTCGAAATACGCTTTCCCGATTCTCGTTGAATGGTCATGATTTGATCGACGATTTCTTGCGCCGTTAAATTGCGTTTAAATCCCAAATAACCAGTGGCGCAGAAAGTGCAGCCGACAGCACAACCGACTTGACTGGAGACGCACGCTGTCAGCGTCGTGCGATCGTTGAATGACATCAGCACTGACTCGACAATTTTTCCGTCAGCAAGTTGAAAGAGATATTTGCGCGTTTCATCGCGACTTACCTGTAGATGAGCAATGTCCAAGCAGCCGATTCGTGCCACTTGTTTCAGCTTTTCCCGGACAGGCGCACCTAAATTGGTCATCTCGTCGAATGAAGTGACGTTCTTTGCATAAATCCAGGTGTGAATCTGCGCCGCTCTGAACTTAGGCAGGCCCAGTTCCTGAACGAAGACCTCCAGATCCGCAAGGGACATGCCGGATAGCGCTTTCAGGCTCTTTGACTCAGTATCGGTCTCGTTTGTCATAGACAATCTAAATATTCTCTGTAGGAGTGTTTCGGCAGTGCAAATCTGCCGTGCCCGCAATCGCGCACTGGACTGAGTATATCAATAAGTGAATCGGATTAATCTGGAGGCTGATTGGGAGGTTAAGGGCTTTATTCTAAGCAATTCCAATGGTGATGATATGTAAATCCGAAGTCGCAAATCCCCGCCTACGCCGGTTTCCCCGAGTCAGAGCAATCTCGCGGTCGCTGCAAGGGCGGTCCTGCGGCTCGCCAAGTGGCTGCCAGCCGAGTTGTCAAAGGGCTGCGTGCTAAAATGAAGGGCTGTTTGTAATAGTGATGGAAACAAGGCAAGCTCAGAAAAACCGGTGTTCGAACGCCGAATTCAAAAGCAATAAGCCGTTGGAGAATGCAATTAAATGTCAGATTTCGAAGACCGGGCGCGGGGATGGCTTAAGGGGATGCTCGGCGACACCAACGAGAAGCGCGTAAAGTTTCTGCGTACCTATGTCGAGCAAGCAAACCATTTCGAGCCGCTGATCGAAAAGTTAAGCGACGATGAGTTGCGCGGCAAGACTGCCGACTTCAAGAACAAAATCGAAAACGCGCTCAAAGACGTGCAGAACGTGAAGTTGATTGCTGACGACGTTCCCAAAATGCCTGGGCAAATTCGCACCACTCAAGACAAACAACTGGGAGTCATTCTCGAACAAATTTTGCCGGAAGCATTTGCTGTCTGTCGCGAAGCCGGCAAACGCGTTTTGAGCATGCGTCACTTTGACGTACAGTTCATGGGTGGAGCGGCGCTTCACTTCAACAAGATTGCAGAAATGAGAACGGGTGAAGGTAAGACTCTGGTTGCGACACTGCCTGCGTACCTGAACGGACTGGCTGGACGCGGTGTTCATGTCGTCACAGTAAACGACTACCTGGCCAGGCGTGACGCGGAGTGGATGGGTCAGCTCTATCGCTTCCTCGGCTTAACGACTGGTTTGATCTACTCGCACCAACCTGAACCAGAAAAGTTTGAGGCGTATCGCGCTGATATCTCATACGGTACCAACCACGAATTTGGTTTTGACTACTTGCGCGACAACATGCGCACCTCGCTCGACGAGCTCGTGCAGCGTCCCTACTACTTCTCAATCGTTGACGAAGTCGACAACATCCTCATTGACGAAGCCAGAACGCCGTTGATTATTTCCGGATTCCCGACCGAGTCGTTCCAGGAAATTTACGTGAAGATGTCGCAGATTTCGCCGATGTTGCACAAAGGTAAGGATAAGGAAGACGAAGAGTGCGACTACTGGGTTGATGAAAAGGGTAAAAACGTCCTGCTCACCGAGCGCGGTATCATCACCGGTGAAAAAGTTCTTGGCGTTCCGGATTTATTCGATGTTCACTACAACTTTGCGCACCACCTCGTGCAAGCGTTACGTGCCAAAGAGTTGTACAAACTCGATACAGACTACGTAATCAAAGAGAATGCAGAGGGGAAACCAGAGATCACGATCGTTGATGAATTCACCGGTCGTATGATGGTTGGTCGTCGCTGGAGCGACGGCTTACACCAAGCAATCGAAGCCAAAGAGCAAGTTCCGATTCAGGAAGAGACACTGACATACGCTTCGATTACATATCAGAACTTGTTCCGTCTTTATCCAAAGCTGTCCGGCATGACCGGTACTGCCATGACTGAAGCCGCTGAATTCAGCAAGATCTACAACTTGGATGTTGTTTCGATTCCGACCAACAGAAACAACGTCAGAGTAGACAACGCAGACGTGATTTACAAAACTGAAGTGCAGAAGTTTATTTCTGTTGCCGAAGAAATTGTCGAGATGAACGAGATCGGAAGACCGGTATTGGTGGGCACCACGAGCATCGACAAATCTGAGCTGCTCGATGAATTGCTCGGCAAGCCACAAGGAATGCAGCAATATCTCGTCAATAAGATGAACAAAGCAGCAGCGATGATCAAGAAAGACAATATGGATGGACCGAGCATTGTGGCGTTGAACAAAGTCTTTGAACGTCCCGGCATGATCGATATGGCTAAGTTCGAAGAGGCCTGCAAACAGATTGAAACTGATTTCCCGAAAAAGGATGAATTAATCGAGCGTTGCTGGTCGACATTGAAGACAGCCAAAGTTGTTGCCGCTATTCGAAAAGGGCTTGGACACCATGTCTTGAACGCTAAGCACCACGAGAAAGAAGCGATGATTATCGCTCAAGCCGGTAGGAAGGGAGCCATCACAGTTGCTACCAACATGGCTGGTCGCGGTACTGACATTCTGCTTGGTGGTAACGCTGAATACATGGCTCGCGAAAAACTTCTCAAAGAAGATGTGCAGCCTGAAACCCCTGAGTTTGAAGAACGGCTGAAAGAGCTGACGAAGGAGATCAAGATCCAGATCACTTCCGACCATGATGAAGTGGTGGCGATGGGTGGACTGCATATCATCGGCACAGAGCGCCACGAAGCACGTCGAATCGACAACCAGCTTCGAGGTCGTGCTGCTCGACAAGGCGACCCTGGAACTACGCGATTCTTCCTCTCGTTGGAAGATACATTGATGCGTATTTTCGGCGGTGAGAAGATCTCTAAGCTGATGGACGTCATCAAAGCCGACGAGGAGATGCCAATCGAATCTGGCATGGTCTCTAAGTCTATCGAGAATGCGCAGAAGAAAGTTGAAGCTCACCACTTCGACATGAGAAAACATGTTCTGCAGTATGACGATGTTCTAAATACCCAACGTGAAGTGATTTATCGCGAGCGTCGACGTATTCTCGAGCGTGCCGACTTGAAGCAAAACATGCTCGACATGCTGGAAGAGCATTTGGATATCGTGCTTGGAACGTACATCAATCCTGAAGCTCAACCAGAAACCTGGGAAGAAAATTCAGTGGCCGAATCTATGGCGAAGCTCGCCAGCGATGTTCCGATGCTCGATGACATCAAACCTGAAGAGTTGGATAATCTGTCGTATGACGATCTGCGTGTCAAGCTCTGGGAAGCGATCACGATGGCATACGAAGTTCGTGAAGAACATATCGGCACAGAGACTATGCGCGAATTGGAACGACAAATTCTGCTTCGCACAATCGACGGTAAGTGGATCGATTACCTGCACAACATCGACATCTTGAGAGAAGGCATTCACTTGCGCGGCTACGGTCAACGTGATCCATTGCAAGAATATAAGCGCGAAGCGTTCGATATGTTCAATCAACTCTTGCGTAGCATTCAAGAAGAATCGATTCAACTTCTCTTCCGTGCACAACCGATTATGCAGGAGCCTAATTACGAAGAGATGCTGCCTGACGAGTTTCTTGCTCATTTGAATTCACAAATCGATGGCATGGAAGCAGCCATCAAGAACTCCGAGGATTATGTCGAAGACGATGAAGAGCCAAGCAATGTCCACATCACTCTAGGTGGCATGATCAAGCCACCGCCTAGACCTGAACCGCTTGAACCGGTTAAGGAAAAAAACGGTTCTGAGTCTGCAGAATCATCTGGTAAAAACGGCTCGACGGAAGAAACCGTTGCCACTGCAGCTGGTGATGCTAAAGCGAAAGAAGGAAATGGTTCGCTCCCTAGTGTGGACGAAACGATTAAGAACTTGGGCAAAATCGATCAGGAACAATCTCCTGAACAGAAGCCGCCTACAGTCGTCTGAGCGTGCGCATCCTTTCATTCGACACGAGCACCAACGAGATTCATCTCTCGCTGGTTGAGGATGGTCGCGCGGTGAAAGAAATGGTTATCGCCGAGGTCGATTCACTGACGAGGCAAGAGGCTGTGGCTTCGCTGATGCCGTCCGTCGTCGAGCTGATGGCGCAGGCCGGTTGGCAGAAGTCTGAGTTGAATTGCATTGTCGTCGGGGAAGGTCCAGGCAGTTTCACTGGGGTGCGCACGGGAGTTGTGACGGCGAGAAGCATCGCGCAGGGTCTACAGCTGCCGTTGATCCCAGTTCACTTGTTGGATTGCTACGCCAGCGTCTGTCACCTTCCAGCCGCAGTGGTTCTCGCTGCTGGTCGCGGCAGATATTTCGCTGCCGGTTATCTTTCCAAAAACAGCTCCGATTGTTTCGAGATGTCGGCGCCGCCAACTTCCGTTTCGACAGAAGATCTCGGAGCGCTGTTGGCTGAGTCACCTGTCTGGTATCTGGATGGGAAGGCTCAGACCGAGTTGAGCGAGAAGCTTGAAAGCTTGACTGGACCGCAAGGCGGGCCTTCACCTGAGTTGCGTTCGTTGCCCATACTTGAAAATATTGCTACTAAACAAGCCCAAATCGCCTGGAATAGGGTATCTTTGAATGATTCTTTTGTGCAGGCGTATCCATACCAATCGGTTACACCGTTGTATCTGCGCAGTCCTTCCATCACTATGAAAAAAATCGCGTCTGAAAAACCGCATGGTAGTTGAAATCCGATCACTGAACATAGGCGACCTCGAAGAGGTCATGGACATCGAACCGGTTGCGTTTGGTAGTCATCACTGGTCGTACCAATCTTTTGTCAACGAGCTCAGTAATTCGATGGGATATTACTTTGCTGCGTACGATAACTCCACCAATCTATTGCTCGGCTACTCCGGTTTCTGGCTCGTGAACGGTCAAGAAGAAGCGCACGTGACGACGTTGGCTGTTCATCCTGAGCATCGTCGGCAATACATTGGTGAGAGACTACTTATAAACGATATCGTCGAGGCAAGGAAGGTTGGAGCGCGCTGGTTGACGCTTGAAGTGCGGATGTCCAACGATACTGCACAAAAGCTATATTACAAATATGGCTTCAAGAATCTTGGTGTGCGCAAGCATTATTATCAAGACAATGACGAAGACGCGCTTGTCCTCTGGACCGAGAACATCGAATCACCAGAGTTCGTGACGCTGATGCATGAGCGAGTTCTATATCTAAAGAGCAGAGGCGAGTTCGCCGATCTGGAAAGCGCAGAATCTTTTCCTGAAATCAAATCTAATGGAAAAAGCTCAGAGCCCGCCAAACCTAGCCGTAGATCCGCACAGCAAACAGTTTCGCGCTCAACATTTAAGGGCGCTGATGAGTGCTAACTACTTGACCTGAGATCATTAACAATCGACAATACACTTAGCCGGTCCGCCAAAGGTAACGCGTTCAGTGCAGTTAGTCGCTCCAATAAAAGTAACTCGCATTCCAAAAGTTCGAAGAAAGTCCATCGCCGGGCAAGCTGTGTTGGTCCTCTTGGGTCTTCAGGTGTTCTTCTTTAGCTCGTTCATCGCCTTTGATTTGCCGACCGCGACTGGTCAAAACCTGACTCGCTGGGCTCAGTGGCAAGCTAATTCTTCTTTGGGCGAAATTCCACTTGCGATGCGGTTGAAGATCAGCAAAATAGTATCCATTCCGGATATACCGTCGCCTACCAAGCCAGTTCGAATCAGTCTTTATTCACCGCAAGCTCCGATAGCCATTTTGCTTGGATATACATTGGGGTGGCCGATCGCGACAATCTCAGCCGGTATATTCATTCTCATCGGCTTGATTGGACCATACTTTGGGTTGAATCCATTCGCCTCGGGCGGCGGTCTGGACTATTACTCTCAGCCTGGATTCGGCTATCTGCTCGGTATTCTTGCCGCGACATTTGTTGTTGCAAAAATTACTAGCGAGAAGCGAACGTCGGTGCGGCAAGTTGGTGCTCTGATTGCCGGATTGCTTACCGTGCACTCAATTGGCTTGTTGTACTTGATGGGTTCAGCGTTGGTCTTTTCTTTGCTCGAAGGATCGGCGCGACCAGAGTGGTTGCCCTGGGTTTTCGAACAAGCCCGGAACTTGAGCTGGTGCGCGCTGCCGTATGATGCGGCTTTCGGATTGGCATTGATCGGTTTGGGCTTTCCAATTCGTTACCTTGTTGAAATGCTCACTGCGCCTGACATTGGCTTGAAAACTGAGAACGATCGAGTCGCCCAACAACGAATCGAAGAACTGTTGCAGTAGACTATAGTTTATGAACAAGAAAACTCTCCCAATTTTGGCAGGTTCTGCCATCTTGACCGGGCTTGGTGTGTACCTTTACGCCAGCAAGGTCGAGGCAAAAAACTTCAAGCTCGAGACTGTTCGTATCACCACATATGGTGCTGCCGGCGGTGGTTCTTCACCAGGAAAGGGCAATCACGATCAGAACTACGACAAAAAGATTTTCCGCATCCTACACTTGTCTGATACTCACCTCAGTGATCCAGAAACAGATAAGCTGCGCTTTTTGGAAGAAATTACCGACGGCGATTTCGATCTGGTTGTGCTCACCGGTGATGTGTTCGAGAATTACACAGGATTGAAGTACGCTCCATCACTGTTGTCCCGTAAGCCCAAGCTCGGTGCCTATGCGGTTTTAGGAAATCACGATTACTACAACTACAGTTTCTTCAACAAGATAGTTGGACGCATCAATAGACAGTGGAGGCATCCGATGGAATATCGCGATGTCAATCCGATGATCAATGCGTTGCAAAATAATGGCTGGGATGTTCTACAAAATGAGTCCCGAACTCATGCTGAAGGTGTTCACGTCGTTGGTGTCGACTATCCTGGAATCGAGCCAGCCGAGCTGACCAGATTGGTTAGTGAAGGACCGGACGGCTATTTGAAATTGGCACTGTTTCACATGCCGAGGTACCTGCACACATTCGTCAATGCCGGAGTTGATTTTGCTCTAGGTGGTCACACACATGGCGGGCAGATTCGTGTTCCAGGAATTGGGGCGATCATAACCGACTCCGAACTATCCCGCAAAGAAGCCTCGGGCCTGATTTACAGGGGCAAGACTGTATTCCATGTTTCGCGTGGGCTGAGTGCTGATCCCCGCACCAATTTCAGACTATTCTGTCCGCCTGCTGCCACCATCATCGAGGTCGTGCACAAACCGTTCGCGGCACATCCAGAGCAGGAATTTATCTCAATGGAAACTGCAAAACTAAGTAGTTTCGTCGATTAATGACTTGTGGTGTGCAGCTCTTCGGGCTTGTGGTCTGTTAACAGATCACCGAGGCTTTGTTCCATGGCGTTAGCGATGGAATGTAGTGTCGTCAAATCTATGTCTGTTAGCATCGACCATTCCAGTTCTTTGATTAAACTGATGGAAGACGCACTGCGTTTTGCCACATCGTCGATACTTAAACCAAGTTTCAATCTTCTTTCTCGAATTCTTTCTCCGAGGAGCTTCATGATAGTTTGCGTGTTCAAAGAATTGTTCACCGTGGCGCAGATGTTCCTACCCCACCATTCTGTCCAGGCATGCTGAACATGGTGTGAACAATGAGACTGCTGACACAACAGATCAAGCTCTGTTGGCGATACGCGTATGGAGAAGGCTTGACAGCGGTCGTATTCCCTGCTACACTTGTCCAGTGAGTGAAGCCGTCTCAGCTAGAATTTTTAAGACAGATTGGTTCTCTAAGGCTGCGAAAAAAGCTGACATCTGCGATGCAGATTTGTGCAAAGCCATTGAGCAAGTGAAGCTTGGACAGTGTGACGATTTGGGCGGTGGGGTGTTTAAAAAGCGTCTGGACAAAAATAGACACCGCAGCATTGTCGTTGCAAAAGGGGGTAGATACTGGGTCTATTCTTATCTGTTTGCTAAAAAAGACCGAGAGAATATCAACAAAAATGAGATTGAAGACTTCCGCAAAATCGCCGATACCTATGTAAAAATCACGGAAAAAGAGATTGAACTAGCTTTAGAAAATGAGATTTTATTGGAGATTTGTCATGGCGAAAAAGTTTAAAAGCGATGCCTTCGAAGCAATCCATAGCCATGTTTCGGGGTTGCACAGTATTGGAGTTATATCAAAAGAAACCATGCGCCACTTTGATGAAAGCTGTCTCGATGTGCCTGAAGCACTAGGACCAAAACAGATCAAGGCTTTACGCAATAGCTTCCGGGTGAGTCAGCCTGTCTTCGCTCGTTATTTGAATACTAGTGAAAGTACTGTTGAAAAATGGGAGTCCGGGGCAACTAAACCGACTGGCACAGCCCTCAAGCTTCTCAGTATTGCAAAAAAGCATGGACTCGAAGTGCTCACCTGAAAGAGCTCGTCTCGCTGCGCGGGTGGCACTAGCCGTTGAAAGGAAGATGCGACTGCACTTGCCGATAGATCGACGCAATCGAATTTTTTTCCAACTTAATCGGAAAAACTTCCGCGCCATCTCGAATGACACCAACTGCGGTGCCGTCTTTTATTGTGCCATGGAAATGTACGGCACGATATTCCTGCCCTTGCTCAACCCAACGCTGAGGCAATTCAAAAGTCAGATCAATCTGAGTGTCTGGTTCCAGCTTCGGTGTCGTCATCTCCAACAGCGCACCGGAACCATAGGACAACTCACCCTTGATGTTTGTCGCTCTGCGGACAAGCGACATCCGAACAATTCCAAGCCTGGCATCGCTGGAAGAATATTCACCTGTAACGTCGCTCAACATCCAGCTCAATCCCCACCAGCTCATGCAGATGACAAACAGCACAAGACCCATGTTGAACAGCAAAATTTGCATACGTTCGCTGGAGCGTTGATTTTGCGATGAATTTGCTGTGGATGATCTGAGCGGTCGATTCATAACAAGCTCGATTATGGTATCAAATCTGGTGTCATGTGGTAGAGGTATCTGATTGTCGCCGCATCGTTAGTCGAGATGGCGCCCCTTCCATAGTACACGCTCATCAGGTCGCTGGCATATGGAGAATGCCCTTCGATTCCAAGTGCATGTCCGAATTCGTGGGCGGCTGACGCTTTCATCTTCATGAAAGGCATCGACACTCCGTTCGACTCGGTGGTTCGCAGTAGTGTGACAACCGGCTTGAATTGGGCTTGTTTGCCGGACATGATCGCTTTGTATGGGAAGCTTCGCTTTGCCGTGTAGCCTCGAATGTCATTCTGGAACAGTCCGAGTCCCAGTTTGTTGACGAAGTGATTGGTCCAAAACACGTGGATATCAGCATCGCCTGGATCTTCTACCAGTTGAAATTTGAAGAGTCCGTCTCGCTCAAAGGCTTTCCATGAGTTGATTCCTTGCACTGCGGCTTGATAGTGCTCCGGCGAGTACCCCAGGGCGACTGGTAGCGACTGAAAAGTTTGCGGGTTGGAAATTACGTCAGCGACGAGGTCGGGCCATCGATCTCGTCCATCTACGTTAGTCATTGGAGCGCCCAGTTGCGGGTCGATAATGCTATCCAGCGTTAGCCCCGGTGCGACGTAGACCTTGATGGGCATCTGGTCTGAAATCCAGCGGATTGTGCCGTAACTGCTTCTGAACTCCGGGTATACAACTGCTCCACCGGTCCGTGCGGCAGGTCTAGCTTGAGCTCGGTAGGCATTTGCCGGGGTGGAAACGACGGCTGCAATGGTAGCGGCTGAAATGGTCGCGGCCGAAATGGTAGCCGTTAGCGCGGTCAGTGCGCTGCATTTCGCGATTTTGAGACTCAATTTAGGCATAGACCATCCGTATATAGGCAGTTGCGGATCTTTAACTGATAATACCCGTAATTCCCTTGGTATATTGTCATCAAGCGCTGGACGGTGCTGGGAGCGTGCCATGGCTGATATCAATAGAGTTGTACCAGACAATACGGTGGGAAACTTTTTCGTCGATACGACGTGCATCAACTGCGACACGTGCAGGCAGTTGGCGCCACGGTCTTTCGCTGATCAGGGCGAATATTCGTTCGTCTTTGAGCAACCCCAAAGCCTAGACGAGGTAAGAGCGGCAACCCGGGCTCTTCTTTGCTGCCCAACCGGTTCGATCGGCACTAAAGAGTCCAATGATGCGAAAACGATTATGCAAGATTTGCCTTTACCGATTGAAGACGATGTTTTTTATAGCGGCTTCAATTCGCCAAAATCATATGGTGGGAATAGTTTTTTCTTGAAGCATCCGGATGGCAATTGGCTGATTGACTCGCCAAAGTATTTGCCACACCTGGTCAAACAGTTTGAAAAGCTTGGTGGAATCAAGTATTTATTTCTCACGCATCAGGACGACGTTGCTGAGGCGGCGCGCTATGCCACTGAATTTGGTGCGCAAAGAATTATTCATCGCACGGAGATTTCTGCGCAACCCGACTGCGAAATCGTAGTCGAAAATAATGATGTGGTGGAGTTCTCCAATGATTTTACGATCATTCCTGTGCCCGGTCATACTCGCGGTCATATGGTTCTTTTATACAAATCCAAGTATCTGTTTACAGGCGATCACCTGGCATTCGATCCAGCAATTTCTAAGTTGTACGCCTTCCGGCGACACTGTTGGTATTCGTGGGAAGAGCAGACAAAATCAATGGCACGCTTGCTCGATTATAACTTCGAATGGGTGTTAGCGGGGCACGGCGACCGTGCTAAACTTCCAAGCGCTGAAATGCACCAGCAGTTGGTTGAATTGGTGGAATTGATGAAGCTTCCTTCGAAGCAATGGTATGCTCACTTTGGAAATGACTGAACACGGCATCCTTGCCTGAAGACGAAACCACGATGGTCTCATCCTCAAGCACATTAACGATGAGGTCATACTCAAAAATGTTTTCCATCGCTCGCCAAGATGAAGCAACTTAGCCTGATCAATTTGGATAATGACGAGGGTATTTCCGATCGATCGGATTTGCGCAGCCTGCCTCTCACATCGATCAGTTTAAACGGTTGTCTCATTACCGTTAATACACCTATCGTGCGTCGATTATCGAAGTTTCCGAATCTCCAGTCGTTACGACTAACTTAAACAGCGATCCAAGACTCTGATTTGCACATCCTTGCTAAAGCACCCAAGTTAAAAGCATTGGAGATAAAACTTTGCGACTTGCTTACTCCAGCTGGTATTGCAACTTTTAAGAGGCTAAAACCTGGTTGCAGCCTGACTCTTCGAGATGCTGCACGGTCTTCTAAGTACGAAAGAGTTGAATCAGTTTTCCGAAAACTCGACGACCCTGTTAATTGAGTTCAGGGGACCTTTGGGGCATGAGCTGATGGTCTCAGACTTTGGTTGGCTTAAGTTCTGCGACTGCACCCTTGGTGGAACTTAATCCACCGTCAACGCAAATGCATTGTCCAGTCGTCCACGATGCACTTTCGCTCAAGAGCCATTGGATTGCCGACACGACGTCTTGTGGCTGCCCAAGCCTTTTAATGGCTTGCATTCCAAGTGACGCTGTTCGCGACATATCGTTGGCTGTGATGCGAGCTGTGAGCGGCGTCTCTATCAAGCCTGGTGCAACACAGTTGACCCTAATGTTGTTGCGCGCATAAGTCGCTGCTGCTGATTTGACCAATCCGATAATGCCTGCTTTCGCTGCTGCAATTGCTTCATGATTGAGTAAGCCGATTTGAGCTGCTGCCGATGAAATTAAAACTATCGATCCACCGGTATACATCATGCCGCTCGCGCCAGAGCGAACACATGCAAATGCAGAGGTGAGGTTCGTGCTGATGATGTTTTGCCAGTCTGCTTCGGTGGTTCGGTGCGCCGGTTTCAATAGTAGCGAACCTACACAGTTGACTATTCCATCTAGTCGTCCGAATTCGGCAACTACACTTTGAACGATGCGGTCAACGTCTGCAAACTTGGTGCAATCGCCGACGTCATAGTTGCAACTCAATGAGTCCGCCATCAATTTCATCGCGTCGGTGTTTCGACCTACCAGAATCAATTTAGAGTCAGGGCTAAGATTTTTAGCTAGCTCGGCGCCGATTCCGCCGCTTGCTCCGAGAATGATGTATACACGCGCTGGTGAGGGTTCCACAATGGAAATTGTCACGTTGTTGTTCCTAATAGAAGGGGAATGGTCTGGACTCGGATGACTGTATCTTGTACCTTACTTATGAGCGGTGAACGTAAGGTGAACGTTGTAATGTGCAAGAGAGTTCTGCTTGGCTAAGATATTAATTGTTGAAGATGATCGAGATCTCGCCCATGTTTTGAGTGTGACTTTGTCGAGCAAGGGTCACGCAGTGCAGGCTGCGAGTGGTGGCGTTGAAGCAATCGACTTTCTTCGATCGTTTAAATATGATCTCGTCATTCTCGATTGGATGATGCCTGACGTAACCGGGTTGGATGTGCTGAAGGCTTATCGCGACAGAGACGGCAAAGCGCCTGTATTGATGCTTACGGCCAAAGCGGAAGTGGCAGACAAAGCACATGGATTGGACATGGGCGCCGATGACTATTTGACCAAGCCATTTCATCCGCAAGAGTTATTAGCGCGAGTGCGAGCTTTGCTGCGACGCCCACATTCGCTGGCGGCAGTTCTGCTCAGTGCAGGGCAAATTACACTCGATCCAGCCACCTGTCAGGTCTCTAAGAATGGTGAAGAGCTGCATCTGCGACCGAAAGTGTTCAGCTTGCTTGAATTTTTTATGCGTCATCCGGATCAGGTATTTAGTTCAGAAGCCATTCTCGAACGTGTTTGGATGGATGATTCGCTGGCCTCACCAGATACGGTGCGCACACACATCAAGTTGTTGCGCAAATCGATTGGTGAAACAGGTGAAGGCGGTTTGATCAAAAACATTCGTAACCGCGGCTACATGCTGAGCGGTTCGCATAAATAATCCAGGTGAGATAATGGTCCTTTCCTTTTGAAGGTCTGTATGATGACAACTGCATGCAAAGTGCTCTCGATTCCGAACGCTCAGAAAGACGTAGCGCCGCTCGACCTTGGTGATTTCAATGAGTACGACGCGGCGCTGACAAAGGCGGCGGAATGGGTGATGTTCAATCTTTATGACCTTCATAAATCCGGTCAATCCGCTAAAGAACTGTTCGACAGTTGGCTTGAGAATGGGGAATCGGCATCTATAGTTCCTGATAGCGCCAATCCATTTTCGTCGATCAATTTTGCGCGACTAATTGTCACACAGGTGACTTCGGACTATTCGCATCCACGCGTGCTCGAAGTTTCGTGCCAAGACCAACTCAACTTTCCTTCTGGTGGTAAATCACCACCGAAGACCTGGAAATTTTACTTACGCACGCCGGCCACATTTGACTCCTCTGAAGAAACGCTTGGTCTGATCAAACGTGCGATGGATGTGATGTACGAAGATATGAGCCGTCAAGCGATGACGTCTGAGGGGTCGAGCTATACGCTGTTGGAACTGACGGTGACTGCCCTGGCTGCCGAAGAGGCTGCTGCGCTGATCGCCGATTCATCAAGTAAGTTTTTGTACGTGCAACGCGATGGAAGTATTTCGAGCAAACTACCAAACCCCAACGGATAGTGATGAGCGATCTATTTGATTGGTTCGACTACTTGTCGGACGATGATACCGAGAGTAGTGGCA
>JBBQFO010000088.1:0-18211 GCA_038322035.1 Candidatus Obscuribacterales bacterium
AGAGGATAAAAGATGGCAACTGTTATTGAACTCCCATTAGATACATACAAAGGACCAGTCGATCCTGACTGGTGTCCAGGTTGCGGCGACTTCGGTGTTTTGCGTTCAGTGCAAACAGCAGCTGGTCGACTCGGCATCAAACCAGAAAACCTATTGATCGTTTCTGGTATTGGTTGCTCGTCAAACTTGCCTGGTTTCATTCACGCTTACGGTGTACACAGTTTGCACGGACGCTCTGTTCCAGTTGCAACCGGTGCTCACCTGGCAAACACCGATTTGAAAGTAGTGATCACAGGTGGTGATGGAGACGGTTACGGGATCGGCGTCGGTCATTTGATCCACGCGATGCGCAGAAACCTCGACATTACTTACGTTGTCATGGACAACCAAATCTACGGTCTGACCACAGGTCAAACTTCACCAACAACTAGTATCGGCATGAAGACCAAGTCGACACCAAACGGCAATTTCGAATCGCCTTTGAACCCGCTAGCGCTCGCCATTACAGCCGGAGCTACATTCGTTGCTCGTGGCTTCTCTGGTGAAGCGAAGCAGTTGTCTGACTTGATTCAAGCTGGTATCGCTCACCGCGGTTTCTCCTTGATCGACGTTTTCAGCCCATGCGTTACCTACAACAAGGTCAACACTTATCCGTACTTCAAAGAGCGCGTGTATAAGTTGGAAGACGAAAATTGGGATCCAAGCAATTTCCACAAATCACTTGAGAGATCATTCGAGTGGGGCGACAAAATCCCATTGGGTATTTTGTACAAGCATGAGCAAGCTATCTACGAAGACAGCGAACCTGCCTTCAAAGCTGGCGCACTCAACAAGCAGCCGCTCGTATTAGACAAGAAAATCTTCGACGAATTGATCGAAGAAATGATCTAGGATTTCTTGATGCTGTATTGGCGAACTTAGTTAGCCAATAAAATCAATGAAATTAGCGAAGTCTGAAAATGCCGGCCTCTAAATTTTGGAGGCCGGTTTTTATTGTTTGTTCGCAGCATTGCATCCGAGCGACTCGCTATGAAGTCTTTTCCAAGTAAGATATCGGTATGGCAAACATCAACTTCAAGACAGCAAAGTTTCTGATCAGCGCACCCACCCTAGCGCAATGTCCTCCCGAGCAAGGTTCCGAAGTGGCGTTTGCCGGGCGCTCTAATGCGGGAAAATCCAGTGCACTGAACACTCTTACCAACAACAAAAAACTTGCGCGCACCAGTAAAACACCTGGCTGCACGCAGCTGATCAACTTCTTCCTGTTGCACGATTCGCCCCACTTAAAGCTTGTGGATTTACCTGGTTATGGCTATGCCAAGGTTTCGCGTGAGATGAAAAATAAGTGGCAGGAGCATTTATCCCAATACCTCCACAGCAGACAGTGCCTGAAGGGACTTATTCTTGTTATGGATATTCGTCATCCGATGCAGGACTTCGACATCATGATGATGAACTGGGCCGTGGAGTCTGAATTGCCTCTGCACACGCTTTTAACTAAGAGCGACAAGCTATCGCACGGTGCAGCCAAAAATACTTTGCTGGCATTTCGAAAAGAGCTCAAAGACTCTGGTTTCGATCATTTCGTCACGGGTCAAATTTTTTCATCACATAATCGCGACGGTGTCGACGAGCTGGCCAAGCAACTTTCGATTTGGCTACGTGCAGGCGACGCGTGAGTTAGACATTACGGTTTCGGCTTTAGAAGATCGCGTCTGCGTTGAATTCTAGTTGTAGGCCTGATGCGACTGGTTTCGATTTCAAGTTCTTCAGCTTTAACGCAGCAAAATTTTTCTGTCCGTTGGGAAACAGCTTAACTTCTTTGTTTAGAAATTCGAGATGTAATGGCTTCAACTTTTGAATGCTTTTCACTACCGCATTGCGCTCTGCCTTTTCGAGCAATCCATCATTGACTTGAGACCAATCCAAATCGATGTCGTCAGGCAACGGAAGATCCATCGTCACGTCGTAATCTAATTCACTCTTGCTGAGTGAATTGTTAGCGACGATCTTGTAGTTGACTATGCCTGAACCTTCCAGATGAGCTGAGGCAGACCATGGGCGCTTCTCCCACTTTGACGGGACCTTGACGATGGACAGCAGACCTCCTTTCTCGACTGTTCCTTTGGCATCAGCGTCACCACTGGCGGTGAATTTGGCTACGCCGGGCGAGGTCATTTCTATCTTGTCGAGTTTGGGATTATGCAATGTAATGCTCTCGACGATGGCGTTTTTATAGCGCCATTTTCTTTCGGCGAGCATAGTCTTGTTGATTGGGTAAACTTTATCATCCGGCAGATGCTCTTCAATCTGCTCTTTGAGAGCTGCCACTGGGATAACGATGCAACAATCTTTCAGTTGAGCGTTAGTGCTGCCGTTTTTCGAACCAACACTCAGTCCATTTACAGAGACATCTGTTTTGTTTGAGCCAAAGAGATTTGAATTGGCCACTGAAAATTTGATCTTGCCGTCCAGATCAACACCCTTGTCGATGGTCAGCACCATGTTACCGTTCAGATTGGTCAGACCGAGTTTCATCGAGTTGCTGGATAGTTTTGCTTGCCCCAATTTGAGCGTCATTGGCAAGACGCATGTTACGCCATCCTGGTCCTTCACCAGGTCCATAGACATGCCTTTTGTGATTGATAGAGTTGAGCCTCCGGAGGTATCCAGAGTGAAGCCGTGGCTGTCGTTGCCCCATTTGATTTGCTTCAGTTTTGCGATGCCGTTGGCTAGTGAAAGTTGGAGGTCGCCAAATTTGCTGATCGCAATTGGACCTACCATTGCGTCAGACAGTTTGACGTTCACGTCTTCATGCTGTCTGTGCATCGTTATATCTGCGCTGGCAGCCGGCACAAGATTAGGCGTGTTGAAGTTCGTTTCCATGATGCCGTCTTCGTTACGATCGATGGTCAGGTTTGCTGGCACCGTGCTGGGAAAGTTTGCCAGCAAATTGAGTTTTGTATTCAGGATATGCAGAACTGTTTTTTGCAGCAGCATGTCTGCAGCGAAGTGTATGGCTGGCTTGTCTGTGCCTTCTGTCTTTTGCCAGACAAATTTCTTCTCGTTTAGGAGCACTACTTCTGCGCGAGCGCTGGATTTCTTTTCTTTGCCGAATTTGTAGACGCAGTCAACGAGGCGAATCGGCTTTTGTTTTCCGGGAGCGCTCAAGCTGACAACATGATTTTGACGTTTCGCATCGAAGACGAGAAACATCGAGCCACCGTTGAAGTCAATGTCTACCTTTGTTCCTTCATAGGTGTTCTTGTCTGCGAAGTTAACGTCGACTACGCATTGACCCGCATAATTGAAATTGGAATCAACTGCTAAATTTTTGAAGGTGAGCGTCGAATCTTTTCCGATATGGATGTGTTGTTTACCTAGCTCCATTGTGGAATCAGGTCGCAAGACCAGGGAAGATTTGACGATGGTCAGATGTTCGAAGGCACTCTTCCAGTCGCCGCCACCTTCAGCGTTTACATCCTGATTCTCTAATACATTGAATATGAAAATACCAATGGTGCGCACGATGTCGACGTCAGCAGTTACAGTCCCTTTTTTCAAAACCAAGTGTTCTGGCGCAGGAATTCCGTTCACTGAAATTGGTTGTGATGTCGTCAACTCACCGGTGGCGTATTTGGTGCTGATGACTTTCGGATCTTCAATCGGTAGCGTTAGCTTTAGTGTGAAAGTGGTATCAGGTGCAAAGGTTAGCTTCTTGTCGTTGACCGTGAAGGAGCCGCCCTTGAACTTGCCGGAGGCTTCTAAATCAAAACGATCTGTAATGGCGGTGAT
This sequence comes from Candidatus Obscuribacterales bacterium, assembly GCA_038322035.1. GTDB lineage: Bacteria > Cyanobacteriota > Vampirovibrionia > Obscuribacterales > Obscuribacteraceae > PALSA-1081. The sequence goes on from JBBQFO010000088.1 coordinate 3,796, forward strand.
TCGACGCACGACGGGGTCTTCGACTCTAATCGATATTACCGCTTTGACGGTTTGCTTTTGTGGTTTGACTTCTGCGCAGCCGCCGAAGAGCAAAAGGCAGGACATCAAAGTGACAATCTGTCGAGGCCAGGCTGTGCGTCGTTGAAATGTCCGCACGGGGGAATCGATATCGCGAGGTGATGGACTAAAGGTGTTATGCACCGTGAGGTTCTCTGATGAGCTTTGTTTTCGACTAACGAACAGCAGCAGCGGCGGTCTCGGGCTGCTTTTCAAGAGCAGGTGGCAGGACCGGCTTGACTGTGTTTGCCGTGAGAACAATAACAAAATCTGACGCGGCGTGCTCGTCTAAATTTACAACAACAGGAAACGACGCAAGATTTGGCACAGCATCCTGGAGCTTCTGGGTGAGCAAATCATCTGCTTTATAGCTGTTTTGGATTATTTGTTCATGTTGGCAGTCGCCCGAATCGGCGCGCAGAACGTATTTGGTTTTATACCCTGCGGTACCGAGCTGCTTTTCATAAGCACGGGCTGTCTTTTCGAAGCCTCGAGGATATTTAATGGTGAACGAGACAGTCTGATTATTTGTTATGGCATCAGGGATGGTGGCAGCGTAAGCGCTGTTGGGAGGCACTGTAGCGATCACCGTTGGCTTGATCGGATTGCCGGCCAGTCGATTGAATATTACGGCAGCTCCCTCGAAGTCAGGCTGCCAGTAACTACCGCCCCGAACGCAAGTAGCGTGACCTGGCAGTGTCGCCGAAACGATTTGATTCGGCTTGATCTCTTTTCCGAATGTGGCGATCTTCGCCATTTCTGCCGCTGACAAATCAGTAACAACGTATTGATTGGCCAGTTTGAACAGTTCAGGAAGTTTTAAAATCACTGAAGGCTCTTTGAACTTGTTGGCCAGCGCTCGCAAGAACCACTGCTGCCGCTCGGTTCGTCCAATGTCACCACGTGCATCATGACGGTAACGGACGTATTCTTCTGCTTGCACCGGTGTCAAACGATGAACGCCCGGCTCGAGCGCAACGTGCAATCCGCCTGCCCAATCGTTATAATGCATGCGCTTTTCGACGACAACTTCGATCGGTCCCAGAACTTCAAAAACCTTTCGCAAACCTTGCACATCAATAACCATGTAGTGGTCGATCGGCACATTGAAATTTTCTTCAACCGTTTCGACCGACAATTTGGGGCCGCCAAAAGCGTGCGCAGCATTGATTTTGTCAACGCCGTGCTCGCCGGCCAGTTTAAGTCGGCTGTCGCGAGGAATCGAAATCATTCCAACTTTCTTGGCTTCAGGGTCGAGGCTGACCAAAATCATGCTATCTGATCTTGTGCCCGTGAATCGCTGCGTACCCCGCCCATTTGAGTCAACGCCCATAAGCAAAACATTCATGCGAGATGTCAGAGTCGGAAGCACGGTGATCTGCTGCGCGGTGGTCTGGATGTCCCTGCCGACTTGCTGAATCTGCTCGACAGTGGTGCGCCGAGCCGAAGCCTTCTTGGTCGGGGTGGAGCCGTACAAGTAATTGTTGCCGGCCACGCCGATACAAACGCCTACTGCCGCCGCCAGCAAAATCTGACCAGAAGTGACTGGAGCACTTGATGAGAAACGATTGTCCGAAGGCTTCACGAGATTCTGCTTATAACCACGACTTGATAATAGTAGCGCCTGATAAGTTGGCTATACTAGGGACCGGTCAAGTTTTCCCTAGAATTTACGCTCCCTGATCAGAGCACTTCAAAACGTCAGTTCGTCCTTGGATACAGCAAATTTTACGTGAAATCATGGAGATGCTTACGGGGTCGTGTTTTACGGCATTCAGCGGACCGCTGTTCCGGTTTTCCAGGGCAGCCGGAATTCAAGGGGAGGCGGGTGCTGAGCAGCCGTTCTTGCTACAATCGGGCTTACCGAACTGACTCGGATATTAGCGGATTTGTCTTTCTTGAGTGGATATGGCAGCTGTGAGCTCTGTGGAACCGAATAAAGTGCAAGGACCGAGCGGGTTCTTGGAGCTGCACGGGCATATGTTGGTCGTTGATTACGGTCAGGTCTACATGGAAGGAAATCCGGTCGGTTTCCTCTTTGAAGACGGCTATCTCAATCAGGCTAAAGTGACGAAGCCGATCGAAGAAATCCATGGCTGTGTGTTTCGGGGCATCGATGCCAATGGAATTGCCTTGGAATTGCCCACCGCCAATGCCGGACCCTCGGGCAAATTGATTTATAACGGCGTCACTTTGAACGTCACCAATGGACGCATCGGCACGTTGGACCATCGATTGGTCGGAGAGATGGAAGATGATGGCAGCGTTTATATGCGCGACGGCGTCAACAAAGTAGCGCGCGTTAAATTGGACGAAAATAGCCAGCTGACGACACTGTTCGATGGCAAGAAAAGCGATGGAGAACCGTGGAAGCATGAATTTGTTCGTCCCCTTTATCGCAAGGATAAATCTTACAGCGACAACGAAATCATTCGCTATTTCGCCGAGTTCGACAAGCTAAAAACAGCGCAGAAAAAGTATGTCTGCGAAAGTATGAATGTCTGGGCCGCATCGGGCGTTCTGCAAGTAGTAAGGAAAAGTGAAGGCAACTGCATGCTCGGCAACGTCAAACACGGTGCTGCTGGAGTGACGGGTGTGCGCACTGGCTATGTCACTCTTGACCGAGAAGAGTTTGAAAAGGAAATTACGCTTTTTGCGAAATTCGGATCGTCTGCAGTTGTTTCAACGCGTTTTAAACCGTTTCTGGAAGTGCGAATCAATCTAGTGGTGGCGCACGAATTTGGACATCAACTTGAATTTTGCCTTTCGCAGGCGACCCAAAACAAAATCCGCGATTTGTATGAGGCGCGTGTCAAGCTGTGCGATAGGAAGCATCCTCTGCCGCCGGAATACGAAGGGCTGTCTGAATTGCTGACACCACAGCAGGTGCCTGAACGTTTATTCATCTCAGGATATGCCCGCTCAAGCAAACACGAATATTGGGCCGAATGTGTGGCTGCATTTTCAGTGAAAGACAGCCGCGAATATTTGAAAAAACTTGATCCCGAAGTATATGAGATTCTCCTTGAAGTAATTACTAAGCCAGAGAATGTGATGCGTAGGGTTTTTTATGACAACGTTTTGGAACTGCAATCGAGTCTTCGTGTCGGCGGCGAACTAACGGCCAATCTTATTAATTAGCATGAGTAATGGTTTGACGAAACTTGCGATGGTGGCGCTTTTGGTGTCATCAGATTGCGCACCGTTGACAGCGATGGCGGCGGGAACGTCTGGTCTGCAAGCTATCGATCCATCACAGGCTAAGATGGACAAACCGGTTGCCAGTGCTGCGCCGCCACCCAGTCCCAATCCGCTAGGTCGGGTTAACGGCACGCCTGTTTCTGGAAATCGACAACCACCTGGCATCCAGCCGCCACCATATCCGGTGCAACCGGGCTACCCTTATCCACCGGCGGGATATCAGTATCCGCCTGGTTATGGTTACCCGCCGCAGCAAGGTTATCCGGCCGGCTATCCCCCTCAAGGGTACGCGCCTCAAGGTTACGCGCCGCAGGGTTACGCGCCGCAGGGGTACGCGCCGCAGGGGTACGCGCCGCAGGGTTACCCTCCTCAGGGGTACCAGCTACAAGGATATCCGCCGCAAGGTTACCCTCCGCAAGGCTATGCTCCAACTGTTTACCCGCAAGGCGGATACCCTCCGCAACAGGGCTATCCGCCTACGTACCCTCAGGTTCAGCAGAGTTACCCTGCGCCGTCCGCATATCCGCCGACTGGATACCCACAAGGCGGTTATCCGCCAGCCAACGCTGCTAGACCACCAGTATATGCGCCTGCAGCGCCAGTTGCAGCCAGACCACCGAGCGGATATCCAAATGAAAACATGATTCCGGACTTCAACGGAAAGGCACTACCGACGGCACCACCTAGTACGCCTGGTGCACCGATGGCACCGCCCGGAGGGCAAGGCTGGGCGACGAATGTTCCAATTGCGCCCCAGAGCTCAGGCGATGAAGATCGAGTCATGAAGCTCGAACAAGCCGCTTTTGGATCGACTTATCCCGAGCATGAAGTTGAAGATCGCGTCGATCATTTAGAGAAAGAAGTACTGGGCGGAACGACACAAGGTGCAATCTCTGATCGTATCTCCAAACTTGAAAATAAGCTGGGCGGTGCCGGTGCATTCGGTCACACGAACAGTCCTGCGTCAGGCGGCAACGGCCGTGGTGGTCGTTCAAGTTCGGCTGGCTCTCAAGGACAAGTTCCTTTCCCCACTGCAGCAGCGGCGCAAGATGCACCTCCTGCAGCTGACCAACAACCCATGGCTGCTGTTGCGCAATCATTGGGTGGGCTGAACACGCCACCACCAGCAGTGGCAGGTGAACAACAACACGTGCCTGTGAAGTCTTCACCGCCATCAATCCCTTTGCCAAAAGCATCACCGGCGGTGGCGCCTAAACGCGAGAAAGCTAAACCGAAACCAGCCGGGCAAGCGCCGGCAAAAGGGGCCGTCAACGCCCCTGAAGTTCAAGCCGTCATCGATACCATTCCTTCAGATGCCAAAGCCGGAGATTACTTTTCAGCAGTAAAAAAGTTCGATGGCGAGACGGTCGCTCGTTGGACTTCATTTCCGATCACAATTAAGTTGCCGCCAGAATCGCCTGAATCCTGGAAGAAAAATTTGCAAGTCGGTATCACTGAATGGAACAGGTTCATACCTCTTCAATCGGTGTCGGGCTTTGAAAACTGCGATATCGAAGTGACCTGGGTCAACCATTTGCTGCCTGGCGTGCTTGGCATCACCCGTCTGACCACGCCAAAGAGGGGCAGCATCCATGTCGAAATCTGGATGCTCAGACCGACATTTTACGTTCAAGATATCCCCGAACACGCCGTCCAGGTTGCCTTTATGCACGAACTCGGTCATGCGATCGGCATTTTCGGGCACAGCACAACCCCTGACGACCTCATGGCCAGTGCTGAACTTTCGCTGGCTATGAAAGGAAAAGCCACTCCCAGGTCACTTACAGTCGAGCCGCGCGATTTGAACACACTGAAACATATTTACGATACGCCTGCGCTGCCCAGCAGTTTTATGCTTCCGCAGCCCATCGAATGGTCTTTTCAATAAGAGATCTAAAGAAATTTCTTCCACTTTGTGAGATCGGGTGGCTGCGGTTGCACAATTAACGGCAGTTAGACGAGGATCACACCATGTCAGTGCAAGTACGAGAAATTACAGTTGCCCATAGTCCAGATTCAGATGACGCGTTCATGTTTTACGCGCTCGCGAAGGACAAGATGGACACTAAGGGTTTGAAGATCAACCAAGTACTCAAAGACATTCAATCTCTCAATCACGATGCGATCGCCAAACGTTATGAAGTCTCGGCAATTTCATTCGCTGCTTATCCATCGGTCTGCAAAGACTACGCATTGATGCCTTGCGGCGCCAGCATGGGTTACAAGTACGGTCCCGTCTTGGTAGCTAAGAAATCGCTTTCTGATCAAGAATTGAAATCAGCAACGATTGCAATTCCAGGGAAGTTGACGACTGCTTACCTGACTCTTCAACTTTTCCAAAGTGGACTCGCTGTTGTTGAATATCCGTTCGACAAGATTCTGGACGCTGTCATCGCCGGCGAAGTTGACGCTGGTTTGTTGATTCACGAAGGTCAGCTGACCTACGAATCACTCGGATTGAAGAAGATTGTTGACTTAGGAGAATGGTGGTACGACCTGACAAGTTTGCCGCTTCCACTCGGTGGCAACGTGGTCAGAAAAGATCTCGGCGCACCGATGATGAAGCAAGTCACTCAGATCCTCAAAGATGCGATTGTCTATTCACTAGAACATCGCGCCGAAGCATTGGAATACGCGCTCACTTTTGCCCGCGATATGCCTGAAGAATTGGCAGACAAATTTGTTGGCATGTACGTAAACGAGTTGACCGTCGACTACGGTGAAGCTGGTCGTAAGGCTGTCGAAACACTGTTCAAGATGGCATACGAGAAGGGCATCTACAAAGAGCCCGTCATTACTGAATTCGTTTAAGGCTTGATCTCGCCGAAACTACATTCTGAACTTGAGCATCCCGTCTGCAGTGGCATCAGGAACGAAAAACGGTGATGGTGCTCCCGATTTTTTCTTGCTGTCGCCCATGACGATGAGGTTGTCTACGAATGGCGATCGATAATCACCGCTGGCGGTGCGTGAGATATCCGTCAATGTCGGGACGTCATCGATTGTCTTGTATGTGAAAGTGAATTTCGGTGTAGTGTTGTTCATTAAAGCGATTAAAGTCTCAACCGGTGTAAAGTCAGAATTCGATTGCAGGTTGCTCAGATCTGAGATGCCAACTACGTTTCCTGCTTTGTCTAGCAGTGGTCCGCCTGAACTTCCGTGCTGGATATTGACACGCGCATTGAGCATCGGCTTTTTCAATTCTGCTTCGGCTTCTTCGCGTTCTTTGGGCGTCATTGCCGCCATCACTTTTTTTGCGTGGGCCTTGACTTCGTCGCTTTCTGCATTGAGAACATCCTGCCCCGTTTCTGCTCTACGGAAGTAGCCTGGAGCAACATACAGCGGATCCCAGCCATCAGGATGTCCGAACGCCCAGACCGACTCATCCGGCTTCAAATCTTTGCTGCTGCCTAAGTGCAGTGGTTTCAAATCCTTTGGCAGTTCGCCATCTATATGGATGATCGCCAGATCGGCGACGTCATCTAACGCCGTCATTTGTGCCTTGTGCTCTTTACCGTCTGCGGTAATCACAGTGATGTGCCGACTGCCGAGAACCACATGAGCATCGGTGGCGATGTCACCTTTATCGTTGATCGAGAATCCGGAACCGGAGCCGTCGTCCACTTTAATCTTGACCATGGACGGCGCGACATCTTCATAGAGTTTCCTGGTCACTGCGTCGACTTCAGGTTGTTGTTTGTCTGACGACTGCGGCTCAAGCGCAGGCTTAAGCTCATGAATGATCACATCTGGCATCCGCGTGCCTCCTCTTGCCTTGTGAACAGATTAGGAAAAAGTTGCCTTCCAGGCAATCGGGAAAATACGGCAAAGTCGTAGAATCGCTTAAAACCCTGAAAACCGAACGTTCGTAGGCTTTACAGCGGATGAGTTCATGCGGAACCTGACTAGAGGAGTGTTCTGGATGGGAGATTCACCACCAGTGCACTGACGAATCGCACAGCTGGCAGATCGGGGCGCGGTACAATGAACAAATGCTGAATGTGCCCGCCGCAGAACATCTTAGACTCGTCAAACTTGGAAGTAAGTTCGAGTATTGGACGATGCTTTGGAATTTGCTTGGGTTCGCGGTAATTTCGCTCGCAATGACCTTGCATCCGTCCACCGCACTTATGTCCATGTCCCTGGTCTCACTAATACATTTATTCGCTTCTATCGTGGTGCTGTCTCAATTGACGGGAGTCGATCGCAACCGAGAACACTTTGCCTTAAAAGTAATCGCGCTCGGATACGGCGCGGCCACTTTGTACCTGTTAGCAAGGGCGATTATTGGATTGATTGCTGGCAAACATTTTGAAGACAACTACATTGGAATACTCTGGCTCGGTTTAACTTATTTTGCTATGTGGGGTTTGTCCTGGAACAAGCGCAGGATTGCCCATGCCTTGCACAACCAGGTTTTGATGCATGTCTCAGATATGAATCGCACCGATGCATATATTGCTTTGGCAGCAGTTTCGGGATTGCTTCTCAGCGCGTTCTGCGATTTTTATTGGGCTGATCCTGTTGCTGCTTTAATTGTCGTAGGCTACTGCTGTGAAGAGGGTATTGCCGCATGGAAAGCCAGTATTGAGCATGCGAGACTGGGGCAATTAGAGTATGAACTATCAAAAAGAGAACAGGATGAACTGCATGCAAAAAGCCTACTGGTTGCCGAAGATGAATCACCTGCCCAGGAAAATTTAGTCGAGCAGGACTGAATTACGGATCACTGCTGACAAAGTTTCAGGACTAATCATGGAGATCCGCTCACGAGTTTCGAAAGTGCAGCGGCAAACAATTTTGGGTTGAATGTAGCGAGATCGTTGTGTCCGGCACCTTCTATAATCACGAATGTCTTTGCTTGACTGGCTTCCGCAAACGTTTTGCGTGCGTGTTTGATCGGCAGAGTCGCATCCTTGTCTCCGTGGATCAGCAATAGTGGTGCATGTCGTCCGTGCAAGTAAGCGGCGTTATCCATTTCAATTGCAGCGAAGGCAAATTTTGGATATAGATTTAACCAGGGCAAGCGATCTTTTGCAGCATCTGTGAGAGATGAGAATCCAGATTGAATGACGATGCCACTGACAGGTCGTTTCTCAGCGATGTACGTAGTCACACCACCGCCTAAAGATTCTCCGTAAACGATGATATCTTTCGGTTCGTAGTGCAAGACATTTCGTACATAGTCATAAACTGCAAGACCATCTTGTTTGATTGCTGGAATTGTTGGTGTGCCAGTGCTCTCTCCATAGCCTTCGTAGTCGTAGAGCAGAACTGAAGCTCGAGCGGATAATAGCGGCGACACTAGAGTCAATCTGTGAGCATTGCTACCACCGTTCCCGTGACTGACGATGAATATTTTTTTTGTATCAGCCTTCTTGAAGTACCAGGCGTTTAGTTTTTCGTTGCCACTAGGAATGGTGAGATCGATTTTCTTTGCATTCATTGCAGATTCGATTTTGGTGAAAATTTCAGTTAAGTCATACTTTTCTTTGAACGGAAAGAAAATTAGTTGATTGTATAGACCCATCGCACAGAGAGGTGAGAGCAGCAAATATAAAATGAAAAGTTTGACCACGTCGAATTTTGTTACGGTCATTCTCCAGCGAACTTTTTCTTTCGGCTTGTCGCTGGTTGCTTTCATTTTCGTAATCATTGCCACCTCTACTGACTTCGGATTCTACAACCCTATGCGGTTTCAGCCAAATTCTCTAGATTTAGCAAACAGTTTCCCAACTGTGTTTTTGAACTGAGTGGTCGTCCAGGCGTTGTCCATAGGTCGTGTCACCGAAATCCGACGTTTATACTATTTCGATCTGACTGGGCATATTGATAAAGATCGTTCAGGAATAGGATTCTTCTTGTAATGGAAAGCACAACAGAGACGCTCATTTGGGATTCCTACCTCAAAGCTGCCGGCAAAGCCTTCGAACTGTCGCAATACAGCGACGCGGAGAAGCTTTACCAGAAGGCGCTTGTCGAGGCTGAAACTGTTGGAAAAGAACGCGGCGACGGCAGCACCGATGAAGTCAAAGCAAGCATCATGCTATCGCTCGGCGATCTTTACTGGACGCAGGGATGGTACGCCGAGGCAGAACAGGTCTACCAAACCGCCCTGGTTTTGCGCGAGAAAGTCGGTGGCGCCGGGTCCGTCGGTGCAGCCGAGTGTCTGAACAAAATCGCCATGGTTTTTCGTGCCCAGGGGCGCTATGCCGAAGTCGAGCCTTATTTTCGCCAGGCTCTGACTATTTATGAGACAGCCGCTGATCCAGATGACTTAAATGTCGCCAGCACATTGGAAGGTCTGGCCGATTTTTACAAGGCGCATGGCAAATACGCCCAAGCCGAACCACTTTTCCAGAAGTCAGTGTCGATCAGAGAACGCGTTCTTGGAGAATTGCATCCGAGCATCGGTTCCGACCTGACCAATCTGGCGCTGGTTTACCACGCCTCCGGTAAATATGAACTGGCCGAGCCGCTCTATGATCGCGCCTTGAAGATAGCGGAAGACAATTGGGGCGCCGAGCACCCTAGTGTCGCCACCGTGTTGAACTATCAAGCCGAACTCTATCGCATGAAGAGCAAATTTGAGGACTCAGAGCGAGTGCATTGGCGCGCCCTGAGAATTCGCCAAAACACACTTGGGCTGGAACATCCGAGCACCGCACAGAGCCTCGGCAATCTCGCTCTTCTCTTTCACTTACAATGCAAATATCACCAGGCAGAGCCGCTCTACAAGACATTGTTGGAGATTCGCACGAAAGATTGGGGACCCAATCACATGCACGTCGCTGAGATTTTGAATAATCTAGCCGAGGTTTATCAGGACCAAGGCAATTGCGCCGAAGCGGAGCCACTGTATTGGCGCGCTTTGACAATTACTCAGGAGAATCTTGGACAAGAGCATCCCAGTGTTGCCAAAGCGCTGCGCAATTTGGCGGAACTCTATGAAGAGCAGGACAATTTCGATGAAGCTGATCGCCTCTATAAATGGGGATTGGGCATGAGCGAGTCACTAGGAGCGGAAAATCCAGACGTCGCCGCCTTGATGTCGCGCTATGCTGCACTGCAGAAAAAAATAATGGAACATGAATTTGATCAAGATGCCGATGATGCGCCGCCCTGGACAGGTAAGTCCAATTAAGCCTATCTCTGCTTGATGGTGCGGTCTGTAACGTGCCAGATGCAATCCGTCGATAATTCTTCAAGGAAATATTGATCGTGACTGACGACAAGTAAAGCTCCTTGATATGCTTTCAACGCTTCTTCGAAAGATTCGATTGTTGCCAAATCTAGATGATTGGTCGGTTCGTCCATGACCAGCAAATCCAGGTCTGAAGCCATGAAGCTAGCCAGGATGAGCTTGGTGCGCTCGCCTCTACTCAAGACTCTGACGTCTTTAAATACATCGTTTTTTGCAAACTGAAATCTGTTTAAAAGTGTGCGGATGTGACCATCAGAGTTGAATCGCGTATGCACCATATTTGATGCCTGGTCTGAGTGTTTCGCAATCAGGGATTTGAAGTGTTCCAACACCGTCTGCTCACAACTCTCGAATTCCTCATGATTCTGCGGTAGGTGGCCCAGTCGCAGACCGGGTTTTCGTGTTATCGATCCAGAGTGTGGTGTTAATTCTCCCACGATCAGTTTCAGCAATGTCGATTTGCCACTGCCGTTGTCACCAGTGATTGCAATACGCGCTGAACCTACGATGACGAAATTTAAGTCGAGCAATAACTGCGTCTGGTTGCCGTAAAAGTTCAGATCTCGTGCTTCGATCAAGTTGGACGAATACTGGAGATGTCCAGATAGAGAGAATTTTGGACGCTCTGAGAACCTTGGAGTATCCACTTTCTCCAGCTCAATTATTCGAGTCAACCGTGCCTGACGCGCTTTAGCCTTCGCTGCTACTTTTTTAGAACGCCCACGAAGGTAGTCGTTTTGTGTGCTCTTCTCGGTGGCGAGCGCTTGATTTTTTATTGCGCGAATATCTTCTGTCAGCCGCTTAATTTTGATTTGCTGTTCCTTAAATTGTCTTAGCTGTCTTTCTTGCTCCTGTCTTTTGCGCTCTTTGTACCAGCTGTAATTTCCGGAGTAGCTGGTGATGCGACTGCGTCTCTGATCGATTTCGAGAGTGCGACTGGTGATGCGGTCGAGAAAGTTTCGGTCATGTGAGACGATTATGCAAGCCGCTGATGTTTGCATCAAACTCTGCTCAAGCCATTCCATGCTTGCTCTGTCTAAATTGTTTGTTGGTTCATCCAGCAGCATCAAATCAGCTGTCGTAAGAAGAAGGCGAGCCAGAGCAACTTTGGTTTTCTCGCCTCCACTGAGCGACTCGATGCGACGATCCAAATCGATTGTGGGAATGTTCAACGCGCTCAAGGCTTCCTTAAGCTGCTCTTCCATTGTATATCCGCCGCTTTTTTCGAATTTCTCGAAGTCCGTTTTATAAAGCTCCGAGCAGCAGTCACTCTGTGCTTGATTTTGCATTTGCTGTTCAACTTTAGAAAGTTGACGTCGGGCATCGAACCAATCTTGCGCAAGATAACTGCCGACACTTATTTCTCCGATGTCGTCCATATGTTGCGGAAGGTATGTTGTCGATGGATTTCCGCAGGCGCGAACGTGCCCGTCGTCGACATCTTCAAGCCCGGCGATGATTTTTAACAGAGTCGATTTGCCGCTGCCATTGGCGCCGACAACACCGACTTTTTCTCTTTCGCTAATTTCGAGACTGACTTGGTCGAACAACAATGTGTCGCCGAAGTATTTGCAAATATTGGATAATCGCAGCATATAAAACTTCTCCTTTGTCCGAATCTCTGGCTCAGGATTGCGAGCTGGTCTAACACCGTTGGCGGTGTCAGAATATTTCTCAGTGAAATACTCTGCAACCAGCCAACAGCGAAGCTCTGAATGCTCTTGTGCGACACTGTGTTTTGGCTTACCAATCGGGCTCAGATGTACTGATTCCGCGAGGCGAGATGTGCAAAAGTAATTCTATGATTGACTAAACACATGAAACAAAACAAAGACGCAACAAGCCAGATTGATTCACTTCAACTGAAGTGAACTATTTCCTGAAACCTGCTTAGCGACTTGTTTTATCTATCATCGTGGTAGTCCTTATCCTGTAATCGCTGACGACTGGCCAGCACTAAACTGTTCAGCGTTTTACTAACGTTGAAGTTTCAATATACATCAATCTAATCGAGAAGTCAAAACAGAAGAGGCTAAACCGTTGCTGCGGCTACTTTGACGGCTTCTTTGACTTTAATGCGCACGCCTTCGCCGGCTAGCAATCCGCTGCTCGCAGCTTGACCGACACCGCGTGTCCAACTACTCGAATCGCCGATGATGAACAAGTTTGGAATTGTTGTTTCCATATTCTTGTTGACGGTAATAGAGTCAGGGTAGCTCTTGCACTCCGGGGCGTAGAGCAGGGTGGAGTCATCGGCGATACCAGGGCAAATCTTGTTGAGCGCGTCGAGATATTCGACGATGCCTTCCAAAATGCGATGAGGATATGCCAGTGAAATGTCTCCACATTCCGCTTCAAGAGTTGGTTTGATCAAATTATTGACCGTTGACTTTGTTCTCCGTCCGGCACGCAGATCGCCCAGTCTTTGAATAAGCGGCCCACCGCCTGCGAGCATGTTGGCGATCTTTGCGATCGTCTGCGAATACAACTGTGGATCTTTGAACGGTCTCGTGAACGTCTTTGATACCAGAACAGCAAAGTTGTTGTTCTCTGACTTCTCGTACATCTTGGAGTGCCCGTTGACCAACACGTAGTCGCGGTGGTTTTCTGGAGTGACGAACCCCTTTGGATTCGAACAGAAATTTCGCACTACGTCGTTTGAGTGTTTGGTCCGGTAATAGAGCTTAGGTTCGTAGAAGCGCTTATCCACTTCTTCAGTGAAGAAACAGCTGGTCTCTACTCGCACACCGATGTCCACTTGCCCCGGATAAATATCTAATTGTTTGTAGAACTCTTGCTGCGTCAGCCAGGTTGCTCCGCCGCGGCCGACAGACAATATGCAGAAGTCGAACGTGTCTTCAGCTTCGTCTTCTCCCGGTTTTCTATATCTCGAATATTGAACTACAAACTTTTCGCCTTTGCGTGCCACTGAGTCAACCTTGGTGTCCCAGTGGAAAATGATGTTGGGCCCTTTTTCGATGATTTCGTCGAGAATGCTTGAATTGATTGCTGGAGCATTGTCAGTGCCGCTGTGGAGCAGTTCTTGATAGTGGTACACCATGCCTGCCATGGTCGCTTTCTTTTTGATCCATTCAACGTCTTCGCCGCTCGGGCTGACGACGGGAATTTCGCAAGGCGCGTGGTCGAGAATTGTCTTTCGAATCGTGTCTAGTCGTTTTTGTAGTTCTTGCTGACCGATCAGGTCATAAAGGCGTCCGCCGATCACTGGCGACGCCGATAAAATAACTTTGAAGTCGTTCCAGCTGCCGGCCGATTGCCCCGGAGCACAGTAGCTGCACGCTTTCGGCGGGCAAACAGTAAGCTTGCCCTGGTCGATAGGGCATGCATATCGCTTCTCGTAGACTGGTCCGACATCGTACACGTGTACTTCAACGTCGGCTCCCGCTAATTCCTTTAACGCAAAGAGACCTGACGCACCCAAACCTACAAGAGCTAGTTTTTGCATTACCTCTTACTTTTGACTGTTAGTCGAAACTAATCTTGGATAGCCTATGCAGCAAGCTGCCGGCACAATGAAACTTGAAGACCTTACTGGCGCGCAGCGCTCTCACATTTAGAGGCATTGCGGACGCACCTGCTAAATATAACACCGTTTATCCGCTTTGCCGCCGCTATTTGGGAAAAACTAAACGAATCTCAACGTCTGGCAAGCTTGCATTAGCCGCGTCTCACGGGCTTTACGGCTTGATTGATCTCCCACTGACGTGTTTTCACAACCTTTTGATATCGTATCTGGTGGCACTGCGGGTGGTGCTGATCGTGATTTAGTGCTCGGCTAACCGAGATATTCGTAATTTCAAAAATAAGTCTTGCAACAAATTGCCAAGCGCGGGGTGGACAATAATTTCTGATCTGTACGATACGCTCTGCTATCATTCGACTGGTGAAACTGTTCCAATGCCCGTAAATGTTCCGCTGCCCATAGATGAATCC
>JBBQFO010000089.1:0-18123 GCA_038322035.1 Candidatus Obscuribacterales bacterium
GGAAATTGCGGAAACGTCCAAGTCCGGTGCGTGGATCCATCAAATAATTGAGCAGCACCCACTCAGTTGGTTGCAGAATTTCTTCCTTGCTAAACTGGGCTGCGTCAGCCTTATCGACAGCTACCATCATTCCATTCCACTTATCTGGAAAAGTTTTGGCGCCGCCAAAATGATCGTAGACAACGCGAGCCGCAGACATAGCTTTCGGATCGATTATGTAGTTGTCTTTCTCACCCTTATTGCGAATCATTTCGCTGGAATGGTGGTCGAATGCCAGATGCACGCCTTCTACATACGGCAGGTTTGTTGTGATATCGCGATTGGTAATATCGACTTTTCCATCTTGCATGTCTTTCGGATGCACAAACAAAATGTCGTCAATCATGTTGAGATGCTTCAACAGCACCGCGCAAACAAGTCCGTCAAAATCACTGCGCGTGACCAAACGACATTTAGTCGCGTCTTGAACGGAACCCTTACTGGCATTGGGTGTTGTCATAGAGTCAGCCTCACTATAGATTTCCCCAATATCCTGCCGCACTGGCGAGGATTCTAAACCAGAATTTTGATTACTTTTCTGAGTGAGGCTGCACAATATTCGCGTTGATTAAGCGGGCTCCCCGTTTACAGTTTTGAGCTTTCCATCCTTGCTGAATGAAATATGCTCGCCGCTTGGATATGAGATCGTATCGACTCCCCAACCTCCTGAGACCAATGTGGCGCCGTTACTCAACGGTATGCGTGTTGCATCCATCGCACTAGTGTCCGGAGTTCCTTTCGTAACCGGCATGCCATCAGCGGTGTAGAGTTTCCAACCGTGTGAAGTGGTGACGAAGCGGTCGCCGTTGCTGAAGACAAATCCGTCTTGCTCGCCGCCATCTTGAGTCGAAGTCGGGCTGGGGCGATCCGGACCTCCAGACGTTACAGGCTGATTGTCGCCCGGATTAGCACTCTTACCAGGCTCATAGGCTTGGAACTTTCCGTCATCCGAGAAGCGCACTACATCCCCATTTGGCCAGGTAATGGATTCATTGTGATTCCATCCGCCGCGAGTGCGATAGGTTGCGCCATTGCTGAGGAGATACTGATAAGGCGCATCACTAGCCATTGGCTCAATCGTCTTAACAGCTCGAACCGGCATACCATCTTTTTCCACGAGCTTGAAAGGACCGACTCCGCCTCTTACTCCGAGCGTCAGACTATCGCCGTTGCTTACATCAAGGGTTCTGGTGCGCCCCGTGCTGTCAGTTGGACTATTTGATTCTGAAGACAACTTCGGCCACAACGTGGGCAAATCAATTTGCAGACCGAGGTCCTGCAAAATCTGAGAAATTTGCTTGATGCCTGCTTCGACTCTCGGGTCATTCGCGCCTGGACGGTCTGGCCTTCCCTGTCCGCCATGACAGCAACCACAAGAACATCCGCCGCTCCCGCAACCAGAATCCCGCTTCCATATATCGCTTAACAGGTCTCCGGAGTTTCTGGACTTGTCGTCGATTGCGTGATCGCGTGTTGGCAAACCCTGTTGGTAGTCGTAGTCGTTCGAACTACGCTCATTTGACTTCCAAGTCATGGCGAACCCTCCTGGGCACGAAGATATATTGGGCAACTGTATCTAAACGATTTCCCAAATTCGTGGACAAGAATTTTTCGATTTAATCTTTGTCTTTTTTGTCTTTGTCGTTTTTGTCGCGATCGTTGTCTTTATCATTGTCTTTTTCGTGCTTCTTCGCGTCGTCAAGTTTCTCGGCCGCGTCCTCTGCAGCTTCTTTGGCGTCTTCGGCAGCGCGACGGGCACGATGTTCTTCGCGTCGACGTTGCTTCCGGGCGGCATCTTCTTTATCGTCATTGTCATCATCGTCGTCATGTTTTGACTTGACTTTGGGTTGCTCGACATTTGCTGGAAGCGTGGAGGCTGGGCTGCTCATAGTCGTTGTCGGACTGGTCACAGTCGTTGTAGTGGAAGTCGTCGTTTCGGTTTTTGGCGAGAAAACTTCAGGAGTACTTGTTGAAATCGGCGTGCTAGTTGGTTCGATCGTCGTCATGACCGGACGTTCGACCGCCGGGCTCGACAGCGGTTTCGTCGACTTCAGTTTCGTCTCGCCCCAGGCAGGCGCCGTGCTGACAGTACTGTCCGGAGCTACAGTGGTCGTAGTCGGAGTTATAGATGTGGTCGAAGCTGTCGGAGCCTCAACCGGAACCGTTGTCACACTTGGGGTAAAAGATGGAGTGGCGGTCGGCGTGACCTCTGCAGGAGCTGCGGCAATCGGAATATCCAAAGCCGGAGCACCATCAAATTTTTCAATCTGATCCGCAATCGTCTTTACTGGTTGATAAGCCTTCTCTGGCAGTTTGGCGGCCACTGTTTTGGTGAACCCGCCTTTGCCTGCGATAATCGTCGCATCGTAAGTGCCCTCAGCATTAGCTGGTCCGCCTACCGACAGGTCCAGCAAGTTAGCCCAGGTGTTCTTTTCCACGGAATGTATTTTAAATCCCTTGATGCTGGAAGCATGAACCTTGCCATCACTGGTGGTGGTCAAATCAAACGACACGACAGCTTCCAACTGCAAGCCATCGACTTTCTGACTGTTCAGTGACTTTTCCATCGCAGCCGGCATGGTGAATTCGACGTGCGCTCCAGCATCTTTCTTTTGGATCGAAATGACAGCAGAGTTATTCTTAAGGGCATCATACCCCTGTCCCAAAGCACCGGGATCTACCTGCTTATATTCTTTAAAAAGTTGCGTGCGCTCGTCGGCGAACACTGGTTCTGCGAACCCCAGCTTCTTGTAGATCGTCAAGGCAAGCACCAGTTGCTCACTGGCTCTTTGAGGTCGGGCCGATTCTCTATAGACTTTAGCCAGGAGAACACGAGCACGAGCGACATCGACATCCTTGGTACCCTCAGTAGCAGCGGCATCCAACGCTTTCAACAAACTAGTTTCAGCTTTCTTGTACTGATGCTGTTCGTAAGCTTTCTCTCCGGACTGTTGACTTGAAGTGAACACCGAACCAGCCGAACTTGCGGCACCAGCGGCGGTGACTGCTGAAAATAACGAGAGGGAAAGAATAGTTGCCTTAAATTCAAACGGCTGCATGCAGGGACCTCGGGGGAGTGATCTTGTTAAACGGAGATTGCGAACAAATTAGGAAGCCCGCACCTGGCGAGACTCTTAACAACCAGCGTGGCTATTTTACCAAGATTCAAACCGGCTCCAGTCACACTCATAAATATTTCAGATCAAAACCATACGATAAAACCATCGAATCGCACCGAAAGTCAACGCAAATGGTTCCAAACCAGGGACTGGTAACGTCCTGGTAACACCATTTGAGTAAAACTTATAGAGTCCGCATCAGCCTACTTTACTAGTCATTTCACGGACAGCATAAGCCCTGGATTCCTGCGATCCATTCGTTTCTCTTGAGGTCAACCGATGAGTGTACCGATTCCATCCCCTGTATCCTTCCGCTCGGTGCAAGCCAGAGCCGCTGAACCACAGAGTGAAAAACTGGAATTGGAAAAGGTGATCAATGTGAGCTTCATGTCGATGATGGAAAGTCCCGACCTCTCCTGCGTTTACCACGTCAGGTCCGGCGAAACAGCACGTTCCATAGTCACAATAGCCTTGAAGAGACGTCTGGGAAGAGACCCGGTAGCAAGTGAAATCGAAAGTTATCTCCATGAGGTTAGGGAGATTAACGATGATATTGAAAATTTAAAACCAGGTGATGTGTTTTTGCTGCCAATCGATCATCAGCACGCACTTGGTCATCAGGTGCGCAAACCGGGACCAACAGCTGATGTGACGCGCAAAGTGATCGAAACTGCAAATTGCCCACGACCAGCAAATGTTCAAGTGCTGATCGCACCTCCAGGTCTGTCAGCAGCGCCCGGCAGCTGCATCAAAGAAGATGGAATCATCCGCACTCGCAGCGCTTCTCAGCCAGAAGTAAATGACACCACTAAGACAGTCACATACAGCTATCAAGGCGAACTATCTTCCAGCTTTCTCGGATTGTTTCGCTCATTCTTCCTGGCGACGGAAACTAGAACTTGGCGCGGACACTTGCTATCCAGCAGTATCGAATATGACGGCTTCGGCTCATCGCTGAAGTTCATGACGATTGCAGGAGTAATCGAACTCTCACTAGTTCGCAACATGAAAACGACGTACGACAATGCTTCGAACCTCTACGAAACTGTCGTAGTCTGCGCCGATGGAATGACGCACACGCTAGCATCGTCGCCAGACGGCACTCGTTCGTGGCGAGTTTAACCGTACGGTCGGTCCAACACTTTTTGAATTGTTGGCACTTGCGTCTTCAGCGTGAAAATTTGATAGGTTGGATGAACCAAAGCGAGAAGCTAATTCATGCAACAAATTGTTCAAAAACTCAAAGCGCTGAACTGGCGATTTGTGATCAAAGGCGTCCTCGCTGTGATCATGCTAATTCCGGTTTTAATCGTGATCGGCATGGCGCCTATCATCAATCGACCGCTTTATAACTGGATCCTCTTCCATCCGGCAAAATATCCAATCGGCAGCGACTGGAATCAAAAAGCCTGTGGCATCACGCCAGAAGACGTTTACTTTAAATCTGATAACGGCAACAAGCTGCACGGATTGATGTACAAATTGCCCGGAGCCAAGAAAATTGCTTTAATTAGCCACGGGAACGCTGGAAACTGCTTGCAACGCGCCTTTCTTGCAGAAAAACCGTTAAGCAACGATTGTTCCGTTTTCGCTTACGATTATTCAGGTTTCGGACGCAGCGAAGGCCAGCCATCATTAGAGGGACTGACACAAGACGGTGATGCCGCCTACAACTATCTGCTCAGTCAGAACTACAAAGCGGACCAAATCATTCTGTTCGGCGAATCAATTGGCACTCTTGTTAGTGGCGAACTGTCCCGCAGACACGAAAGTGCAGCAGTTATTTTAGAGTGTCCACTCTACTCATTGAGAGCACGTGGCTGCAAAATACTTCCTTACCTGGGTATCTATCCGCAATGGTTATGGATGGCGCCTGGAACTAGTTTCGACAATTCGACAGCTTTCGCAAAGCAACATGCGCCGCTGCTATTAATTGCAGGAACAGCAGACCATCTAACTCCGATCGCTCAATCAGACCAACTTTTCGCTGAAGTATCCCAACCGAAAGAGATGATCCGAATCGATGGAGCCAGTCATGGAGACAGCGTCATGATGGGTTCACAGTTGTACAAGGACGGATTAGCTGAATTCATGAAAAAACTGAAGTAAGAATTTCAAGAGGATATACTCTCGGGACACATTTCAAGGTGAAGCCCGATGCTCAAAGATTTCAAGGATTTTTTACTGAAGACCAACGCTTTCGCTCTGGCCGTAGGTGTGATCATCGGAGCCGCCACAGGTAAGGTCGTATCTGCAGTTGTGGACGACCTGCTCATGCCACCGATCTCATACGTTATGCCGGCTGGAGATTGGCGCGAAGCGCAAGTGGTGATCACCAGAGGTGTTGATGCAACTGGAAAACCGACTGTCAGTGCAGTCAAATATGGTCACTTCATCGGCTCGGTTGTCGACTTTGCGATCATTGGGCTTGTGGTCTTCTTAATTACAAAAATGGTTTTGCCGAAAGAGCCACCTGCACCACCAGCGGAGCCGACCAAACAGTGCCCGGAATGTCTGGAGATGGTTCCTGCCGCAGCCAAGAAGTGCCGTGCCTGTTGTTCAGTGTTCGCTTAAGATTAGGCGCCACTACCAGTGATGCCAGTCCTAGTCTCACGGTGTGCCTAATCGCGTGGCAGTCCTAATAATTCAAATGCAGTGGTAGCAGTTCCGTATAACAGCGGAGAGACCACCATATTTGGGAAGTAGGATTTGGGCACAAATCGTCCTTGATAGATACTATCAAGCAGTTCGAAAGTTCCTGGATCGAAGCGTTGAAGCCATTCCGGTCCGCGCTCAGGATACGGATCCATGGTGCCGCCGTCTCCTTCGGAACCACAGTACCAGGTGCTCATTTCTGCAAAAAATTCATCACTGTTTGTTCTGGCCCAACAAGCTGCCCAGTGTGTCTTCGAGAGCAAATACTGTTCTTTAACCGCAGCTCTAATTACCTCATCGAATCCGAAATCCATCAGTCCGTGTGCGAATTCGTGAATGCATACATCGCGAAGCTGAAAGCCTTCTCGACCAGCGAGCAGATTTTCCTCGCCGCAAGAAGAGAAGAGCCCGCCCTGACCGCGCACCTTCTGATCGAAACTCAAAATTCCCGGTCGGGGCTTCCTTCGCCCCCGAAATCGATGTTGAGGCAAATCCGAGGTTTTTTGCTTCAATCCAATGATGTGGAATTCCGCCTTCGCATGCAAAAGATTTGCCAAGACTTCAGGCATGGCTGAGAGGGCATAAGAAATTCTGCGGTGCGCTTCAATCAGAGCCTCGTCACTAACGACTTCGTGCCCCATAATCAAGAAGCCTTTGTAGTGCACCGCCTTCGAAAAGAAGTTTCGAAACGGAGGCGAGAGCTTATTGATCACCGGTGCATCAATCTGGTTGGAAGTCATGTAAAACTCTGCGTCTGCCTCACGCAGAACAAATTACCACGGTTAATGTCGGTGAGCAGGAAATTCTATCGATCCGTCATGTGAGACTTTTGCAGTTGTAATGCAACCTGCTTCTCGCTTCTCCGCCATAAATTCCGCTGCCAGTTCATGAGTTAGCTTGCCCTGCTTTTGCAAACCAGCCAAGTAGCCCATAGAATCGCTGTTCGGAAATTGCCGGTATCCCGCCAACGCCTTCTTATCATCGGCTGTGAGCGGTTCGCCATCATGTTGTCTCGTAACAAGGCTCGATGCAGTGCGACCATGTGGAAATTCCTTGTCACCGAACTGCGGAAAGTGCGGCATGCTCGTGTAGAACTGCATCCCAAGTCCTTCAGGTGTGTAGATAGTCTCTACTCGACCTTCTTTGGGCTCATGATCGTAGATCATGCCGTTGATCTGATCGGCGACAGTACTGCCTTTGCAAACATCATTACGAGAATTTCGGTGATCTACCATTGCGGATTTCTCCAAGAATCGGGGGCAGAATCATCTTGCCGTTTCCTTGTTACCAAGTTCTTACTCCTCAAACCTGGTAACAAAGACACGTGCGCTGTAAAGGTCTTAACCCGCGCTAAATTATTCTGCCGAGCGATACGGTAAAATCAACCACACCGCTGAACTCAGCGACTTTTTTCAAGCGAGGTTAGTTAGGAATGCTGGAATTTCGGCAAAGACTGTTGTTAACAACTGCTCTAGCATCAACGGTCAGTTATGCGGCAGCAAACGCCGGTGGCAACCATGCAGAAGCGCCTGAAAGTTCGATCCCTTCAGCACAGGTGACTGAGGCTTCGACAAAGTCTACTGAGTCCGCTGACAAAGCGGCTAGAGAACCCGAGACTTTCGCAAGCACTACAACAGTTCTCAGTGCCCCTATTCCGGGCAACCTGCCCCAACCTGGACTGCACTCACTGGTACGACTTGGCAGTGACGACGACGCTGACGAAGCGATTGTGCTCTTCCCTCAAGAAAGCGACGAAGCCATCAACAAAGCGAACGAGCTACATGTGCAAGCTGCAGAAGCGTTCAAGCGGAATAACATAGAAGCGGCGATCAGATTCGACGAAGAAGCGTCCAAAGCGGCACCACACTATTGGATGCCGCACGTGGCACTGGCATATTTGTATTCGAATTACAAAGGTGGTGGACCGGCTCTCGAGCAAGCCGCCTCGGCAATCAAATGCGAACATCCAGCCATGGCAGACAACACTCACGCCGCGCTGGTGGCGACTATGCGTGCATTCGGTTCAGCGATGAATAAGTTCAAACAGCTCGCTGCTGCCGATCCAACATCATGGAGAGCTCAGTTAGGACTGGCTTCCTGCTACATGAATAAAGGCGACGCCAAAGCGGCAAACAACATCCTCGATGAATTGAGCAATGCAAACCTGAAGGAAGCAGCTGCGCAGCTAGTGATTGGCAACTATTACAAAAAGACTGGCGAGATCACCAAAGCTAAAGAAGTTTTGAAACGTGGATTGGATAATAATCCAGAGCCAAAAATCAAAGAAAAACTGCTGATTCAGCTTTTTGAAATCGCAGTCAGCACAGACGATCGCGCCTTGATTTCAGAGTTGAAACCGAAAGTCGCTTCTATTCTCGATGCGAAACAACGAGCATGGTGGCGCATTGGAAACATCAAGCTGGCACAAACGCCGGCAGATGCGAGACTGGCTCTGCAACTGGCTGAGAGTGAAACTGTCACCGACACAGAATACCGAGTCTATGCGAAGATATTCACCACGATGGCGACCGACAATCGATCCGAGCAGACTGCCTGGTTGAAGCTGGCTAAAGATGCGATGACACATGCACTCGCTGACCATCCTGCCGCGTTCCAGAACAAAGTCTTGCTAGCAGCGCTTGATGAGCAGCTAGGCGACAAGCAAACAGCGTTGAAGATTATGAAGTCTCCATCGCCCATCTCACAACCCGAAGCGGATTCAGATCTGTACCTGGCCAACTATTACAAGAAAATGCATAAGGCACAAGACGATGCATTAGCAAAGCTATTCATCGTAGACAAGGATGGATACAAGTGCTTCGCTCAAGCAGTCGATTTCAAAATTCCCAAAGCTAACTGCAGGTGCAAGATCAATTCGGCTAAATCGATCATGAAGACATTGCCTGGTGTGCTCGATGTGATTGTGGGACCGGGTGAGGCTCCCACCGCGACGATTCTATTTGATAACCGCAGAATCACTCGTGAAGCCATTTTCCAAGATCAAAAAATCAAAAACTACAAAGAAAAATTCGAAATTGACAATGAAAGACCAGTAGGCAACCTCGTTGAGTTGGCTCAGATTTATCAGAGCGAAGAGCAGAATCCACTTGCTCCGAGCCCTTCCGTGCAACTGGTGATGCTGCAATACCCGACCGTGCAAGATGCGGTCGCAGCTGTCTCAGTGGGCTCCAACCCGCAGCCGAATTGAGCACCGTCAGCCCCCTAGCGCAGCCCCTGACCGTTAAGGCATGGCACTGACGTTGAACAGCGCTTAGACTGGTCCGGCAGTGGGTATAACCACCTCAGAATCTCTCTGGGGTAGGTACCATGGGTAGCTTAGAACGCAGACGCAAACTAACTCTCGACGAAGTTAATATGTACTGGCACAAACTTAAGGAAGGCAATGAGCGTGCCGACTTGCATAAGTTGTGCAACGCGATCCGAACCATCGACATGGCACTGGCGGAAGACAGTCCAGTGCTTTGCAGAAGACTCTCCGCCAAATGCTGGTCGCACATCCGCGACGATTGCTTCGACTACCTGATCTCATCGTTTCCTGGACACTTCATTGTCTACGACGGAACCAGCACGACACCAGTAGAAGCGGGATTAGAGTGGCCTAAATCCGGCATGCTCGAGTTCTATCCAGAAAGCGTCAAACGCCGTGAAGATGCCTATCAAGCGCAGTTGGAGCGGATACACAAGGACGTTATCGTTCGCTACAGATGGTGCTTTGCGGAAAGCCGACAGAATACGACACCACAAGATTTCGCCGCATTCAGAGAAGGAATGGAACTCCACAGCGACAATGACGAAGCCGAGAGTGCCCGCCATTTGATGGAACAGCTCTATGAAGCTTGCGCTGAAGAAGCAGTCAAACTAAAGAAGATCGCACATCGCCAGTGGTGGCAGCTGCATTACGAGGCAGATGCATGTGCTGACCGGCGGCATAAAAATGCACTGAAGCAGCAAATGACACACCTGGAGCTACTCTGGGGAAAGAGCACCGCTCAGTAGTCCGTACCGAAACCGACTTACAGACTGCCCGGTTTATTTACTGCTGCGTAGTGAGGATTGGCGCCGGATAGACTTTGCGCCACTGCGGACGCTCCCACCACTTTCGCCAGAGAGTTGAAGAAGATCGTGCTGCCTTGTGGATTTAGGTGCACGGTCTCAAGAAAATTCGAGGACTGATTGAGCGGCGCTTGGTTAAGATCCTGAAACTGCACTGAGTTTTCACGGCACAGCCTTTGAGTTTCCATCAAGTAGTATTGATACAGTTGCGGTGGCATAATCGCGACATTGGCTTCACTGATCGGCATGTTTACTACTAGAATCGGCACGTGCCGCTTATGGCATAAGTCCAAAAGACGACCGAAGTAGGCAAATTGAGTGCGAATTTGACTGGGCGCGAGCGGGTTGTAGCGCATCAAATAAGCTTCTTTCATATGATCCGCACTTGGATGCCCGATAGATTCTCCCGGGGCAAGCGGACCGTCGATCCTCACAGGAGCAGGAGCCACAGGTACAGCGGCTGTTGACGCCGGAGCGGTGAGAAATGGAAAAGCTTCATTCACTGGTTTGAGCGCAGTCTTTAATACCTGATTGCTAAGCACAGTTCGATTATCCCAAAGCGCGAGAAAGATGCGAAGGTGAGGGCCAATTTTGTGTCAGGCGTTACTCGTGGTAACCGCCAAATATCCGGCAAATCTTCAGGTTGATAGAACAATTTGAAAGCTTCACTGGTCTCTACACCGAACATCATATTGTCTTGAAAATCCCTCACACTGATACCATATACGATGGCACGTGGAGAGTTGGCGCTATTCAAAACATGTTTGGTAAGTAAGTAGGCGTCGGATGCCATCGCTCCACCAAGAGCCAGACAGGCAGTGTTAGCTTTCATGCCCAGGTTTGTGTATAAAGCTTGATCGAAATATTCGCTACTGCGATGAGTCAGTCGATCGACCGGCTTCTTCTCTGCTATTGCAGCCGCCTGCACTGATGCCACAGCGACAAGCGAGGAACCGAGCAAGCCAATATCAGGTTGCTGCCTTCCATGGCGAAGATAGCTCGAAACCGCCAGTGCATCGCTTGCATGGGGATCCAATCTGCTTTCGCGAGATAAGCTATTTTGCCCAGACAACCAGAGGTTGGTAGCGAAAAGAATCGCCATTGCCACAACTGCAGCGCTGAACGAAACAACAGTGTTTTTGGTTTTTGGGATGCTCAAAAGGAAATACCGGCGCTATGGACTCAGATAACCAAGCTTCCACTTGGCTAGCAGGAGTCATTTTACCGTGTCTCTTGTCTACACGTCCACGAACCGAATTCCCCGAAAGACAACCAGGACGGGCGTCTTAATTAGAACTCGCTTATTTATTGATGACAAACTGCGCTGAAGCGGGCAAATTCGACGCTGAATTCGAGTCCTTGGCGTAGGCTTCAGCACCGTAGAGCAACAGTGCGAGCATGCTGGCGATTAAGAATCTTACTTTTACTGATTTCATCGGTCCCTCCCCTTACTTAAGCTTGGATTGCTGTCACTGACGGATTTAACTTGATAAAGGTCCTAAATTAGGTAGAAAAACACAAAATAAATTTGCAAAGGACAATTCTGGGAATATTGGAATGGCGGATAAGAGGACCTGGTTTGAATTTCAAAGAAAAATCCAAGGTTGAACTGAAAACTGTTTGCTCAACTTGCGGAAAACCAATAGCCGATAAAGCGCAGAGCAATGTGACTCGCTTTCTATCAATGGAAAGTCGCTGCAGCTGCGTGGATTCACAGCCAGGACGGAATGGAGATGGCTCACCAGTCAACAGCGAAAGCAACGAAACGGATTCTGGTTCCAAAGAAGATGTAAATCTAAGCGAAATCTCCAGAAGCGATGTAATCGCAAACCTGGGTGAGCGTTACGAGGTTCAGTCACTACTGGGACAGGGCGGTATGGGAGCCGTTTATAAAGTTCGCGACAAAGAACTACAGAAAACATTCGCAATAAAAGTTCTGAATTCGAATCTTGTAGAAGACAAAAATTCGCTTAAAAGATTCGAGCAAGAAGCGCAGGCGGCAAGTGGCTTGACCAGTCCAAACCTCGTCGCTGTCTACGATTATGGCATAGGAAAGAAAGGCGCGCCGTATATTGTCATGGACTATCTCGATGGCACCAGCCTCGATACCGTCCTGGCAAAAGGTGGATATCTAGATATTCCACGCGCTGAGGATATCTTTGTGCAAATCTGCGAAGCAATTGCGCACGCACACAGCAAATCCGTCATCCACAGAGACATAAAGCCTAGCAACATCATGCTCACTAAAGGCATCGACGGTGGTGACTTCGTCAAACTTGTCGATTTTGGTATCGCGAAAGTTTTGCCAAGCCAACAAAAGGCAACGCAAAATTTGACCCAGACTGGAGACATCTTCGGAAGTCCAATGTATATGTCGCCTGAACAGTGCCTGGGCAACAAGCTCGACAATCGCAGCGATATATACGCTTTCGGATGTGTCATGTACGAAGCACTGACTGGTCAGCCACCATTCGCTGCTGAAAATCCGATCAAGATAATTTTGAAGCACGTCAATCAAGAAGCGATTGCAATTTCGAAACTGCCTCACGACTACAAAGTTCCCGAGCAGCTAGAGTGGGTTGTGATGCGCTGTCTAGCCAAAGATCCTGACGATCGATACCAATCCGCAGACGAGTTGTTAAAAGACTTACAAGCTCTTCGCGACGGCAAAATACTTAAAATCAAAAAGTTGCCTCAAAAAACAAAATCGGGCTCACTGAATAGAAAGTCGGTCTTGGTTGTATTCGTTACTGCCTTGACTATCTATTGTGGAGTCATCGGTTTTTGGAAGTGGGCCTATACCATTGCGCCGATCGGTATCAATCCCACTGCAGCCGATCCAATCAAAGACGCCAACGATTTCGACAATAAATCCTATCAATACTTCGTCAACAAAGACTACGAAAAGGCAATCCCACTCTTGCAATTCGGCCTCAGCGCATATAAAAACAGAGGTCCATATTATCTGGCAGACAATTATCAACACATCGGCAAGTGCTACAAGGAGCTGGGCAAATATTCCGATGCAGTTGCTTACTACGAGAAAGCCCTGAAGATTTACGGCGAGCAAAAGAAAATACATGGACCCGGGTACGGGCTGGAGAAGGAAGCGCGCATCGACTACGCTGATGTACTGCAGCACCTCGGCAATCCCGTCAAGGCTGATCTAGTATCGATCGGTGAGTATGTTCCGACCACAGCTGTCGAACCAGCCCCAAATATTCAGTGACGGGACACGAATATTCAATGCTCAGTGCAATTTTTTTGGACAGCGAAAGCTGAATCGCTGACAGTAAAGAACTATCAGTCAAAAATGTCACAAGCGCGTCACGTCGCTGTCATAACCACGTCACGAGCGTAGCGCATTATCAATGCACAAACCGACACCTGGGTTTGCTTATAGAATAAGAGGTAACGACGCGATGGCTGCGACGACGATTAGAATTGCTTTGCTCAGTCTGATGATCATCCTGACAGTAAGTCCAGCATCAGCACAACAAGCCCGCAAAGCGGTGAACAGATTGGTCAGCACAGCCGTTAGCACGGCCATGAGAGGAGCCGCGAACGGAGCCATAGGATCGACTGCTCAAAACTCCAGTACTCAAAGTGGTATCGTCAATGGTGTGATGATGTTGCCTGCAGTTTCAACCGGTTCGGTTGACCTCAACACTTGCGACATGGACTTCATCGGTGGCAGGTCCCGCCCTTCATCAGGTCCAAGCGGCGGCGGCGGCGGCGGTGGCGGTGGCGGTGGTGGTGGTGGCGATGGCAGCGGTGGCACTGATATGTCCGGCTACCCTCCTAAACCAGGCCCAGACTTCCAACCGATGACACAACACGGTCAGTTTGTTGGCTGGTACAGCCCTGAAGAAGTATCTTTGTCACAGACAGATTTTCCATCCGCGCTTGTGAGCATTTTGAGAAGCGATCGATACTATGGTGGCATCGGCGGAGCTGCGTCAATTTTGTACGAAATTGGAAAAATATCGAGCCCATTCGATTTCGACGCCGCGGCCGCATTTCTTGGCAAGTGACCCGCTTCTGGTGCAAGTCAGGCGCTAGAGCATGTTAGCCTCTACTAGCACAAAGATTTATTCGTCATTAACAGTCTGCATACACCGCACGCTTATATCCATGATACAAATCCATAATTGGATTCGTACGAGTGGAGAAAGTCGTGAAAAACATAGGAATCATAACCTCCGGTGGCGATTGCGGTGGTCTGAATGGAGTGATCAAGGGCGCTGCATTGATGGCACTAAGCAAAGGATGCACTGCATGGATTATTCCAAACGGATACGCCGGGCTTTACAACCTTAAGGACTTGACGAGCTTGACCAAGCTCACTAAAGAACGCATTGAAGAAATCGACGTGATCATCGCAGGCAGTGAAGCTGGCAACTCGCGAGTCAAAGTCTCCAAGATCAAAGACGAGAAAAAATATGAACGTATCAAAGAAGGACTGAAGAAATTCAACTTAGATGCGTTAGTGATCGCCGGTGGTGACGATACGGGAAGCGTTGTGGTGGACTTAGCCAGCCGCGATATTCCTTGCGTTCACGCTCCTAAGACCATGGACCTCGACTTGATGCCTTACAGTGTCGGCGGAGATTCAACCATTAATCGCATCGCAGAATTTGTTCGCGATTTGAAAACAACCGGAAGAACACACAACAGAATTGTTGTTATGGAAGTGTTCGGACGTTATGCAGGGCACACTGCATTCCGCGGTGGTGTTGCAGCAGACGCTGATGCAATCTTGATTCCGGAGATACCTGTCGATTTTGATGTTTTGTATAAGCGCGTTAAAGATGCATTCTGCAAACGCATCGAAGAGAGCGACGTCAAGGCAGGCACGGCTATCGTGGTTGTCGCGGAAGGACTTCGCGATGCATCAGGAAACGAGCTGGTCGACATGACCTCCGAGCCTGACTCATTCGGACACAGAAAGCTAATGGGTGCCGGCAGATTTGTCGTCAAACAAATCGAGGATCGCATCAAAGCCGATCCCGAAGTTAGGGAATTCATGAAACGCACGGGACAGTTTGTCGAAGGGCTCTATGAAATTCCTGAAGTTCGCGAAATCCGCCCAAGCCATCTGGTACGTTGCGGATTCAGTTCAGCAGTCGATTCCAACTTCGGCCTGGAGGTTGGTTCAGCAGCTGTGGAGCTGATGTCGCAAAGTATCTTCGGTGTCACCGTTGTCTCGTATCGAGCCGGTAAGATCGAATACATGGACGTCAAAGATGCGATCATTCAGCGCCACGTAGCAGAAGAGGACGTTGCTCTCTACGAAACGCTGGGAGTCTGCTTCGGACGCGAACCTAAGAAACCTACAACCCAAGCAGTTAAGGTAACCGGCACGCCAATCCGAGTCTACTAGACAACGAAGGTTCACTGATACCAATCTGTTCACCAAACCAAAATAAAAAAGGGCGGATTCGTTAGAATCACGCCCTTTAGTTAGCCTAAAAGCCTCTTCAAACGCCTTACTTGGCAGTCGAAAGCTGAGACAACGTTTCCTTAGCTTTGGAAGAAACGAACATGTTTTCGTCATCCAAAAGCAATGCAAGAATTTCTGAAGGGATTTTTGGATTGCTCGCAATTCCAAGACGAACATCTTCGCTAGGATCTTTAACCAATCTCTCCAACACCAAATGCGGTGCCTTTTCGTTTTCCGTAACAGCCAGGCGCACATCGGCATTGTCATCACCAGCAAGACGCAGAAGCACTTCTGTTGGAGCCTCAGGGTTCTCAGCTACTCTGCACCGGACTCTAACTGCAGAATCATCAGCAAGTTTAGTCAGCACCATCGGCGATGTATGCGGATTTCCGGCCAAAACATAATGAACGTGAGCTTGAGCCGTTGGATCAGCTTTAGCGTCGCTAGCTTCACCATCGGTGTGAAGCTCATAAATCGACTTAACAAGAACCGTCAAATTCTGCGCGGTAACTGGCTTAGCTAGATAGTAGTTCATTTTAAGCTTCAAGGCTTCATGAACATCCTCATCACGCTGTGAGACAGTCAATAGCACCACTGGAATCTTCGCTAGGTCTTTGTCGGCTTGCACATCGGCGAGAACTTCATGACCGTTCTTTCTTGGCATATTCAAATCGAGAAGAATTAGATCAGGCATTTGCTGACCGCCGGTCTTTCTTTCATTGAGATAGTCCATAGCTTCCACGCCGTCATTGACAACTGACATCGTGTACTTCAGCCCGGATCTCTTGAGAGCCTCCTGGGTCAAGCGAACATCACTAGGAGTGTCCTCGACCAGAAGTATTTCGATGTTATTTTCCATTACCGCTCTCCTTCGTTTTTCCTGCCGGCAAAGTGAAAAGAAATATACACCCCTGCCCGACCTCTGATTCAACCCAAATTTTTCCGCCGTGCGAATTGACAATTTTCTTGCAAATCGCTAATCCCATGCCCGTCCCCGAGTATTTTGTCTTGCCATGAAGCCGGGCGAACATGTCAAAGATCTTGTCGGCATACTTAGGATCGATTCCAATACCATTGTCACGTATTGAAAACAGCCATTCATTAACAGTCTTCTCGGCAGTAATAAAAATTTGCGGGGCAGCTTTGTCTCGATACTTAAGGGCGTTGCTGATGATGTTTTGGAAAAGCTGAATCAGCTGCGCACGTTCCACCGCCACAGTGGGAAGATAGTCGACTTCGAGTTTAGCGTGGCAGTCTTTTATCGTCGCGTCAAGATTCTCAAGAACCTCTTCAATAATCCCATTGCAGTCTGTGGCAATATCCTCGATAGTTTCATCTCTACTGACAATGTTCGAATGTAGCAGCACTGACTGAATCAACTGTTGCATGCGCGCAGTGCCGTCGAGAATATAGTCGATGAACTCAATAGAGTCTGAGTCTAGTTTATCCTTCGTACTTTCCTGCAAAAGATTGGCAAAACCTTGCACCGCTCGTAGTGGCTCCTGCAAATCATGCGATGCAATCTTAGCAAATTGCCTGAGTTCTTCGTTCGATTGCGTCAGCTCTTCCGTACGCTCTTGGACACGGCGTTCCAGCTCTTCGTTGACGTGCTTTCTTTCGGTAATATCTCTGGCGAACGCGCAAAACATGTAACTATCATCTTCGTAAATTTTGAAAACAACAATTTCGATTGGAAATTCATGACCGTCTTTGTGCAGGGCAATTAGCTCGTTGGTCATGCGCATAATGTTGCCTGCACTGGCTTTGAAAAATTCATCGACTTCACGTGAATATTGTTTACGCAGATGGTGTGGCGCAATAATGGCTAAGCTTCTACCAAGCGCGTCTCCTTTCTTGATGCCGAATGTTCTCTCAGCTTGGTTGTTCCAATCAGTGATATTGAAATTGTTATCCATAGACGCAAAAGCATCATAAGAGTTTTCCAAAATGATGCGCAAACGGCGCTCACTCTTGCGCAACGCTACTTCCACTTTGTTGCGTTCGATGGCGTACTGCAAGCAACGAAATACTGAATCGTCACCAGCCAGACCTTTAATAAGGTAATCTTGGGCGCCGTTTTTTAGCGCCTCGATGGCAATATCCTGGTCGTCCAAACCAGTGAACACAACTGTTGGAACATTGGAGGCGATTTGTCTGATTTTGTAGAACGTCTCGAGTCCGTTGCTGTCTGGCAAAGACAAATCGAGCAAAACTACGTCGATTGTGTCCCTTCTCAGAAACGCTATTGCTTCGTCCAGAGTGGCAGCGCAATTGACGTCCAAGCCGCGCCTTTGCAAGCTTATCCGAGCGAACGTTGACTGCGTCGGATTATCTTCGACGACCAACACACGCATTAACGCTGACTCCAATTTTTGTTCACCATGTAGCTCTGCATTGGCTGTTAAGGCGAGAACTTCAAGCAGAAGTTCCCAAAGCCTGAAAACAGGGTAGCAGAGGGCTTAAGACCTAATATTAAAACAGCGCTTGACGTCCGGTTGTTTATTGATCGGCACGGGCAAAAATGCTGTGCTGACGGCAGTTTTCAAGTCTGGTACGACTGATGGGCTTTTACAGCTCAATTCCCTACTTTCGAGCAGTGATTGGGTGAACTCTTCTGTGGTATGAAAAACTTGGATACTGATGGAGGTGTGAAAATGGCGCGGAAGAGTGATGAATCAAGCAGACCCGCTAAGAATGACGCCTCAGCCGTTCTGCACGACAATACAATATCGCCGCGAGACAATCGAAAGGAGCGAGGAAAGGCATTAAAAGCCGCGTTCCCTCACAAACTTC
>JBBQFO010000090.1:0-18070 GCA_038322035.1 Candidatus Obscuribacterales bacterium
GTACCGCACTCACCTTGCTACTCCAACCAGAATATTCTCAAATATTTTCCAATTCTAAACTACGAAATTTACCGGCCTTTGCAAAACGAAGGCGGCAACGATATTTGATTCTTATGCGGCAGACTTAATTGATTCGTGACACCTGGCTGGTAGTTTTTCTGGTGGTATGCAACGCAAGCTCACTATCGCTGGCGCACTACTGCATGAACCCAAAGTCTTGTTTATGGATGAACCGACGGTAGGCTTAGATCCCGCTTCCAGGCGTCAGATCTGGACTTCGCTTAAGGCTCTGAAGAATCACGGTGTAGCTGTTTTGTTGACTACTCACTATTTGGAGGAAGCTGAGCTTCTGTCGGATCGGATCGGAATTATTCGACGTGGCTCGCTCGTTGCTGAAGGAACAATCGATGATTTACGCCACAAAGTTCAAGGTATTCGTAGCATCGCAATTCGTTTGGCTGGCGAAGTCAATGAAGAGCAGTTGCAGGCGAAATTAGAAAAGCTGAAAGCCAAATTTCCAGTAGAAGTGAAGCGCGATCTCCTGCGCAACACAATATCATTCGCCCAGCCGCAGGATAGGAAGCTGGTTCGTAGCCTTTATCAATTATTGAGTTGGCTGGAAGATGAGCAAATCCAATTTTCCAGATTTGCCACCAGCGAACCGAATTTGGAAGAAGTGTTTCTTGCTGTTGCATCCATAACTGAAGATGTCGATGTTGAGCAACTCAATGAATTTGAAGTCGGTGATCAGTTCAAGTAGTGCGACTGGGTAAAATGCAACAGATACTGGCGATCATTAACAAAGATATTTTGCAGTGGACTCGACGTCCTCTCTATTTTATATCCAGCATTTCGCTTGCTGTTCTGATCATTGCAGTAGTCGGTAATACCTTATCTGGTGCTACCACTATCCCTTTCGGTGTCTACGATCCTGCTGGCATCAGCGATTTTAAGAATGGTTTGGAAGGCGCGCACCACTTTCTAGTTTCTAACTACGACGATTTGGACAAAGCGAAGCAAGATCTGACAACAGGGAAAATCGTGGCACTCGCTAGTGTCTCTCAAGATCCGCTCGAAGACTCGGTGCAGATCGTGACAGACGGACACAATCCATTTGTCGACAATCAAATTTCGATGACACTGTTGAAGGTTTTGACGCAAAAGAATAAATCGTTGAGTATTGCCCTGAAAATGTCAGCACTTTTTCCGTTGAAGATAAGCTTGAGAGATTTTGTCACTCCGGGATTGGCTGCCTATCTATGTTATGTTCTGGCATCGATGAATCTTGGCTTTTCCTGGATCTACGAGTGGATGGAAAAAACCTATCGGCAAATAATTTTGGCACCGACCGGTCTGCAATCCGCGATCATCGCCAAGAGTTTGACAGTGACAGTCGAAGCCGCTGTTGTGCTCTGGATTGCTTTGTGTCTGACTGCGCCCTTGAGTGGATTCACACTGGGTTCTAATTTCTTGGGACTGGTAGCGACGACGCTGATCTCAGTTTTTTCCTTTACGTGCATTGGTCTGGCTGCAGCATGTTTGCTGCGCACGATTCGCATTTACACCATGACAGTCTCGATTGCCGGTGTGGCTCTGATGTTCGCAAGCGGCATCATCATTCCTATAGAGGCAATGCCAAAGTGGGAACAATTTTGCGCTCTAGCTCTTCCAATGTACTACTCAGCCGATGCCTTCAAAGGCGTCATGCTCGGTACACCTGCTGATTACTTGAGAGATGTGGGTGTGCTTCTTGGATGGGCTGGCGTCGGATTGGTATTTTCTTCGATACTGTTGTATCAGCGAAAAGCCGCACTGTGAGGGGTAGGAGTCTTTACCGAATGCTGAACGCAAGTGAGCGAGGCGCCAGTCTGCTGGGAATGCTTGTTGTTTCCGTGGTTGGTTTCGCGACGCCAGGACTGACCGCTGAACCAGGTTTGACTGCGGTGCAAAACATCGTCAGCCTCTTTTCCGGTCCCGGAGGCGCGTCTTATCCAGGTGCCGCCAAGTTTATCGACTATGATGCGATGTCGCAGCGCTCCCTGGGCGTTCAACAATGGTCGAAGCTAACAGCCAAACAAAAACATGATTATACTGCAGCCTTGCAAGTGCTGATCGAGCAACGGTACTATCCGCGATGGCACCGAATCTTTTCGAAAGCCAAGATTGAGTATGTTTCGAAATCGACTGCTGGTGGCGACATTCTCGTTAAAACCATTCTCGTTGTTGGCAAAAAGCGCGATCCGATCACCTGGCGCTTGAGCGATCGGAGTGACAAAATAATCAATCTGGCAATCGGTCAAAAGGACCTATTGGATCGGTTGACGAATCGATTGCAACCGAAACTAAAAAAGAGTGGGTTCCAGTCGATGTTGGCGTGGATGCAGGCACACGCCCGAGGTGAGCAGCCGGCAACCCAGACAAGTTCAGCCGAATCGGTGCTCGGCGAATCTCGATAAAGCTCCCTGGCTTATCAACAACGGTTGTCTGCCCCGGTCTCTATGTAGTAACATAACCGTCAATTGCAGTTTAACTTGTGCATCGTTGGTGCGCCAATTTACTGCCACAGCCTAGTTAAGGAGCAATGATGACAACAGCTAATGACACGAATGAGTTTGCCGCAGACGTGGCTGAAATCAGGCGTCGTGCGCGCGAGCACATGCAAGATGGTCCCGTCACACAGACGTACAGCGCAGACCGAGAAAAGGTTGTAAAGCTTCTAAATGAGGCCCTCGCTACCGAACTTGTCTGTGTGCTTCGTTATAAACGCCACCACTTTATGGCTCGTGGTATCAACTCAGAGTCAGTCGCGGCCGAGTTTCTCGAGCACGCCAATGAGGAGCAGGAGCATGCTGACATGTTAGCGACGCGCATCACGCAGCTTAACGGCGAGCCTGATATGAATCCTGATGTGTTGAGTAAACGCAGCCACTCTCAGTACGTAGAGGGAAAAGATTTGGTCGACATGATCAAAGAAAACCTTGTCGCCGAGCGTATTGCGATCGACTCATACAAGCAGATGATTCTGTACATATCTGAAAAGGATCCGACGACAAGAAGACTGCTCGAGGAAATTCTTGAAAAGGAAGAAGAGCATGCCGATGATATGGCTAATTTGCTCAGTTCGCAGACGAAGTAAAGCCTGAAATAAAGTGGAGACCGGTGAGCCTTTTGCTTGCCGGTCTTAATTTTTGGGCTATTATGGTCGTATGGATACGATCGCACCTGCCGAGACTAAACTTACTTCCCGCGACAGCGTCGCCCAGCATCTTCGCTTTTACAAGTCGAAGCATCGCACCAAGGGTTGCAAAATTACGCACATGATCGGCATTCCGATGATTGCGATAGCGTGGATCTGTCTGCCTTTCAGTCGCAAAGCTTTTCTTCAATTGCACACGGGTGGATGGATTCTGCAGTTCATTGGGCACTTTGTCTTCGAGCACAATAAGCCGGTAATTCTGGAAGTGCGCGATCCAAAGACAGTCGTATCAGCGCTAATATTCACTTGCGAAGAGTGGCGCCGTCTCCTCGATGGCGAAGAGCTTTAACCCGAAACCGAGTCAGCCAATCACCAAGAAAATCAAGAACGCCGTAGCGTTCTTCCTGGAAACGGGTCTGTTAGCACTCAAACTCGAGAGAGAGTTTTCGGTTCGTCATTGGCAACGTCGCCCTTCTTCATATCAGGAAACAGCTTGCCTCTGTGCTTGTAGATTAGCACTGCCGCAATTGGTGTACCGACTGCAACTGCAATCGCTGCAGCTACGATTGCAAACAAAATGGTGGCAAGCAGAGTTTTCAACTCTGTTAGTTCACGGTGCAAATCTCTCAGTGGTTGTGCCACGTTTTGCAGCGGCTCTTGCAGCTCGTGCAGCGGTTTCTGCAACTGGCGAATGGGAATCTCCAACTGGCCAATTTGCGACCTCATGCCAGCGATGTCCGATCTAACTCCGTCCATCTTGTTGCCGACCCGGTCCATACCTGAGCCGACCTCGCCAACTTGTTTGGACATGTTGGTCAACTGCCCCTGCATGGAGCCCATGCGGTTGTTGACGCTGTCCATCTTGCCATGCAGTCCTAGCATGGCAGGTTGGAGATTGGCAATCGGTCCTGTCAATTTCATAATCTGATTTTGTAGCTCAACAGAATTTTTCTCGAGGCGCACAACTGGGGCTAGAGCTCTTTTGATCGGGTGGAAACCCCTAATAGGTTCCTCGTCTGCCGGTTGCTGAAGGTCACTTGATTTAAGTGTCTTTTCCTTAGTTTTGTCGGCTGCTTCAGCCGCCTTCGAATCCTTACTAGCTATTAGCGTCTTAGCTACGACGCTGGTAGGCTCAGCAGCGAAAGCCGCAGTTGCGCCAATTGAGCTAGCTACTAAAAACGCTGGCAGCAGCGCCTTAAGTGGATCAGTGGTTGCCATGTGCATTTACCTCTTCTCTAACCCCCAAGATGACGGCAGTGACCGGATTCGGTTCCGGCATATGCTTGTTTGTTACGAACTGGAACCTCTAGCTCTTGGAATCTTCTAGTCGTTGACGGAAAGAACGAGACTTGGTGCGGGGATGTTGTGGTCCGCGCGAATTGGGATGATCGCGGTGCCGACGCAGAAAAATTCGATCACGTTTGTACTCCATCCATAAGATCCTTCGTGGATGTCGACGCCAACAATCCCTTCTGCTTTTAGATTCTCAGCTTCTACCTGCATCCGTTCCATCGCCAGTTCTCGCGCATCGTAGAGACCTTGAGTGAAGTTTGTCATTTCGGCGTTTTGTCCAACGTTCTTGAACCACTGCCCGAAAGATTGATGGGCAATGTGATAAACGCAGTTACCCATGACCATTCCGACTGGTCGATATCCCGATTTCAGCAATGTCCAGAAGTCTTGACCGGATAAATCACTAGTGAACGGCTTGCCATCGTGTGTGCGAAAAGGGCTTGGAGTACCATTTTTCTCGCTGTCTCTATGATAGACGGCAGTGCCAAGGGCAACAAATTCTGCCAAATCCGAATTCCAACTCATGTGCTTGACGCGCAACCGCACGCCGATAATCCCGTCGGCGCCTAGCTCCTGGGCTTCCTCTTCCATTCGCGTCATCGCTAATTCGCGGGCATGGTAGAGAGCTTGAGTGAGAATTTGCATCTCTTCGTTTTTTGTCCACTTTGCTGATTGATAGCCAATGTGGTAAATAGAGCTGCCGACTACGAATCCGGCCGGTTCGAATCCAGCTTCTTTTACCAGCAAGAATTCATTCACGGATAGATCGCTTGTGAACAGAGTTCTCTTTGCGCCAGTGCCGCGCATCTCTTTGAGGCGTTCCTTGGCGTGTTCCGGAATCTCAGGTAGGTCTGGCATTATATTCTCCCTAATGCGAAGCAACTATTCGTCATCTTCATTCTCGTCACCGATATCGACGTCAGTTCCACTGCCACCATATATGGTGTCCATGATTACAGAGCTGCGACTCAAGCTTGCTAGATCGAGAATCATGGTTGGCTTTGGAATCTTATCCAACTGCTCTTCTTTAGAGCTTATTACAGTGCCCATCACTGTCCAGTGCACTAGTAGGTCGTGATAGGTGCGATCGTTGACCTCGTACTCGATATCTTCTATGTGGTAGTTGGCCACAACGCCCACCAGACCGTCGCCGCCATTGTCTATCAGGTGAGCCTGGGCTCTCATCATAGCCAGATTTCTAGCTGTGTAAAAACCTTGAGTGTACGAGTTTACTTCCTGGTTATTTGCTAAGTTCATTCCGAAGAATTGCTTACCAACAATTGATTGCGTGCGCGAATCGGTATAGATGTAGTAAGAGCATACGCCATACGCTATGGCAAGGGGGCGATAGCCTGCCTGGTAGAGTTTCCAAAAATCTTGACCGTTCAAATCACTGGTGAAGGGAGGCAGATTTGCTGGATAACCAGGGATTTTTACGGCAGTACCGACGGCAGTAAATTCGGTTTGTCTTGAACTCCAATCATGGCTTTTGATGATTAGCTTGACGCCAATGATTCCAGACGCACCCATAAGTTGCGCCTCGTGTTGCATGCGGCTGATTGCCAATCTGCGCGCTTCTGATTGGGCATGAGTAATGTTGGTCAATTCACCAGTTGAGTTCCATCTGGATTTATAGAATCCCCAGAAGCTGACGTTGAAAAATGATGTTCCCATCACCTGTCCTAGCGTCTGGAAACCAGCTTGGCGACAGAGCAAATATTCGCGGGAGCTCAGGTCGCTGGTGAAGAAAGTGCTACCAATTTCTTTCTGTTTTTCAATTCTTTCGCGTGCCGCCGGAGGTACTTTGCCGTCGGCTAGAGCCTGCAGCGTAGCCGCTTCTCGCTGGCGTCTTTGTTCACCGTCTTTGTTGTTCTTGTTCCAGAAAAACATAGTTTATCCAAGCACAAATTTGTTCAGTGCGCGACGTGTCTGAGCATTTTTTTCTGACATCTCTTTCAAACTTGCAAGAATATCTTCAATGCATTTTTCGACTGAAACTTCGTTGGTTTTCAGCACTACGCCTCTGACTAGCTTCATCGAGCGCGCCACCATGGAGCCGTGCTTTTGTCTGACGATCTGATATTGATAGTCATCGAATTTGACGTTTAATTCCTCGATTGGTCGTTCTTTTGACATGAACCAACCAGCTCTCGTGATCGTCACGCCGTCGGGCACGGCAGCCTGGAGCATTTTTGCCAACTGCTCCAACATATCTTTGGATTGTGCCGTGTCTGAGCGCAACGATGCGGCAAGAACGTCTAATTGGAGTGCTTGATCGAAGTCATCGAAATCGGGTACGGCCACAGTCATCTCCAGTGGAAAGGCAGAATAAATTAGAGCACGACCAGCCCATTTAAGGCAGCAGCTTTTACATAGTTGGGGTTAATTCTTCAAACTGCATCTGTTTACATCGTGGTCATTGTCCGTGCGGACTGTGAAATTTCTCTTTGTAGAGGTCCATTTGCGATTGATACCAGTCTGCTCTGGCAATCGGGTCTGGTAATCTCATCGCTTTTGCAATGTTCTGCATTTTGTAGCCAACTTGCGCTCTGTCATTCGTTTTCGCCAGTTCTTGACACTGAAACCACATCGGCATGATTGCGTCGCCGAGTCCTTTCTCCCGGCGAAATTTGACTTGCAGACCGAGATTCCACCGTTCCGTAAAGTATGGGCCAGCCTCTGGAATCAGATCTGGATCGATGCCATATTTCTCACGAGCATTTCTTGCTACGCCTTCGAAGAGTCGCAGAAGAGGGGCGCTGTCTGGCGATTGGCTAAGCATATTAGCCAACTGTCCCTTGACGCCGGCGGGACCTGGGCTCGGCCTACCAACTGGGTTTTTAGTGGCTGCCATTTTTGGTGGCACTTCGGGACGAACGGGCGCGTTTGCGCGTTCTCGTTCTGCCAATACTTTTTCCTGGTCCGCAATGCTGCTATCCAGCTGCTCGAGTTTTTCTGAAAGTTGCACAGACTCTCCCGCCTTAGCCAGAGTGTCCAGTCTCTCTAATTGACTTAGAAATGGCTTGATGCCTACACCTTTTGATTTTAGCGCTTGCACCCGTGCCTCTAATTTTGTGCGCTCTTCTTTTCGTGCACCATCGGTAGTGCTAGTGGATTCTGCTGTCTTGCTGGTCCCAGCTTCTGACGCCGGGTCGGATGCGGTGGCATGACTTTCGTTGACCTGCAGCGAATTGATCAGTTCGTCTTCTGTCGTCAGTCCAGCACCGAATGCTTTTACGTCAACTGAGCGGATCGTAATTTCTGTAAACTTGTCCGGAGATTCTTTTCCATGGAAGCGCACATCCACTCGCTGCAACGCCTTGTCTGCACTGATTAGATTTTTAGCTAGCAAGACGGCGCGGATCTTTAGAGTATTTGTAGAATCTTTCATGTCTTTGTCAGGAAAGATAGAAAACTGCAGCGTGTTGTTGGTTACGCTCGAGGTCACTTTCATTCCGGGGCTGAGAATTTTTTGTGCCCGCAGTGATTTTTCCATTTCCGGCATATTCAGTGCTGAACAAGCCAGTGGAAACAGTGATGAAACTGCCACTAATAATGAGACAGTTCGAGCTAACCGGAAGAAAAACAAGGTTTGGGCTGCTCCGATGCAATGCGCATGGACATTGTACCTCAGAGGTTTACGGACTAATCGGTGTTAGCAGGTGTTCCATATGTGACCACCGACTGGACTGGTTAGGCTTGGCTGCCTTTTGCGATTGCTCAGATTTTGGCGCCGTTTTTTTCATCCGGTTTTCAATCCGTGCCCAGGGGTCTCTTTTAGCCTTTGCTACTTTCGCTGCAGCTGGTTTTGATTTGGGCTGTTCGAATTTGTGGAGAGGCGACTGACCCTGCCTGACTTGACTGGCTGATTGGATAGTTGGCTGCCTGCTTTGATTTTGGCTGCGCAGTTTAGAAGCTGGCGCTGAATGGACTGGCGTCACTTTCGGTGACTCCGTCGTGGTCGGCGAGGCGTGGAGATGTGAGGATGGGGGTGCCACCGGTTTCGTTGTCGGCGCCGGTCTTTGAGTTGACACTGGTGTCGCCGGAGGCACTGTTGTAGGCACCGTATTTGATGGCTGTGAATCGATGCTGTGTTTGAACCCCAAAGCAGTGACGATCAAGACTATTGCAAATGCACCGATGGCAGCGGCGAGGGGTGCTGATTTTTTTGAACTTGAGCTTTTTGCTGGTTCGATTTTGGCGCGCAAATTTAGCGCTTCGTTCTTCCGAGGAACAGCAGCTTCTAGTTCGAGGGCTAGTTCTTTCATTGATTGTTGGCGAGCTGCCGGATCCTTTGCAAGCGCTCTAAAAACAACTGATTCGAGCCGTTCGGGGATGTAAATGTCTGGTCGTTTACTGGCAAATGACATGGGATCTTTGTGGATTTGCATATCGATAGTTTCGATGGCATTCCTGCCCAGGTGCGGTACAAAACCAGTCAGCGCTTCGTACAGCACAGTACCAAGGGAATAAATATCTGAGCGTCCATCGAGATCCTCACCAAGACACTGTTCGGGGCTCATGTAGAGCGGACTTCCGAACACTTCACCTTTCTGTGTCAACTCCTGGTCTTCTTCTTTGACAAGTAATTTCGCGATACCGAAATCAACAAGCTTGACATAATCTGGCTCGCCGTGGAAATTGGTGAGCATAATGTTTCCTGGCTTCAGATCTCGATGTACGACGCCGTTGCGATGCGCATGTTCGAGGGCTTCGCAGACTTGAATGATAATTTTGATCGAGCGATCGACACCGATGGTTTTCTTTTCACGTTCTTCTTGGGCCAATGATCTTCCGTCGATGACGTCCATAACCATGAACAGGTAACCATCTC
The DNA here is from genome assembly GCA_038322035.1 of Candidatus Obscuribacterales bacterium. GTDB lineage: Bacteria > Cyanobacteriota > Vampirovibrionia > Obscuribacterales > Obscuribacteraceae > PALSA-1081. The sequence continues at coordinate 9,324 of JBBQFO010000090.1, forward strand.
CAGTCGATCCATAGTCGTGCAATGCGACGATGTGCGGATGGGCTAATCGACTAGCCGCGATTGCTTCTTGTTGAAATCTTTTGACGCTCATTTCGTCATTGAGAAATTGATGACGCAATACTTTAACAGCGACTGAGCGTTTCAAACCTTCTTGCCAGGCTTTGTAGACGACACCCATGCCGCCAGTACCGATGATGCTTTCAACTTGGTAACGGTCTGCCAGAGTTCGGCCGATGAACGCATCTCGTTTTATGTCGGCCAAATTTTTTTCGCCGCAAGACGGGCAGGTGCCCGTGCTCGTCCAGAATTCTTGTCGACATGCGATGCAAGTTTTTCGGGTGGCCGTCAGGGAGTTGTCGTCAGGCAATGTGGTGTCCAGTTGGCAGGCTCGGATCCCGACTCGGGGAGCTAACCACTAGTCTAACATCGCCTGGATGTTGGCAAAGCAGCTAAATAGTGCTGAAAGCGGTTTTGCGGAAGGCCTCAGATCCCCGCGACACCCAGGGATCTTTGTGTATCGTTTTTCGACATGAAGAGCTGACCTTGTACATGTCGAAAATGATTTCATCGAGTTGGTTCTGAATCGAGCACTCCTCCGTTGCCCAATCCTCGCACAGCATGGAGTGAGTGCGCAGACTCTCGCTTGGATCGGTGCCGTATCTGTCGTTAAGTCCACCCAAAAAACACGGAGAGTCCGCATCGAAGGTCTCGATTTCTCTGGCGATCGCAACCGCTCTGGAGCTCAATACACTGACGGTGGACTCGATTTCGCTGGACGGTGTTTTGAACGGCAAGCGCCGAAGATCGCCGATTTGAAAATTGACGGTTGGGTTTAGCACACCGAGAATCGAGCGAACCAAGGAAGAATTTAGGAAGCCGAGAATGAACATGATATCGACGTGCTCACTAAACACGGCCGAACTGGCGATGTCGAAGACTGAATTGGGCGTTAGTAAACGAGCTTTGAAGCCACGTGTTCCTATGTAGGAATAAGTGACGCCGCTCTTGAAATAATGTTGTTCACCAGGCAGCCTGGCCGATTGACCTCGCCTGACGCGATAGTCGCGAATTTCGTGCCCGTTGCCTTTCCACAAGAGCATATGCGGGCTGGTGCGATACCACTTGTGACCGCCTCCTTTGTCGTAAGCTACATATTCGTGGCTGTTTTCTTGCGAGATTTTGTCAAAGCGTTCGACGAATTTTTTGTTATTGCAGGTAAACAGCCCATTCGTGAGGGCAATTCCATTTGCAGCATCGGTGATTGGAGCATATGTTGTGAACAGGCGTAGTATCTCCTGTGGTGCCCAAAAAGCGAATGGCGACTGTGGCAAAACCTTGGCGAGAATGCGGGCATCCCCACGCGCAATCGTAGTCACCGGTAGGTGCTTGATTCCTGCGGACTCGGCCACAAGCTTGTCTTGCTTTGATAGCAACTGCCAGCAGCGAACATCGTTTCCGCTTTCTGCTCCGTGTTTGCGAAGAGTAATAATGGCGGTGTTTGTCTTTTCACCACTTTTGGTGGCAAATGAACCTGAACCGAGTTGCGCTACAGTTTCCATATCCGCAGTTTGAATCATGGTTTGGCGCAATGACTCGTATCTTTGAATTGTCAGAACGCTCTGCTGGCAAATGGCTGACAGTTTGCCGCCCGGCTTCAACAAGCGTAAACCGAGCTCTAGAAATGCAGCGTATAAGTCGTATTGACTGTGAGGAAATTCTCGTTTGAGAAACTCTCGAATTGAAGGTGGCATTGTGCGGTGACCCAGATATGGTGGGTTCATAGCGATGGCATCGAACTGCTTCGGAAACCGGCGAATCTTCTTGCTATCTGTTTTGAAGGAGGATTGAATTATGCCCGATGAAGGCGTGCTAGCAAGATGCAAGCTGCCGATGGCGCGCTCTTCCTCCGATCCGTCAAAGCTGTGAATGTTGGCGATTGGAAAATCCACAATCTCATCGAGATCGCGCGCCTCAAGGTAAATAGCCAGCTTAGCTAAGTCGACAAGTTGCTGGTCGACATCGAGTCCGAACAACTGTTTCTCCAAGATTTCGCCAAGCGCATCGCTTGTGGATGTTCGGTGGTTGAGTTCAAGCAGTTTTCGCAATGCTGGGATGAGCAAATGTCCGGCACCACAGGCGGGGTCAAGGAATACGGACTGCGAATAATTCTCTATTGACTCTTCGGTGAGGAAATTAGCAATCCAGCTTGGTGTAAACCACTGCGTCAACTGCGAAATGTCGTCAAGACCGGCGCGGGTTCGGTGTCCACCTAAAAGGACCTGCTTATTGGCGCCAATCGTTTTGATCGAACACTGCCTGAACCAGCCGGCAGCAAGTGATTCATCTAGTGCAGCTGAGATATGGAAAGTGTTTAGTGCCTTGACAAGCCTGTCTCCATTTTTCTCTATAAATGATTCGAAGTCAGGTGATCTGCAAGTTTGAATTATCTGGATGCTTGCCTGAGCAAACGCAGTTGGGTCAGGACGCGCGCTTGGGGCGCCGATCTTTGCACCGTACTGCTTGATGAACCTGGTGATCGCACTGTCGCCAAGCGCAGTTGGCAGGAGTCCTCTCCTGGCCAATCCAACCGCCCCGACAACGGCAAGGAAACAATTGTCCGAATTCTCGAGCTCGGGAAACTCCTTTCTCAAAATTCGCAGCAGCTTCATCATGGCTACGTGACGAGCCTGCTGATGGCTGATGGGCTGGGTGATTTCGGAGATTGGGCTCATGAAATAGCAGTTCTACCCGTGAGAAATCAAGGCGTGATCCATGAAAATAAGGCTATGAAGGGCAGGTTCTAGTTGTCATTTGGTGTATAAATCCAATAATTCCAATCAATCCAATGAAATCGGGAGCACCTTATGGTCAAGGCAGGGCTTGAGGACATAGTAGCGGCAACTTCTTCCATTTGCGACGTCAATGGCAAAGAAGGGCGGCTCGTCTATCAGGGTTACGACATACACGATCTGGCCGAACATTCAACGTTCGAAGAGGTTGTCTACTTGTTGTGGAATGGCAGATTGCCCCACAAACAAGAGCTAGAGACAATCTCAGAATCGTTGCGCACGAATGCGGCAATTCCACCTGAAGTCGTTAAAGCGATGAAGGCGTTTCCGAAAGAAGCTAATTCGATGGAAGTCTTGCGTACGGCAGTTTCGATGCTGTCGATGTATGACCCAGATGATCAGCTCAGCGATCGCGACGCGAATGTGCGAAAGGCGGTTCGTTTAACGGCGCAGTTGCCAACCATCGTTGCTTATTGGGACAACATCCGCAATGGCAAAGAGCCAGTTGCACCGAATGCAAAACTCAGTGTCGCCGCCAATTTCCTCTACTTGCTTAAGGGCGGCGAAACGCCCGATCAGTTGAGCACCAAGTCTCTAGATATCGCTCTAATCCTGCACGCCGATCACGAACTGAACGCTTCAACGTTTGCCGCTCGTGTTGCCGCTGGCACCTTGACCGACATTCACTCTGCCATCGTTGCAGCCATCGGTACCTTGAAAGGACCGTTGCATGGTGGCGCTAACCAGGAAGTGATCAAGATGTTGATCAAAATCGATAAGCTCGATAACGTTCAACCTTTTATTAGCAAGATGTTTGAAGAGCATAAGAAAGTTATGGGCTTCGGACACCGTGTCTACAAGACAGAGGATCCAAGAGCTTCTCATTTGCGTAAGATGTCCGAAGAGCTCGGCAAGACTACCAACGAGTTGAAGTGGTTCCAAATGTCGAGAAAAATCGAAGAGATGGTTTTGCACGACAAGGGATTTTATGCCAATGTCGACTTCTACTCGGCTTCGGTCTATTACATGCTCGGCATTCCAACTGACTTGTTCACGCCAATCTTCGCTGTCAGTCGCATGGCTGGTTGGGCTGCTCACGTGCTCGAACAGTACGACAACAACCGTTTGATTCGCCCTCGTGCCGAGTACACCGGTCCTAAGAACCTCAGTTACGTTTCAATCGATAAGCGCTAAGCCTGGTCGAAACTAACTTTCAGCGCGCGCTTTGTAAGCCGAGTAGACACGCTCGAGAAATTTTTCTGCGGGCTCTGTTGAAGTGTCGTCCAACTTCTTGCGCATGTAAGTGGCTAGATTGCCCGCAATCAGCGGGCGCTGCGACTTGGCTAGATTTGTGCGCCGTTTCAAAAATCCCAAGAGAAGTGCATATTCTTGCGGCGTGATCCGCCCCGCATCGATTGCTTCGGTATTGTAGATTTCCGAGAGGATGAAGTCTTCGCTGAGCATGTCTGCTTTTCGCTCGCGCACGACGATCGTTCCTGCCGCGTAGTCGCCAAAGCGCTTTTCATTGCGATCGATAATCATTGGCAGCAGCCCAACAAAAGCCAGACCGGTATCAAGTGTTCGGATCAAATTGCGAAGCACCACTGCCGACCAACCAACCGGTTGACCGTTGGTTTCGATGACTCGAATTGAGACAATCTTCTTGCCGGGCGTTTGCCCCTGCCAGAGCCCTTCGAAGAGAATGAAATAGCCGAAATTGATCACGAAGACGAAGAAGATTGCCACCATGCTGATCAGGTTGTTAATCAAAGAGCGATCCTTCTCGGACAGGTCCGTGAGCCCGACGACAGTAATCGCTCCCCAGAAAAGTAGGCCGAGCACCAGGATGATGGCGTAGGTGATTGTTGTGTCGATTAGCGCCGCCAGGACGCGGTTGCCGATACCTGCCAGCTCGAGGTGTAGGTCAACGTTTTCTGGGGTAGAGATAGAGTAATTCGGCTGCTGCATGAGATCTCTATTCCCAGATGAACGTAGAACGTTGGCTTCGAACCAGAAAACCGGTCTGGCAAAAACTGGAAGAGCTTCTCAAGATTGTTGATAGCAAGGGTCTAGCCGGGCTCGATCGCAATCAGTTGCAAGAACTGGGAAGAATTTATCGGTCAGTCTCGGCTGATTTATCCCGGGCTCGAGTGATCAATCTCAGTGCCGATGTTCAGGTCTATCTGAACAACTTGCTTGTTCGAGCGCACAACCAAGTTTATCAAAACAAACGGAATCGATGGGCTGACCTATTTGATTTCTTCTATCGCGAATTTCCCAGGCTGGTTCGTAAGCAGATTTTGTATGTCGTGCTCGCCATCGTCATTTTTGCGATTCCCATGACGATCAGCTATTTCATGACGCTGGAAGATGTTCACTTCGCTCAACTAGAAACGACCAAGGGTCAGCCCATCGTTTCAGATGAAATGTGGAACATGATCGAGCATCGTCAGATGTGGACTGACTCGGCACAACACTACAGTTCAACAGTTTCCAGCTTGATTGCCACCAACAATATCCGGGTGGCGATTTTGGCGTTTATTCTCGGCATCACCTTCGGCGTCGGCACCAGTTACGTGCTCTGCAATAACGGTCTCATGCTCGGCACCGTATTTGGTGTTTGCCATACTTACGGAATGGCTGGGCGGCTGCTTGCTTTCATTGCACCACACGGGGTGCTAGAACTGACCGCAATTTTTATCAGTGGTGGGGCCGGGCTCTTGCTCGGCAAAGCGTTGCTTTTCCCAGGCCAGTACAAGAGACTAGACGCCTTGCGACTGGCAGCCAAAGACGCCGGCGGAATGTTTGGCGGTTGTGTACCTCTGCTTTTGGTGGCAGGTTTGATTGAAGGCTTTATTTCGCCGCGTACTGATTTGAGCGCCAACCTGAAGATCGCAGTCAGTCTGGCTACAGGTATAGGTTTATTGCTATATCTTTTTGTACCGCGAGAAAAAAATTCTACTCATCCGGCTTAAATCGCGCATCTTTGAGTAAAATATACAGAGCGTTCGCGAAGGCACCTGTTTTATTTGCTGAGCTCGTGAACTGCGGCACTAATTAAAACAGGTGTGGAGTCTAGTTCCATATGACAAACGCTGTGCTGGATCGAAAGAAAGAAAAAGCCTTTGCCGATAAAGTGATCAGAAAGGCTGTTCTGCGCAAGCGAAAGCCTCCAGGCCAGCGCCTCTTGATCTATGGCGCCATTTCTTGTGTCGTCGCCCTCAGTAGTGGTTTGACACCATTTAAGTTCGGGCAGGCGGCAAAGCAACAAGTGCCACCAGCTCTAGCTGTGCCACCACCTATAGCGCTTACATATCCACTCGATCAGTTGCGTAAAAAAATCGAAATCACGGCCGCAATGAAAAACCTCCGTGCTGGCGTCTTTGCGGCTGATTTAAAGACTGGAAAATTTGTTGACTACAACGGTCATGATCAGTATGCAGCCGCTAGCATGATCAAGGTTCCTGTATATGTTTCTTTGTTGACTGCTCTCGATCGCAAAGAGGTTTCTCTGGATCAGCTTGTTGAAGTCAGGCAAGATTTGATTACCGGTGGCTCCGGATGGCTGCAATGGCGCCCTGTTGGCACTAAAGTCTCTTTGAAAGAAGTTGCCGAGTTGATGATCATCGTCTCTGACAACACGGCTACCAACATGATTATCGATTTGATTGGTGGCAAAGAGAAGTGCAATCGCGACTACATTAGTTGGGGACTACAAAAAACGCGCATCAATAATATGTTGGGCGATTTTGAAGGCACCAATAAAACCAGTCCATACGATATGGTCTATCTGCTTGGTCGCATCGATCGCGGCGAGCTGATCAGCCCAGAAAGCCGCAAGTGGATGTATCAGACGATGGAGCGCACTAGAATTCGCACATTGTTGCCGCCAGGTTTGGCTCCAGGTTCGAAGATTCTCCACAAGACCGGAGACATCGGCACCATGGTCGGTGACGCGGGAATTATCACCACTCCAACAGGGCAGAGATATATCGTATCGATGCAGGTTGAGCGTCCACACAACGACCGCAGAGCAAATCTGATGATTCGAGCCCTCTCCAAAATGGTCTACCACTGCTTTTCAATTCCCTCTCTAACTTGTTCTGACGCGGAAGTAGTGCCGCTGGAATCCCTGACTGGTCCACCTGTGCACCACGGACGGCACCACCATCATCGACGGCGCTAGTTGGTTTGTGAAGATGCAGTCGGTAGCATATCCGTTTGCTCTACCTGTTTAACCGCTTGCATGGCCGCGGTTTCCGAATCCACATCTGACTTCCGTCCATGGTCTGTCAGCGTGTCGTAGAGCACATTGGCTTTTTCCGACGGCGTAAAAGTTTGCGGGCGATAAAGCTGTTGTACATCCTTAACGGTCATAGGGACAAGCTTCTTCTTGGCGTCATCATAGTCTGATGCTTCGATTCTGTATTCTCGTCCGATCAGCGCTCCAGCCGCGTTTTTGATTGCGCTTTCTGCGTATTGTTTGTAGAAGTGCTCGTTGATATGAAGATGACCTTGTTCGTGAGCCTTTAGTCTTTCGTCGGCATCTTTTGGCAATGTCACCAAAGTTGGCATAGACAAACTGCATGCCGCTGATTTGATCACGAATCGATATGAGCCTGGCGTGTCGTAATGAACCCAGTTGAAGTGACAAGAGAACTGCCAACTGGGTTCGGTCAACGCCTTCATGCCGATCGGCACCCTCTCCGGCTTGGTGCCCGTGTAGTACTGATATTCGACGGTGCTTGGAGCGACCGTAACTGTGACGTTGTCTGCGGCGCTGCACTTGTTGACGAGAGTAGCTGACAGTAATGACGCGAGGCTGATCGACAAAAACAAATTGCGGCTCATAGAAAACAAAATCGCCCCATCATGAAGATAATTCTAGGATAACAATTCCCGAACCAAAGAAACACAATCCGGAAAAAGTCCCGAAAACAAAAAAGCACGACCCGAGAGTCGTGCCCCATCCCCAACGCCAGTCAGAGATCTTTTATTGTTTATGCCGAGCAGCGTACTGCACAGGCTCTGCGCGAATTATTCAATTCGTGGTGAAAGCAGCGGGCTCGTCAGAGGCAAGCCGCCAGTCGCTCCGCCGCTGTGTCTTTTCACACTGCCGAGCAGACGTTGACCGTTGCGGACAATTGATTGGGATTCTTGCAAACGTGTGCCGAGATTGTTCAGGTCGGCATCAATTCTTGTCAGAACTGACTCAGCATAGTGGTCAGCGCCTTCACGCACGCGTGTGGCTTCTTCTTCTGCTTCGATTCTGATTCGCTCAGCTTCCCCGACTGCATCGCGACGCATCGCTTCTACTTCGGAAACAACTTGCTTTCTAATTCTTTCGACTTCAGCCTGTACTGCTTTGAGCAATTCTGACTCGTGCAGCATGCTTTCGGCTTGCCGTCTTGCTGTTGAAATTACTTGCTCAGCACGTCGTTGCGACTCGGCGATGATCTCATCGCGTTGCTGCAAAATGTCTGACGCTTCGCGTAATTCTTCTGGTAATCGAGCGCGAGCTTTGTCCAGCACATCGAGAAATTCATCAGCGTTGATTGCTTTGAATTTGTAAATACCAACGGCGTCATCAATTAAGTGCTCGAGCAAATCGAGATGCTTATAAATGGTCGTCTGCTTAAAAGTGGCAGGCGCCTGGCCTTGTTGGGGTTGCTGCTGAAGTTGTACTGGTGGTGCGGTTTGCGCAGTCATCTACTTGGTGCCTCTGCTGAAATGTTGTTTCAGATAGTCGTTCACTGCGGCTGGAACAAACTTTGAAACGTCTCCCCCGAGACGGGCGATCTCTTTGACCGTTGAGGAACTGATAAAAGAATACTCGGCTTTAGACATCAGAAAAATAGTTTCTAGTTCAGGAAACAATTCCTTGTTCGCCTGTGCCATTCCTAGCTCTGCTTCGAAATCCGATATAGCTCTTAGCCCTCTGATCAATATCGTGACGTT
>JBBQFO010000091.1:0-18069 GCA_038322035.1 Candidatus Obscuribacterales bacterium
CTCGAACTTCGTGCTGATAACTGATCCACCACTTAGCACCGTCTCTCAGGCTAACGTCGTTGCTTTACAACCATACGGTGGAGCTTTGAATGGCACAGTCACTGTGCAAACCGAGGTTGATATTAAACCGTTTGTTGTGCAAGCTGCCTACAATGGGAAGCCATTGAAATTCAGATCGCAGCAAAGTTTCCCAATCACCTATGTAGTGCCGAACAGCGCGGCGCCGCTCCCTTAAGAGCCGTTTAGATTCAGTCCCTGAGGTAGGTCGATATCGGTCTACCTTTAAGTACAGCGATATCGACCTACCTGGGCAACATAATGCCCTGGATACGTAAAGACGGGCAACTGGTGCCCGTCTTCGGTGATTTTGCTGCGCCTGGACTTCGCTTAAGCGTGCAGGTACTTAGCCAGATCTTGCAAACGGCTGACATCAAGCTTGAGTCCAGGTCCCATTGTGGAACTGAGGAAAACAGACTTCATGTAAGTTCCTTTGACAGTGGCTGGTTTGACTTTATTGACCTGATCGACAACTGCAGCCAAATTCTTTAACAGTCTGTCGTCTTCGAATGAGAGCTTGCCGATCGCCATCTGAACCAATCCGCCATCTTTTTCTGTACGGAATGAAACTTTTCCTGCCTTCAGTTCTTTGATCGTCTTGCCAACATCAAAGGTGACAGTGCCGTCTTTAGGGTTAGGCATCAAACCACGTGGTCCGAGCATCTTACCCATCTTGGACAACATCGCCATCGCATCTGGAGTAGCAACGAGTTTGTCGAATTCGAGGAAGCCTTCGCCGATTTTTGCGACCAGGTCTTCAGCGCCGACAACGTCGGCACCAGCAGCAGTTGCTTCAGCGAGCTTTTCGCCTTTGGCTACCACAGCCACTCTTACTTCTTTGCCTGTACCGCCTGGAAGATTGACAGTCGATCGAATTTGTTGGTCATTCTGCTTGGGGTTAACGCCCAGGCGGAAGTGAATTTCGACAGTTTCGTCAAACTTAACTGCATGGTCTTTGCTCTTCAGAAGCTTGATGGCATCTTCGGCTGAAAGAGGTGTGCGGTTATCTTCTCTGACTTTTGAAAGCGTTGTCTGACGCTTAGTAGCTTTAGCCATTTTCCAAATTCCTTAGTGCTTCAGTCCTAGTCTTGTACGGTCAAACCCATGTTGCGGGCGGTTCCTGCAACCATCTTTTCCGCCGCTTCAAGAGTGGTGGCGTTCAGATCGGGCATTTTGATTTTTGCGATTTCAGTAATTTTTGCTTTGCTGATCGTTCCGACTTTCGTTTTGTTTGGAGTGGCAGAGCCCTTTTCAACATTGGCTGCTTTTTTCAACAGTTCAGATGCCGGAGGAGTCTTGAGAACGAAGTCGAATGATCTATCTTCGAAGATAGTGATTTCAACTGGGATGATGGTTCCAGCTTTGTCTTGAGTCTTGGCGTTGTACTCTTTGCAGAATTGCATGATGTTTACGCCATGCTGACCAAGCGCCGGTCCAATTGGTGGTGCGGGATTGGCTTTACCAGCCTGAATTTGCAACTTAACTTTGCCAACAGCCTTTTTCACGGTGCTCGAGTCCTATAGATATGCGGAACTTATGATCTTATGGTAGTTTCGGGCTAGCGTCCACCACATTTACACTTTTATAACCTGGTTGAACTCAAGTTCTACAGGTGTTGCCCGTCCGAAGATGATGACTGAAGCCTTGATGCGCTCTCGTTCCATGTTCACTTCTGTAACTTCGCCTGTAAAGTCTGCGAAAGGTCCGCCAGTGATTCTGACGTAGTCGCCGACCTTGACATCGATAACTGCTTGCTTCTTGCCCTTGATTCCAGATACTGCCATTTGACGTCTGAGGATCTGACGAATTTCCGAATCTTGTACAGGAATTGGCTTCTTGCCTGCCCCTACATACTTCGTAACGCCTGGCGCTTCACGCACTACTCGCCAAGAGTCGTCGTCCAGAATCATTTCAACGAAGACGTAGCCTGGATATTCGCGTTCTTTCTTTTCGACGCGCTTGCCATCTTTGACTTTGGTCACCATTTTTTCAGGAACGATAACGCCGAAGATTCGATCTTGAGCGCCCATAGTAACGATGCGCTTTTCGATGTGCTCTTTGACTTTGTTTTCGTGACCGGAAGCAGTTTGAACCGCATACCAGCGCCGTAATCCGTCAGTTTTGATAAAAGCCATTTTTGTATCCACGTCCTATCCTATCTTGCGCCTATCCCACCACCGTGCAATTTTGCAAAGTGTTCCAAAGGTCCAAAGATTACATTGCCGAGCACCCAGTCAAAACCGAGCACCATCAAGGTGATCACGGCTACGAGGAAAAGGACACTCCATGTCTCTCTGACAACTTGTCTGAATTCTGGCCAACTGATTTTGCGAAACTCAATGACCACTTCTCTGATGAATTGACGCGCTTCGCTGATTGGGTTGCCTTTCTTCTCAGGTTTCCCGCCTTTCTTGGGGCTGCTGCTGCCGCCACCACCACTGCTCGATCCACCGCCTCCGGATCCACCGCCACCGTCTGATGGTGGTTTGATTGAAGGAGGTTCGGGTGGCGCAGTCTGGTTCTCAGCCGGGTCATTTACGGCGATCCGCGGTTTCGTCGGGTCTTTTGGTTGACCGCTTGGAGATTCCTTATTTCGCTTGATCGCCATCTATATTTTCTTGTCCTGGTAAATTCGCGCCATGAAAGAATCGAACTCTCACCAAAGGTTTTGGAGACCTTCGTTCTACCGTTAAACTAATGGCGCCCCTTCGTCTCTCTGAGCTTCACGTTGGCGAAAAGCTCTATCTGCCCCGTTTTGGAGCAGTCCATTTGCCAGAGTCGTCTGATTCGCCCACATGCAAGGCAGGCACAGACTACTTCTTGGTCTCTTTGTGCTCAAGATGAGTTCTGCAATGGCGGCAGTACTTCTTGATGTTGAGCCTATCCGGGTCATTCTTTTTGTTCTTCATCGTGGTGTAGTTGCGTCTTTTGCAATCACCACAAGCTAACGTAATAATGACTCGATCGTCTTTCTTGGCCAACTTTCTAACTCCTGCTTGTTTCCTTCAATCGTGCCAAATAATCGCAAGATTTGGAAACTTCCACCCAAACGATTAAGGTTTCAGGGCTGCTGGGGCGAGGTTTTGATGCCAAGCCGTCGCAAATTCCTTTAACCCCTCTCCGGTCCGAAATTTTTTCCGCTTGCTCTTGTGAACAGAAACAATGCAGAAAAAAAAGACCTCCCGGGGAGGCGTCAAGCAGCAAGTATATCTAAAGCCATGAAAACCTGTCAACAAGACTAAAATATGATGCGATGAATTCAAAACGAAAAACCATACATCATTCCTTGATAGCCGTGCTTACGCTCTTTGCGGCCGTTACATTGACTTCGTGCAATGTTGCGAAACATGGCGCAATACCTGGCACGCTGCGGATCAATGTCGGAACCGAACCGCCTGGTCTTGACTGGCAAGTAGAAACGGACTCGACATCATTTGATGTGGTGTCGAACTTGATGACAGGTCTGACTCAGTACACACCAGAATTGACCGCGGCTCCGGCATGCGCCAAGAGTTGGGATGTTCTGGATGGTGGCAAGACTTACGTCTTCCATCTGCGCAACGATATTTACTGGACCGATGGGAAGAAACTGGTTGCTAAAGATTTTGAATATGCCTGGAAGCGTTTGCTGAACCCGGCTTCAGGAGCTCAGTACGCGTACTTCCTCTATCCGATTGTTAACGCTTTTGAATATAACAGCAAGAAAGTCACTGACCCGAACCTAGTTGGTATCAAAGCGCTGGATGACTTTACCTTTGAAGTCAAGCTGACAAAACCCGCTGCTTACTTTATCTATCTGACCGCTTTCTGCCCGTGCTGCCCATCTCGGCAGGATGTGATCGAAAAATGGGGACGGCGATGGACCGATCCTGAACACATCATCACGAACGGACCGTTCATGTTGAAGCATTGGGAGCATGAATACAAAATCGTATTGGAAGCAAATCCGAAATATTTCGAGGGACGTCCAAAGCTAGACCAAATCAACATGTTCATGGTGCCGGAGCAAGCAACCGCTTTTGCACTTTACGAAAATGACGAACTTGATTTCGTGGATAATCGTAGTTTTTCAACACCAGATGTTGAACGATGCAAGGATTCGCCCGAATATCACAACGTTCCGTTGTTGCGTAACAACTACATCGGATTCAATGTCACCAAGCCACCTTTCACCGATGTTCGCGTACGTAGAGCGATTAGCAAAGCGATCGATCGGAATGTGTTTCCGCTCATTTTGCGACGCAAAGAACGACCGACGAGTAGTTGGATTCCCAAACCACTAGTTGGATATTCGCCGACTACAGGCGAACAGTTTGATCCCGAAGGTGCCAAGAAATTACTTGCCGAAGCTGGCTATCCAGGCGGCAAAGGCTTTCCGCCGATGACGATGCTTTATCCGAATCGGGACGATGTGAAAACGGTTGTTGAAGAGCTGCAAGATCAAATGCAAAAGAATCTTGGTATCAGTCTGGGTTTGCAGAATCAGGAATGGAAAGTCTATTTGCAGACCCTGCATCGCGATCCACCGCCACTCTTCAGAGCGAACTGGGGCGCGGATTATCCAGACCCTGAGACATTTGCGAATCTGTTTACGACTTTCAACGGTAACAACACAACCGAGTGGAAGGATAAAAAATACGATGCGCTCGTGGAGCAGGCAGGCACCGAGCAGAATCCTGAAAAACGCAGAAAACTTTACGAGCAAGCCGATCACTATTTATGCAACGACCAGTGCGTGATCGCTCCAACTTATTTAGCAACGCAAAATGCAATGGTGAAGCCCTGGGTGAAGGGGCTTAAGTTCAACGCGCTGGACATTCAATTCTATAAAGAGGTGAGCATTGAACCGTAGGTTGAGGAGCATCACATGTTAGGGCTGATCATAAAAAGAATCTTGCTCGCCATCCCCGTTTTGTGGATTGTGGCGTCGATTACTTTCATGCTCGTGCGGATCGTACCCGGTGGTCCTTTCGAAGGTGACAAAGCTTTGCCACCGGAGATAGTGGCGAACTTGAAAGCAAAATATCACTTGGATAAGCCCGTCCATGAACAATACTTTCTCTATATGGATCGGCTGGTACATGGCGATCTTGGTCTCTCTTACAAATACATCGGTCGAACGGTTAACGATATTTTGGCGGATGCATTTCCTGTGTCGCTTCAGCTCGGTGGTGCTGGTCTGTTGCTGGCCATTTGTATTGGTGTTCCGCTTGGCACCATCGCTGCTGTGAGGCGTGGCTCTGGTGCGGACTTTGCCGCTATGTTTTTGTCCACTGCTGGAATTTCAGTGCCGAGTTTTGTGATTGGAGCACTGCTGATTTTCACTTTCGGAATTTGGTTGAAGATATTACCGGTTGCACTTTGGGAATCTCCGCGCCACTTGATTCTGCCGGCGCTCACACTAGCAGTGAGTCCCGCCGCCTATCTGGCTCGTTTGACGAGAGCGAGTGTTCTTGAAATTCTCGAAAAGGATTGGGTTCGAACGGCGAGGTCTAAGGGACTCTCGACCGATAAAACTGTGGTCAAACACGTTTTGCGCAATGCACTGGTTCCGATTGCGACAGTACTCGGTCCATTGACAGCGATACTTGTTACTGGTTCTTTCGTCGTTGAGTTTATGTACGCAATCCCTGGTATGGGGCGCTTCTTCATTACCGCGGTAGGAAATCGCGATTACGATTTGATCATGGGCACGACGCTCGTCTTCGCTGTTCTTCTGATTGTTTCTAACACGATTGTGGATATTGTGTATGTCATCCTCGACCCACGTATGCAGGTGACATAGCATGTCGAGAGACAAAGTAGGATTCGGCTATGTTTGGTACAGGTTGAGCAATATTCCAACTGCTCACTGTGCTTTCTGGATCATAATGTTCATCTGTTTGATTGCATTGCTTTCCGGTTTGCATGTTCCATTGTCACACTACGGCTACGCTCAAACAACGACTGATTTGCTTGCTGCTCCGTCGTGGGAGCATCCGATGGGCACTGATGAATTGGGGAGAGACCTGTTCAGCCGAATTGTCTATGGATCGCAACTGTCGATTAGCATCGGAGTGACGACAGCGTTGATCGCCTTCGTCATAGGCACCATATATGGAGCGATCGCCGGATTCTCGGGCGGTAAAACTGACAACATCCTGATGCGTGGTGTGGATATTGCATATGCGCTTCCAGACTTGCTCGTAATGATTCTGATTGGTGTTCTGATTGGCCGTGGTACGTATGGAATTCTGATCTCACTAGGACTTGTCAGCTGGATGGGAACAGCGCGTTTAGTACGTGCTCAATTTCTACAACTGCAGCACGAAGAGTTCGTTGAAGCTGCTAGAGCTGCGGGGCAGAGCGGCTTACTGATTGTCTGGAAACACCTTCTGCCTAACGCGATGGGACCGATCATCGTGGCGCTAACGTTTACTGTGCCGTCTGCAATTCTTTCCGAATCAACATTGAGTTTCATCGGGTTGGGATTATCACCGCCGGCATGCAGCTGGGGCACACTTGCCAGCGACGGCTGGCGCTCACTTCGTGGACATCCACATCTGATCTTGTTTCCAAGCTTCTTTATTTTTCTAACAGTACTCTCCTTCAATTTTCTTGGTGATGGATTGCGCGATGCACTTGATCCACGAACCCGCTTGTTCAACTACGGCAAAATCGTTCAAGACCCCGAAGAGCCATTGGAGAATGCTGCACCGGCGTTAGTTGCGAAAGAGTAATCGACGTGGCAACTCCGCTTTTGCGTGCTAAGAAACAATTGCAGTCTGCCCCTCAGCCTTACCTGATTTCTGGACTGAATCTAACGAGCAGTGAAGATTCCGCCTGTCTGATGCTAGTCAAGGCGGATCTCGCGCTATTATGCTTTCAACTCAGGAGACCGGAAGACAGTGGGAATTCTCGTTAGCTGCCAATCGATTGGCAAGTCGTACAGTTCGCGTCCGTTATTTCAAAATATTTCTTTTGGAATCGAAGAAGAGCAAAAGATCGGTTTGATCGGACCCAACGGGGCCGGTAAATCGACTTTGATGAAGATTTTGTCGGGCGAAATCAAAGCCGATGAAGGCGAAGTGACTGGACGGAAGAAATTACGCACTGCCTATGTCAAACAGTCCGAGTCGTTCGATCCTGAAGCAACCGTTGAGGCAACAGTTGAGGCGGCTGCAGCGCCTACGCCTTTTGAAGACTACGAGAAAGCCGCCGCTGTCGATTCCACGCTAACGCAAATGGGTTTTCCTGATCGGCAGGCTAAGTGCAGCTCACTTTCCGGTGGTTGGCGTAAGCGTCTGGCGCTCGCATGTGCCCTAGTTCAACAACCGGAGCTTTTGTTGCTGGACGAGCCGACCAATCATTTGGATTTAGAGGGCGTGCTCTGGCTTGAAAAATTATTGAAATCCATAAGAACCACGTTCGTTGTAGTCAGCCATGATCGCGCCTTCCTGGAAGGTGTTGTGGATAGGATGATCGAATTGAATCCAACTTATCCCGAAGGTGTGTTGAGTATAAACGGCAATTACAGCGAATTTTTGATTGCTCGTGAAGAGCGATTGAATGCGCAGTTGCATCAGCAGCAAGCGTTGGCTAGCAAGGTTCGTCGCGAGATTGCATGGCTGCAACGCGGAGCTAGAGCCCGACAAACGAAAGCAAAAGGACGCATTCAAGACGCCGGAAAATTGATTGATGATCTAGCCGACGTTAAACAGCGCAATTCGTTAAACGCGCCGATGGAAATTGGCTTTGATGCTTCCGGCCGAAAGACAAAAGAACTCATAGTCGGCAAAGGGATTTCCAAACGCTTCGGCAACAATACACTTTTTTCAAATCTAGAAATACTGCTTACCACCGGAACCAAGCTCGGACTTGTCGGCAAGAATGGCAGTGGAAAGACTACTTTGCTAAAGCTTTTGGTCGGTGAGCTGCAGCCGGATCAGGGCAACATAAAACGTGCGGAGCAACTGCAGATCGTTTGGTTCGATCAAAACCGCGAGCAATTAGATGAAACCAAAACCTTGAAGGAAGCACTTGCCTCCGACGGCGACACCGTCAATTATCGAGGCAGAAATCTTCATGTCACGACGTGGGCAAAGAAATTTTTATTCCGCCCAGATCAATTGCCATTGGCGATCAGCTACTTATCGGGTGGCGAAAAGGCTCGTATCCTCATTGCTAATTTGATGCTCAAACCTGCTGATGTACTGATTTTAGACGAACCGACAAATGATTTGGATATCGCTTCTTTAGAAGTTTTGGAAGATAGTCTCGAAGATTTTCCGGGCGCAGTAATTTTAGTGACTCACGATCGCATGATGTTAGATACAGTCTCATCGCAAATTTTGGCGTTGGATGGGACTGGCGTTGCGACTTACTTTGCTGATTACGAACAATGCGAAAAGCATTTGCAACGAGTGGCCAAAGCTGAAAAAGGCAGTTCTAATTCCGAGCGAAACGATAGAAAATCACGAAAGAATGAGCCGAAAGAGCGAGTCGGAATGACCACAGCCGAGAAACGAGAACTGGCTGGCATGGCTGAAAAAATTGAAGAAGCCGAGGGCAAGCTTCGTATCATGCAAGCCGAAATGGATAAACCTCAAGTCACCAGTAACTACGCGAAACTAAGCGAAATTTCCAAGAGTGTCGATGCTGCTCAAGTAGCGCTCGCCAAGCTTTTTGCAAGGTGGGAAGAACTGGAAGTAAAAGCTGCAGAAAGCGAAGTCTCTGTGACTACTTGATAGTGGGCCACGTCCAGCCGCGCTGCCGAATCGTCCGATGGTCTTCAAAATTGCCAGCCTAACGGTTTATGGGCTATCCTCGATAAGTCGCCGGTTAAAAGACGGGCGTGGGCGCACGAGCGAGTTTCTTGGTTTTCGGTTTCCGATTTCCATATAAAGGGTAAAAAGTAGCGAGAGTCCATCTCAGGGGAGTGTTCTTCAGCGTGTTGTTTTCTCTCAATCCAGTGTTCAAACCGCTAGCGGGAACCGTGAGCGGTTTTAGTGCTGTCTGGCTGGCTGTAGCTTTCTGCGTGTTATCAGCCCCTTCAGCTCTAGCTGATGACAAGGGCTGGGTTTTGACTCAGAAAAGCTCGCAGTTAGGCGATCAGTATGTCTACATCAGCCCTTCAGGCTTGAAGTGCGTCAATCCGCGCGCCGGTTTCGCGATGGTGACTAAAGCACCTGACTGGAACATCATCATGTACAACGACAAAACAAGAGTGTATTACCAAACTACTTTGGACAATTACAAACGTACACTCGCATCGCGCGGACTGACCTCAGATTTAGCCAATCGGCAGTGGTCGCGTGGGCAGACGAACAATATTGCCGGTTTGAAGGCGACGCAGTATGTCATGCGTGGTGGAGGAACTATTTCGCACCAGACTGCGAAGGGAAAACTGAAAACATCCACGGTCAGTGCAGCCGATTACTGGGTTTCTGATGACATCACTGTGCCACCTCGCCTTGGCGATTTGCTCTCGTCAGCTTATGGTCTGCCAACCACACAGAACGTGCCTTTGCGATTGCAACTGACCGATGCAAAAGGTTCGAAGCGCATGCTTGAAACTTATCGCATGCAGGTGTTAGCGACGATTCCAAGTAACTATTTTGAATGCCCGGGTGGCTACAAAGCCGTTCAAAGCGACGCCGAAGTGATGATGAACGACGAGCAAAAACAAATGATCGACGACATGAGTCGCGAAATGGGCGGCGGTTTGGAATCTTCAGCTCCGCAGCCATCTCAACCGCAATATTCACCACCGCCTGCTGCCGCTTCTCAAAAGCCGGCTGCCTCCGCCGGTGGTGGCAGCGACGCACTGAGCAAATTGCTCGACGCTTACAAGAAGACTCAACACAAGTGATCTACTAAGAAGAGAAGACCAGAACCGTGATGCGATTAAATCTAAAATTATCACACAAGGGGCTGATCTTAGTAGCTGTGCCGCTGATTTTCGAAGTCATCTTTTTGGCCACTCTGACCTATTTATTGCGGCAAGCTGAAATTGAAGTGCAAAGGCAGGTTCGTTCCAAAGCGATTATTTCGCAGGCTAACACTCTATCCAAGCTTTTCTACGATGCGGGCGTTGCCATGGGTGGATACTCGATCACCAAGAGCCCACTGTTCAGCGACAGATACGACAAAATTGTTAGACAAATTCCTCAAGACTTAGACGAACTAAAAAATCTGGTTGGCGAAAATTCCCGACAGCAGCAAATTTTGCAAAACTTGCAAGTAATAACTGTCACGGGTCTGAAGATCCTTGGTGAAGCAAAATCAGCTATCGATGACAATCGTGTAGACGTTGCTCAATTCCGTGCCCGTCATATGTATAAGGAAATTCGTTCGCTTGCAGATCGACTGCAAGACGAATTGCGAGGACTGACCGAAGACGAAAGAAAAATCGAAAGTGAAGGACCTGAAGCGCAGAACCGCAACCGCGCCATGGTTAAGATCTATCTAGTAATCGGCGTCTTGCTTAACTTCTTAATAGCAGTTGCTCTGGCCCTCTACTTTAGTAGAGGGATTAGTCGACGTCTGAATGTTTTGACAGACAATTCAATCCGACTTGCGCGAGCTGAACCCCTTAATCCTGCACTCTCAGGTTCTGATGAAATCGCCCACTTGGACGGCGTTTTCCACAGTATGGCTGAAGCGTTGAATGAAGCGAGCAGAAAAGAAAGAGCCGTTATCGAAAACTCGGCAGACGTAATTTGTTCGATTGACGTTGACGGGAAATTCGTCGCCGTCAGCCCCGCCTGTAATACCACTTGGGGATATCGTCCTGATGAATTGATGGGCAGGCGCTTCATCGAATTAGTTATTCCGGAAGATCATCAAGAAACAATTCGTGCTGTCAGAGCCGTTCGCGCAGAGAAGGGCAACACCGAATTTGAAAATCGTACCAGGCGCAAAGATGGTTCGATCGTAACTGTATTGTGGTCGACATATTGGTCTGAAGCGGAACGTTCAATGTTCTGCGTTGCTCACGATATCTCAGTCAGAAAAGCAGTTGAAGAAGCCACCAAAGCTTCCGAAAAGCGAATCAGAACAATCATCGAAAACATGCTTGTCGGTCTGATCATTATTACTAAGGAAGGATTCATTGAGTCAATCAATCCAGCCAGTGAGCGCATGTTCGGCTTCGACGCCGAAGAAATTGTAGGACGTCACCTGCTCTGCCTGTTCAACGATTCGAAGTTGTTTAGCGAACGTAGTCAGGCCGACACGCACAACTTTATGGAGAATCTCTTCTCTCGTGCCCTCAATAGAATCGGTGAACTCGATGCTTTGAAGAAGGGCGGTGAAGATTTCCCAATTGAAATTTCGTTGAGTGAATTTGAAACCGCTGATGGATACAGATATCTCGCCAACATTCTCGACGTATCCGAACGACGCGAAGTGGAGCGATTGAAGAAAGAATTCGTTTCTACCGTCAGCCACGAGTTGCGTACTCCACTTACATCCATTCGCGGTTCTTTGACACTACTCTCGGTCGGAGCGCTAGGAAACTTGCCTGAACAAGCCAAGAAAGTGGTCACGATTGCGGAAAGAAATACGATTCGTCTGATCACTTTGATCAACGATATTCTCGATATTGAAAAACTGGAATCCGGAAAATTGGATATGGTCTTCGATCATATCCAAATGAACAACGTGATGGATCGCTCTGCTGAAGCCGTTCGAGCTTTCGCTGAACAAAATGGTATTAAGTTGGAAATGGTCCACACCAATGCCACTGTGTATGCTGACGGCGATCGCTTGGTGCAAGTTATCGTCAACCTCGTATCCAACGCAGTCAAGTTCTCACCGAAAGGAGAGACTGTCACCGTCGCTGTTTCCGAAATTCCTGGATTTATCGAAGTCAAGGTTGTCGACAAAGGTCGAGGCATTCCACCTAAGTACAAAAATCTTCTGTTCCAGAGATTCCAGCAAGTTGAAGCTTCAGATGCTCGTAAGAAGGGCGGTACTGGTCTTGGTCTGGCAATTTGTAAGGGCATCATCGAAGCGCATGGTGGAGCCATCGGGGTGGAGAGCGAAGAAGGCAAGGGCAGCTGCTTCTGGTTCAAGATCCCGCCATCGCAAGCGGGTGCGAAGCCACTTACCATCCAGACCCCAAATGCAGCACAGCCTGCGCCGGTTCCGGTCGCCGCGGCTCAGCCTCCGGTCAAGCCTGAAGAAAAGATGTTTGGTTAATAGCTGGACTTGGATCATGCCAAGCAGCTTGCTGCATATGCAGCACTTCGGATAAGATCAGCTAGCTTGAATGCCGAATTTGAGCCCCCTAAGGTAGCCAATATGAAGATTCTCGTTATCGATGATGAAGAGGACACACGCAGCATCGCGAGTATGTGCCTCGGCCTGCTTGGTGGCGCTGAAGTAATCGAAGCCGCGAGTGGCAAAGAGGGCTTGCAAAAAGCTGCCGATGAGCAACCAGACGTGATAATCCTCGATTTACTCATGCCCGAGATGGATGGCACCCAGACGCTCACCAATCTGCGCAAGAACCCGGCAACTGAGCGAATTCCCGTAATCTTCTTGACTGTGAAAGGAAAATTCGAGGAGTTCGACAATTTGAGAGAACTAGGCGCGCTTGCCGTGCTGACGAAACCTTTCGACCCAACCCTTCTGACCGACCAAATCGTAGACATATTGAAATCAAACCCAATGCCTGAACCACGGGCTAAGCCGATCGAATAGATTCGATTGCCGGGTATATCGTAGTTCTAAAGACAAAATAGGAGCTGACAATGAAAGTTCTCATCATTGACGATGAAGAAGACACCAGATCAATTGCAAGCATGAGTTTGAGCATTCTTGGCGGGCTCGAAGTATTAGAAGCTGATAGCGGCGCCGACGGAATCTCCAAGGCAGAAGCTGAACAGCCAGATGTCATCTTGCTTGACATGATGATGCCAGTTATGGACGGCTCCGAAACTCTTGAAGCTTTGCAGGCGAATGCTGGTACTAAGAATATTCCCGTTATCTTTTTGACGGCGAAAGCGATGACCAGCGAAATTGAAAGATTGAAGAGAATGGGTGCAATCGGTGTGCTCACGAAGCCATTTGATCCGACGATTTTGGCTAACCAAGTGCGTGCGATCTTAGAGGGCTAAGCTAAAAGATGCAGGCCTGGTCTCAAACTTTTGGTCAACTTAAAGAGCAATATATTCGACGTTCTTCTGAGCGTATCGGCAAGATAATCGAAATGCTTTCGGCTCTGGCGCAGAATCCGTCTAACGCTGAAGTGATCGAGCAGTTGAGTCGCCAATTTCACTGGTTGGCGGGATCGGGCAGCATGTACGGCTATCCATCAGTGTCTTCGATGGGGTCTGAAGGCGAGGATTATTGCAACTCGTTGTTGCGCGATGCATCACGTCCACCTCGCGCTGATGTTGAAAAATTGAAAGCTTTGCTGAACGCGCTAGCCAACGAATTCGCGGTCACCGATGAAGCTGCTGAGACTACCAACCTGGGCACGGGTGGTCGTGGCATGGGGCGGTCTGAAATCGTCATCATCGATGAAAGTCAAACTGATCTTTCATTGCTTTGCAAATTGGTTGAAGAAGGTGGAATGACTTTCCGCACTGCGCGCACGATGGCTACGGGTATCAACGAAGTCGTGCGCGAGATGCCTGATGGAATGATCATCGAAATTCCACTGCCCGATGGTGATGCCTATGAGCTCGTAGAGCACGTGCGCACATTACCTGGTGGCGAAGAAATAGCGATCGTTATCGTCAGCAAGCAGACTGGATTTTTGGACAAGGTTCGGTCGATTCACTGCGGTGCTGACGCTCACTTTGAAAAACCCGTCGATATGAAAGCGATGCTGCGGAGAATGCGGTATCTTCTCGATAAGCGCAGGCAGGAAGCACCGCGTATCTTGTCTGTGGAAGATGATCCAGATCAAGCGGCATTCATTCGCGCCTTCTTGGAATCGGCTGGATATCAGGTTCGCACCTGTACCGATCCGAAAAATTTCGACTCGTTTATTTCATCGTTCAATCCGGATCTCGTATTGTTGGATGTTATGTTGCCTGGCATGACCGGTTACGAATTGGCTCGGTATCTCAGGCAAGACGAACGACATGCAACTCTTCCCGTTATCTTCTTAACGACACAAGGAAACATCGAAGCAAGAATTGAAGCGGCACGGTCTGGTGGTGATGACCACCTCGTCAAGCCAGTTCCGCCTGCACTGCTGCTCTCGAGTGTGTCGGCAAGATTGGAGCGTTCCAGATTTCTGCAGACGCTTTTGCATAAAGATGGTCTGACAAATCTACTCAACCACTCTTCATTCATGGAACAAGCCCAAGTGACGATTGCGCAGCAAAAGCGCAAGGCAAATTTCACTGCCTTGATTCTTATAGACATGGATAATTTCCGTCACATCAACGAGCGTCACGGATATCCAGGCGGCGACAAAGTTTTAGTAGCCCTTTCACTACTTCTCCGCAAGCGGCTCAGGCAGAGCGATATCATCGGGCGCTACGGCGGCGACGAATTCGGAATTATCGCGGAAGGAATCGACGAACAAGAAGCCCTAACATTAGCAGCTCGTCTGATCGCAGACTTCGCTGCCACCGCGCACTCGACGCCATTGCATGCAGGATTTTTTGCATCATGCAGCGCCGGAATTAGCGTCCTGGATTCCAAAACAATGGACCTGGACAAGTGGGTACAATCAGCATCCAGCGCTCTTTCCGCCGCCAAGCAATCAGGACGCAACTGCGCCATGGCCATCAAGGGCAACCAATTCATAAAAGCAGATCCGATTACTTAACGCGTTGCTTGCGCTCTCTTGCCCTTCCGTTGCTCAGTGCTCCCTGCTCCCTGCTCCACGATCCCTGTTAGCAGCTAGCTGCTAGTGGCTATTTGCTAGCGGCTATTTGCTAGTGGCTATTTGCTAGCGGCTAATCGCTAATTGCTAATTGCTAATTGCTAATTGCTTGTTTTGTTAATTGCATTGTGCCACTACATTTGGTGAGCTGCTGCGGAGACTGGCGGTCTTAGCCTTGTGAAAGCGAGTGCTTGGACAATGGCGCTCCCCTTGTTTCTTGTTCTAGCAGGCCTTATAAGCGGGTGCTTAATTTGATGCACAAATTTATGCATCAAATTAAGCACCCGCTTGTAAGGGGAAGAAAGCAAAGGGACCGCGCTTAACGAACAACAGAGGCACTTCACGACAACAGAGGCACTTCACGACAACAGAAAATTGCACTACAACGGAAAATTCCACTTCGACAGACAACCTCCCAATCCGCTTGAATTGATCCAATGTAATTCGCGTAGCCGCTGATCAGTTTTCAGGTGCGGCGAATACCGTGTAAAATACTTGCACTTAAGCGGTATTCATCGACAGTGAGTCGGCAAAAATGAACAAAGTTGCTGTGCTTGGCGCGGGTAGTTGGGGATCCACACTTAGTTGGCTATTGGCAAATGCGGGACGCGAAGTGCGCCTGTGGACCCAAGACGCAGCCAAAGCTGAGCGCATCAATTCAACGCACCTGATCGAGCGTCCGCTAAAAATTGAAATTCCGCATCAGGTAATTGCGTCAAGCGATCTACACGAAACAGTCGCCAGCGCAGATGTCATTCTTTTCTGTTGCACATCTCAATCAACAAGAAGTCTGGCCGAAAGACTGAAACCGCATCTGAAGCACAGTACAGCCAGCGTAATTGTCAGCGCTGTAAAGGGTCTCGAACTTTCCACTCTGAAGCGTATGTCAGAAGTGATTTCGGATGTAATACCCGAATTGCCTGTATGTTCGCTTTCTGGTCCCAATCTGGCCGCAGAGATTCTAGTTGGACTGCCCACTGCTTCAGTGATTGCATGCGCAAACATCGGTGTCGCTATCGATGTGCAGAAAGTCGTGAGCTTGCCGGGTTTCCGTGTCTATTCCAATGATGACTTGATCGGCGTCGAGCTTGGCGGCACACTCAAAAACGTGATCGCAATTGCGGCTGGAGCCTCTGACGGTCTGCACCTTGGCAGCAACGCCAAGGCTGCATTGTTGACGCGCGGATTAGCCGAGATGACAAGGTTGGCAGTTCGATTGGGCGCCAAACCGGCAACTCTTGCGGGACTCGCCGGCATGGGCGATCTCTTTGCCACCTGCGCGGGTCCAAATAGCCGAAATTACCGGTTGGGAATGGAGTTTGCACAGGGTAAACAATTAGAAGAGGTGCTGACAGGATTGGAAGCAATTGCCGAGGGAGTGCCAACTGCCGAAGCGGTTTGTGAACTTTCTAAACGGCTGGGACTCGAACTGCCCATTGCAGAGCAAGTCGATGCCGCTTTGAAAGGTAAAACTACGCTCAAAGGGGCGATAATGACGCTGATGGGTAGACCCCCGTCAAGTGAGTATTAGGAGACTGAAAGTGGCGAAGAAGCGCGTTTTGATGTTGGCGTGGGAATATCCTCCCCGTGTGATCGGCGGTTTGGCAAGAGTTGTTTGGGCGTTATCCAAAGAAATTGCAGCAGCTGGTTGGGAAGTTCATGTAGTCACGGCCGATCACCCCGGCGCTGCTGAGCATGAGCTGGACGGACTGGTGCATGTTCATCGAGTCAAAACGCAAACCGATCCAAATCCAGACTTTTTGAGCTGGGTAAATCGCTTGAATTTTGGATTGTTGCAATACGCAATTCAACTTCAGCGCAAGAATCCTTTCGACATCGTGCACGCTCATGATTGGATGGTTACAGATGCTGCCTGGGTAATGAAATCCGGATTCGGCGTGCCGGTCATTGCCACCATGCACGCCACCGAGGCCGGGCGCATGACCGGTGTTCACACCGAACAGCAACACTACATTCACCAAGCGGAATGGCGTTTGACTTTCGAATCGTGGGAAGTAATAGTCAACAGTCAACACATGCATGCTGAGCTGCAGCGCTTGTTCGGAATGCCAAAAGACAAAATCGTCGTTATTCCAAACGGCACAGATCCTGAAATTTTTGATTACGAGTTCGATCCAAAACCTTTGCGTAACAGATACGCTGCACCGCACGAACCAATCATTCTTTTTGTTGGACGATTGGTGCAAGAGAAAGGCGTGCAGATCATGCTTAACTCAGCTCCAGCAGTGATTTTTGAGTGCCCTGGTGCTAAGTATTTGATCGTTGGAACCGGATATCACATGGAAGAGTTGAGACGACAATCGATTGCACTCGGCATCGATCATCACGTTCGTTTCCTTGGTTATGTAAGCGATAGTGATCTGAAGGATCTCTACAAAATCGCTGATGTTGTCTGCATTCCAAGCTTGTACGAACCGTTTGGTATTGTTGCGTTGGAAGGAATGGCCGCGAATGTTCCTGTTGTCACTTCGGATAGCGGCGGACTGACCGACTTCGTCGAACACGGCGTCACCGGCATGACCACTTACGCTGGCGATGCAGGCAGTCTCACCTGGGGACTTCTGGAAGTGTTGCGTAATCCTGAGTTGGCTAACGCAATCAAGAAAGATGCTTACGAAAAAGTACGACACATCTATAACTGGAAAGTAATCGCCAAGCGAACTCTTGAAGTTTACGACAAGGTAATGATCGAAGCTTCTCAAATCGGTAATGACGGCGTCGCTTCAACGCCGGCTGCACCAACTTCTGTGGCTGCTCCGGCATTGCCTCCAACTGGACGACGTTCTAAGTAGAAAGCAAGTTCTAAAAACAGCGTGAACGCAGAGAAGAAATCCAGGCGTTCAAAGTACAAGTATCACGATCAATATTGCGAGGGAAGTGAACATGAAAGCGGTAATCATGGCTGGCGGCTCTGGAACAAGATTACGACCGCTCACTAGTAATTTGCCTAAACCAATGGTTCCTGTGATGAATAAGCCGATGGCTGAGCATATTGTCGATCTCTTAAAAGAGCACAATATGAAAGACATCATTTTCACTTTGTTCTATCTTCCAGATGCGATCAAAGATTACTTCAGGGATGGGGAAGATTTCGGCTGCAAAATCAGCTACTCGACAGAGCAAGGCCGACCGCTTGGTACTGCCGGTTGCGTTAAGGCGAT